>CAZQJI010000014.1:30807-43658 GCA_964593475.1 uncultured Bacteroidota bacterium | reverse complement strand
ACTACTTGTTGCGTCGTTTCAACGGATGTCTCAATTTCCCCCTCAACTTTTTCAACAACAGATTCTGCCCCCCGCTTTATCTCTTCTTCTTTAACTTCTTCAATTACGATTTCCGAGACAACTTCCTCTTGTTTTTGAGAGACAGTTTCAGCAACGACTTTTTCTTCCACAACTTGCTGTGCTTCAGCTGGAGTAGGTTCAGTTATCCTTGTCCCAATCTCCTTTTCCTTTTTCTTTCTCTGGCGTTCAGCCAATTCACGCTCGTGTTTATAATGCCTGTTTATAACCTCAAGCATTTTATCATCAACTTGAGACATGTGATTCTTCACATCAAATCCCTGCTTTTGCAAAAAACTCACAAGCTCATCCGAAGATATGTTCAACTCTTTCGCTATTTGATATACTCTTTTCGCCATAACTTTTTACCTTGAAGCTTTTCTTATTATGTTTCTCAAACGTTTTATTTTTTTATCGTCAACTCCCTGAACTCCAGAAAGAATTGACTTTATATTTTCATCTGAAAGAGCAAGGTAATCTCTGTTCGTTTCAATCCCCGCATCTTTCAAGCGTTGATAAATTTCCTCTCCAATTTGATCTTTCAAATCCGACAAACGGACAATTCTTTGAACATCTTTTTTCTCACCTTCGGTGGAAACTATTTCAATATCGTATTCTGTAAGCTCAGACGCAAGTTTTACATTTATCCCATCCGTTCCAACAGCAGCTGAAACTTCCTCGGGTGGAACATAAACTATGGCTCTTCTTTTTTCTCTATCTATCTCAACTCCTTTTGGTTTTGCCGGCTGTAAAGCTCTTGCGACAAATATAGCCGGGTCATCGCTGTATGCAATTACATCTATATTTTCATTGTTAAGTTCCTTAACAATTGAATGAATTCTAACTCCCTTCATCCCGACGCATGCACCAACTGGATCAACCCTCTCATCTGTTGAGGCAACTGCAACTTTTGATTTTTTTCCGGGGATTCGCGCAACATTTTTTATAACGACAACACCATCATAAACCTCCGGGATTTCAAGCTCAAAAAGTTTAACAAGAAATTGGGGATCTGCCCTTGAAACAATTATCTGGGGATTTCCACCGCCTCTGCGTTCATCTTTTGGATTTGGTGGTCTGACATCTTTTACAAGAACCCTCAAACTTTCATTCTTCCTGTATCTCTCATCTGGTATCATCTCGCTTCTTGGTAAAATCAATTCATTTTTATTATGCATCAAAAGAACCGTCTCCGGTTTCCCATCTTTGCCAGTGTAAATCTGATAAACTTCGCCGATCAAAATTTCACCTTTGTGTGATTCATACTCTTTCATAATTGAATCGCGTTCAAATTCGCTCAATCTCTGAATAAAAAGCTGTTTTGCTTGCGAAATTAACCTCAAACCGAAATCTTTGAGTTCAATTTTTTCAACAAATTTTTCTCCAAGATCAAGCGTTGGATCCACTTCCCTGGCTTTTTCAAGCGAAATTTCTCTCAAAGGATCTTTGACGACATCAACTATATCTTTCATAAGATAAATCTCAATATCTCCCCTTTCCATATTCACGATTATATCAAACTCCGCATCATCTCCGTATTTTTTCTTCACAAGCGTTCTGAAAATATCTTCAAGGATAAAAGCAATTTTATCTTTTTCAATTTTTTTCTCTTTCGCAAGTTGCGTGAATGCCTCAACTATTTCACGATTCATAACCTTGTGTTTCTTATTTTGATTTTTTTACCATACAATTTCGGTTTTCGCTTCAATTATCTGTTCGTATGCTAAAATGAGCAAGTCATTTTCAACTTCAATTTTAATTATCTCATCATCTGCGTAAATGAGTTTTCCCATAATTTCAATTGCCTGAGCTGAGACCCGATCAATATATTTCACACGCAGAAATCTTCCAGTGTTTGTAAAGTATTGTCTTTTAACTTTAAATGGCGTCCCAACGCCAGGGGAAGAAACCTCAAGCCGGTATCTTCCCGGTATAGGGTCATAAAAATCAAGCGCATCAGAAATTTTTCGGCTTATCTCCTCGCATTTCTTCACGGTTATCCCGTCATCAGTATCAACAAAAATTTCAAGTGTAAGATTTCGCCCGACACCTTTGAAATTTATATCAACAAGATAAGCGCCAGCGTTTTCAATTATAGGCACAACTATTTCTCTGATTTTTGACTTTAGCTCTTCAAGATTCATCATAACTCAAAAAAAATAGTGGGTTTCCCAAATGGGTCCCTTTTGGGGAAAACCCACCATTGAGGATTAGTTTTTTAAAAAATAAAAAAAACTATTTGAAATTCCAAATTTTACCCGCTTTTTTAAATGTATAATCCCCCCTGACTTTGCGAGAAAATCTACGGGTTGTTGTATTCGGGAAGATTAAAATTCTTCTTATCTGATACCAATCTTCATGTAAAACAACTGGACCTGAATCTGTCGCCACACCATATTTATAACCTGCTTTTTTAACAAGCTCCTTTACAACATTATTAACTTTCCCATAAGGATAGCAAAAACTTAAAATTTCACTGCCAAGACGTTCTTCAAGGATTGACTTTGAATTGAAAACCTCATCCTCTATTTCACGAACGCTTAAACCTGTCAGATCTCTGTGATATCTCCCGTGCGAGCCAAATTCAATCCCATATTCTTTCATCTCAAGGCATTGTTCAAGGGTTAAAAGTTTAACTTTGGGCTCCCCGGAAGGCATGTCCCAGATATTATACTCAAGGTCGGAAACAAGAAAAATAACCGCCTTAAAACCATATTTTTTCAAAACTGGAAATGCAAGAGTATAATTGTCTTCATATCCATCATCAAAAGTTAAAATAATGTATTTCTCCTCCAGGTTAGTCCTATCTATGTTCTCAAGATCCTTAAAAGTGATGGTTTTAAAGCCATGGTCAGCCAGAAATTTCATGTGTTTTTTGAATTGATCAAGGGTTACATAAATTCCATGTTTTCCAGCTTCTTTCTTATCCTTTACAATTCTATGATACGCTAAGATTGGGATTTCACGACGCATTTTACGAATTATTAGCGAAGTATAAACAGATTCAATTCTTCCGATAATCCTCACCGGGTCATATTCTTTTGAAACAATTTCCCTCAAGTCCGGATCAATTCCCTCCGAGCTCAAAGAAAATTTTATATCATTTACAACTTTGTCCCAATCAAAATTTTTAACCCGATCAACATCTGCAAAGTTACTTTTTAAACATTCATTTATGTTCGCAAAATTTACATAGCCAATACTTTTCATCTCGCCCACTGCTATAGTTGGTTTACCCAGCATAATTGATTTTATCGCTATTCGCCCCGAACCAACAATAACATCAAATTTTATCATTTTTTCAAGAAGATCTTTTAAATCACGAACCTGCCCCCAGAACTCAACCCCTTCATTTACAAACTTTTTAAATCTATCTGGGATATTCCCTGCACCCATCACAATTATTTTTGCATTAATTCTACCCACGATATTTTCAAGCAGTTGATAAATTACCTCACCCTTCGGACCCGTAAGCCGACTTGTGATTATACCGATTGTTTTACCGGATGTCAATTCGGGTGAATTTATTTTCAAGATAGTAACTGGATTTCTTAACAACTCAATTTTTGACGGGGGGACATTAAAATCCCTTTTAAGATGTTCAACCACATTTTCACATATCGCAAATATGTAATCACCGAAAACTTTTATAAGTTTGCTTGAAAGATGCACATGTAACATTCCGTGAACTGTCGTCACAAGAGGGATACCACAAATTCTTGATGCGAAGTAGGAGACCCAACCGGATGCGCGTGAATGGGCGTGAATTATTTGAACTTTATTTTTCTTAATGAAACGGACAAGAAAAATAATTTGATATATTCTATTCCAAATTTTGCGCTTATTAAATTTAACTTGGATATACTTTGCCCCTGTTTCCAGGTGCAATGTATCAGACATTATATAACAAGTATGCCCCTTTTCAATTAATCTTTCAATTATCTCAATGGCATAAACTTCCGCACCCGTTAGTTCAAGTTGTGATAGTGTGAAAAGTATAACCATTTTAGAGGTAGCACCTCCGTTTTTTACAAAAAACCCCGACCGCTGGGGTCGGGGTTATTCAATTAATTGCCTGGCTTCGGCGCTTTTTCTTTCTTTTCCTTCTTCACCTTTTTCGCTTTCTTTGCCTCCTTCTTCACGGCTTTCTTCGCCGTATCAGCCTCGGCTTTCTTCTGCTCGGTCACTGCTGGCTTCTGGGGTTGCGCCTGTTGTTGTGTTTGCTGGGAAAAGACAGCAACATTTAACCCCAAAATTAACGTAACTGCGAGGAGAATTAAACGCTTCATTTTTAAATCCTCAATTTTGTTTTTGAAATTTATCTTTGCAATTACAATATACGAACAGAACATGAAAGCAAAATGAAAATAAGATTAAACTTTTTTCATCTTTCAACCCCCGGCAAAATAACTTTGAACTTGCTCCCCTGACCGAGCTTGCTCTCAACCTCTATCCTTCCATTGTGCGATTCAGCGATCCACTTGGCTATTGAAAGACCAAGCCCAATACCACCCCTACCTCTTGCTTTATCAACACGATAAAACCTCTCAAATATCAAATTTATATCTTCATCCGGGATCCCAATGCCTGTATCGCTTATTGATATCTCCACAAAGCCATTTTTATTTTCAACCGAAATCAAAACCTCACCGCCAATTTTGTTATACTTTATAGCGTTGTCAATTAAATTTAAGAATAATTGCTTCAATCTCATCTCATCTCCGCTTACAATTGCCTTTTCAATTTTTTCAACCTTGATTTTAACCCCGCTTCCTTCGGCAAGAATTATAACATCATCAAGAAGATCCCTGATTAAACCAGCGATATCAACTTCTTTGAAATCAAACTTAATTTGACCAACATCTGATTTGTAAAGTGTCAACAAATCATCAACCATATTTGAAAGTCGCACAACCTCATCAAGTATATTTATAAGAACTTTCTTTAACTCATTTGCTTTTTTACCCCCGGAAAGGGCAAGTTCAATCTCACCGCGAATTATAGTCAAAGGCGTTTTAAATTCATGGGATACATCAGCAGAAAACTGTTTCATCCTTTCAAATGATTTCTCAAGCCGATCAATCATATCGTTCAATGTTCTTATCAGACGTGCGATTTCATCGTTTGATCGGGGCTCGGGAATCCGTCTGCTTAAATTTCCAGCGGTTATTTCCCTTGCGGTTTTTACAATGTCATCAACTGGCTTCAGGGAGCGGGAGGCAAGAAAAATTCCACCAAGGATTGATACTAAAAGAGCAATCGGGATCAAAAAGATGAGAATTCTAAACAAATTTGCCAGAGCGTGATCTATTTCATCAATCGGATACGCAACCCCGAGTTGAAGATGCTCGGACTTTAAGACAGCTAATCTGATTTTGTGCGAATTAAATTTATCAAGAGTGAAAAGAAAAATTTGATTTATCGTTTTAATTGAATCAAGTGGTAAATCAAGTTGACCCAAACTTAATGATCTGTAAATTTCTTTTCCATTTTTATCTTTAATCTGAATGAATTGTTTCTTTGCGCTCAAAAGCGAATGTTCGTAAATCATATCCCAGATCTCATCCTCAAGCGTTGAATCTGGCTCCTGTTCCCCCTCAATTTCACCCGCCATCAGTTCAAGATTTGAAATTTTTGGTTCAACCGCATCTTTTATCCACTTTATCTCCGACTTCAATGAATTATCAAGCCCATCAAGCAAATTTTTCTTCATATAGAAATAAGCAAGCGTCCCGTAAATTCCAAGTGATAAAAGCAAAGCAAGTGAGTATAAAATTGAAAGCTTTAATTTAATTGAACTTAACATATCCTCAATCCTCTTTGATTACATATCCGACGCCACGAACCGTGCGGATTAATTTTTTAGAAAAACCCTCATCAATTTTCTTCCTCAATCTTCTCACATAAACATCAATTATATTTGAACCTGTGTCAAAATGATAATCCCAGATGTGCTCCGCTATCATAGTTCTGGTTAAAACTCTACCCTTGTTTCGCATCATATATTCAAGTAATGCAAATTCACGCGCTGTTAATTCAATTACCTTATCCCCACGCTTTACGATGTGTTTAACTGTGTCAAGTTCAAGATCAGCAACTTTTATTATGTTTGATTTTTCCGGCGAAGTCCTCCTCAAAAGAGAGCGAATCCTTGCAATTAGTTCGGCAAAAGCAAATGGCTTTGTTAGATAATCATCGGCACCGCTGTCCAAACCCTCAACTTTATCATCAATTGAACCCCTTGCCGTCAAAATCAAAACTGGGGTGTTAATTTTGTTAGCCCTTATACTCCTTAAAACATCAAGCCCATTTTTCTTAGGAAGAAGTATGTCAAGAATTATCAGGTCATATTCAGATGTCAGAGCCATAAATTCACCGCTCTCGCCATCATAAGCGACATCAACTGTGAAGCGCTCCTCTTCAAGACCACGCTTTATAAAACTTGCCACCTTTTTCTCATCCTCAATGAGGAGTATTTTCATAAGCCGGGTTTTTTTATTTTAAAATTCTTTCAATTTCTCATATCTTGAAATTATCCTACCAACAACCATTCCACCTTCGTATTCCGGCACAACCACTTCATCTGCGCCAGCACCTCTCATCGCTTCCGCATATCTTAAATTTCCAGCTCTTGAGATAACCTTTATGTTCGGATTCAACATTTTCGCGGTTATCGTTATGTAAAGATTGTCCGCATCACTGTCAATCAATGTGCAAATAAATTTAGCTCTTTCAATCCCAGCACTTATTAAAACACTCCTTCTCCTTGCATCACCTTGAATTGCATTTATACCCTCTTTCAAAAGTTCTTTTACAATGCTTTCATTCGTCTCAATCAAAACAAATGGCAATTTCAACTTAACAAGTTCATCAACAACTGTTCTCCCGACCTGACCATAGCCGATGATTATATAATGATCTTTAAGTTTTGAAATTGTCACCTCACTCATACGCTTTCTCCAGAGTATTTTTAATTCGCCACTGAATATATTCACAAGAATTCTCTCAATAAACCAGACCTGAAAAAAGAAAATGCCAACATAAACAACAAAAGCAAACAACTTCGTCAAATCTTTCCTGTGTTCAGAAATCGCATGTGGATGAGTTATCCAGAAAAAAGCATCAACCCAGGAAATATCATTTTCAAGATTTTTATACACAACCATTGAAACAGCAAAAAACAGAACAAGAAAAATCAAAGGCGGTAAAATTGCAATGAAAGTAAGGCGAAAAATTTTAAAAAGATTTTGAAACACTCACATTAAGCCGTATTTTTTCAAAATATCAGCAAGACGTTGATCACCAAGCGCATATTCACGGAGTGCCTTTACAACATTTGTAAGATTCCACTTTCTGTCAACTTCTTCAATCGCTTCTTGCTTCGCTCTGTAAATTGCGGTTCGCCTGTCCCATATCGCAAAACCAATTGCAGCAATCATAATTGCAGTAAAAATTCCAGAGATTATCCACAAAAAAGTCATAAGCTGATCAATCTTACGGTTCAAATCATCTATTCTTTTATCAACCTGTTCAAACCTTTTATCAACTTGTTCAAATCTCTTATCAATTTGCTCAAATCTTTTATCCACCTGTTGCATGAAAGTATTAAGAGTGGCTTCCAATCTTTCAAGCCGTAATTCTATTGATCTCAACCTGTCGCTTTCTCTTTCAATCTGCCCGTAAAGTTGAAAATTTTGAAGAAATAAAATAAGAATGAAAAAAATCTTGAACCTCATAATTTAACTCCGCTTAATTTTTTATAAATTTAATTAAACTTTCCAAATTGCTCAATACCCCATCGCAAGCCCATATCCGCGAGGATCAACAGCGCCGTATTTTACGCCATTTTCATCAATTAAAATTGCTTGAACTTCGCCCTGAAATCCATGTCTTTCAACAAGTTTATGCCCTCGCTTCTTTAAATTTTCAATCACATCAAAAACCAATCCACGCCTCTCATAATAAATTTCATCCGGATACCACTGGTGATGTATTCTCGGGGCATCAACAGCTTCTTGAATGTTCATCCCGAAATCAACAACATTTAAAATAACTTGAAGAACCGATGTTATAATCGTTGAACCACCCGGTGAGCCAAGAACGAGGAATGGTTTTCCATTTTTTAAAACTATTGTCGGGGTCATTGAACTTAACATTCTTTTCCCCGGCTGAATTGAATTTGCTTCGCTTCCGAGCAACCCGAATTGATTTGGGGCGCCTGGCTTTGCGCTGAAATCATCCATCTCATTGTTCAAAAAGAATCCCGCACCATCAACAACAACCATTGAGCCAAAATAACTGTTAATAGTCGTCGTAACCGCAACTGCATTTCCCCATTTATCAACAACGGAATAATGAGTCGTATGCACGCCTTCAAAAGCTGGAGAAACAGAACGAATAATTTTTGAACTTGGCGTCGCATAAAAAGTATCAATTTCATTTGCAATTTCTTTCGCATATTCTTTTGAAAGAAGTTTTTCAAGCGGAATTTGAACAAAGTCCGGATCCCCGAGATATTCAGCTCTATCAGCATAAACTCGTTTCATCGCCTCAACTAAATAGTGAATTGTTTGAGACGAACCAAACCCGTATTTTTTCAGATCAAAATTTTCAAGTATGTTCAAAAGTTCAATCAAGCAAACGCCACCGGAACTTGGCGGACCCATTGATATAATTTCATAACCGCGATAATTCCCAATGACCGGCTTTCTTATCACCGGTTGATAATTTTCAAGGTCTTCATAAGTTATCAAGCCGCCACCCCTTTTCATCTCAGCGACGATCAAATCTGCAACTTTACCCTTGTAAAATCCATCTCTTCCTTTATCCCTTATCAACTTTAAAACTTTTGCCAGGTCCTTTTGAACAAGTTTATCACCTGCTTTGTATGGTTCTCCGTTTTTTGAAAAGTATTTCATTGTGCTTGGAAATTTCTTGAAATGTTCAAATGCATTTTTAAAAGCGTTTGCAAGCCCCTCATTTACAATAAAACCTTTTTCAGCAAGTTTAATCGCCGGATTTAAAACTTCTTTTCTTGACATCGTCCCATATTTTTCAAGCGCAAGGATCAAACCCGCAACTGAACCCGGAACCCCAACGGAAAGATGTCCAATTTGACTTTTTTCCGGGGCAAAATTTCCACTTTCATCAAGAAACATATCTCTATGGGCTTTCAACGGTGCTTTTTCTCTGAAATCAATTGTAACAGTTTCACCATTTGCCATTCTTATCACCATAAACCCACCACCTCCGATGTTTCCCGCCTGTGGATAAGTGACCGCAAGAGCAAATCCAACCGCAACAGCTGCATCAACAGCGTTTCCACCTTTCTTTAAAATCTCAATCCCAACTTTCGTCGCAAGTGAATCTGAGGACACAACCATACCGTTAAACGACTTAACAGGTCTTCTGGATGCGGATTCAAGAAATGAGAAATTCAAAATTTGAGATGCCAAAATCGTGAAAATTAGAAAAAGCGAAGATAATTTTTTCATTTTTGAACCTGAATTTGTTTTTGAGGTGTGGAAGTTTTCAAACTCTGCCTTCTTTCTTCCTCAATAGATTTGGAACAAGTGCAAAAGCTGATTTAAACCTTTGAAATATAGATGGAGAATAAAGAAAAGAGAGCGAATTTTTTATCGTTTTCAAAACTTTTTCATCATATCCAAACCACCACAGACGATATGGCGAAATGAAATCAAAACTTTCAAATTTGATATTTACCATATCATAAATCCCAAATTCAGAATGAACCCTGCCAAAGCCACTTGACTTAACACCACCGCACGGAGCTTTTGCATCACCGTAATGCACAATACACTCATTGACAAGAACAGACCCGGACTTTATCCTTTCAACAATTCTTTTAGCCCTTTTCTTATCCTTCGTCCATACGCTCGCAGATAACCCATATTCACCTGAATTAGCCATCTCAATAACTTCATCTTCATTTTTAAACTTAACAATCGGAAGAACAGGTCCAAATGTTTCTTCTCTCATAAGAAGCATTGAGTTATCAACATCTATTATCACCGTTGGCTCAAAGAAATAACCTTTTAATTCGTTCCCATTTTTATCTTTCGGATAGATTCTTTTTCCACCGGTTAAAATTTTCGCCCCTTTTGAAATTGCATCTTCAATCTGGTTTTCAATTATCCGAAGTTGTCTTTCGTTGTTTATAGCGCCGATTTCAACATCCGGGTCAAGTCCATTGCCAATTTTTAATTTCTTCGTCTTCTCAACGACTCTTTCAACGAAAACATTAAAAATTTTCTCCTGAACATAGCAAACTTCAACTGAAACGCAGGTCTGCCCGGCGTTTGCGAAAGCACCCCAAACCGCAGAACTTGACACAAGTTCAACATCAACATCATCAAAAACTATCATTGGATCTTTTCCCCCAAGTTCAAGCGTCACAGGAATCGGTTTCTTTCCGGCGTTTTGCATTATGATTCTTCCTGTTTTCGTGCTTCCTGTGAATGAAATTTTATCAATATGAGAGTTAACAAGCGCTTCTCCAACATCACCAAATCCAATCACAATGTTAAAAACCCCATCAGGAAAACCTGCTTCTTTGAAAATTTCGTAAATTTTTAGCCCGATCAAACTTGTATATTCCGATGGTTTAAAAATCACGCAATTTCCCGCAACAAGAGCTGAAATTATCGGTGCAATGGGAAGAAGCAAGGGATAATTCCACGGCGAGATCACCGCAACCACGCCAAGCGGTTCAAAGTGTATATAGTTTCTTTTGAGCCAGAATAAAGGAATTTGAGAGCGAACTTTTCTCGGCTTTAAAATTTTTTTCGCATTTTTGATGTGAAAATCAAAAAGGTCAAGCGTCGGGAAAATTTCCATTGAATACGATTCAATTATCGGCTTTCCGTTTTCAAGCGTTATCAACTTTGCAATTTCATCTTGCTCACTGTAAAGAATGTCTCTGGCGTTTTTCAAAAGTTTCAATCGCTCGTCAATTGTCGTCATTGACCATTTTCTGAAAGTTTCCTGGGCTTTCTTTGAAATTTCATAAACTTCTTCAACCGGTGTTGTTTCAATTTCGGCTAAAACTTCAAGCGTTGCTGGATTTACGGACTTCAATTTCATTTCAACCCCTGCTTATATTTTTATACTTAAAACCGAACCAATTAATTTCTTCGTATATTCATGGCTTGGTTCATAAAATATCTTTTCAATTACGCCCTGTTCAACAATTTTTCCGGAATACATTACAAAAGCCCTGTTTGCGATTTTTCTCGCAACCCCGATGTCATGCGTGATAAACAAAATTGTTAATTTAAACTCATCCTTCAAAACCTTCAAAAGTTCAATTATCTGAACCTGAACAGACACATCAAGAGATGAAACTATTTCATCGCAGATTAAAAACTCCGGCTGTAAAGAAATTGCCCTTACTATAGCGCAACGCTGAAGTTGTCCCCCGCTTAATTGAGATGGATATTTTTTGAGTATGTCAGGATGAAGCGCAACAGTTCTCATCAACTGAACTATGTAATCTTCAACTACACCATCATCAACGACTTTGTGAAATTTGACCGCTTCAAAAATTTGAGTCCCGATTTTATAAACAGGATTAAAAGTTGTAAATGGATCTTGAAAAATCATCTGCATTTTTCTTCTAATCGCTCGTAAATTACCCCTGTCAAGTGAAGTTATGTTAATTCCATTGAAAAATATCCCGCCTTCATCAGGTTCAATTATCCTCAAAATCAATTTCCCGAGCGTTGATTTACCACTTCCGGATTCACCAACAAGAGCGCAAATTTCGCCCTCATTTATTGAAATATCAACACCATCAACAGCTTTTATTATTTTCTTCCCGATGTAAAAATACTTTTTCAGTTTATTTGTCCTTACTTTTTCCAAACCTGTGAATCTTTTGTTTCAGAAATAAAGAATTGAGCTATAACTCCAGCAGAAACAACGCTTGCTGTCTCAGAGCGCAACCTTCTGCAACCGAGTGAAACAACATCAAAACCAAACTCAATTGCTTTTTCTACTTCACCATCACTAAAACCACCTTCAGGTCCAATTGCAAGAAGAACCGACTTAACATTTCTTAAGCTTTTGATATAATCGTGCAGAAAAATTCTATTAAAATTTTCAACCTCGCTCTCGTGAAAAATAATTTTTTTCTCGTATTTTTCCAATGAAACAAACTCATCAAATTTAATCGGTTCAAAAAGTTCGGGTATAATCGCACGATTTGATTGCTTGCACGCTGAAAGAATTATCTTACGCCATCTTTCTATTTTATTTGGCGAGATATCTTTCGGATTTTTTGAGACGATAACTCTTTCTGTTAAGATTGGAATTATCTGCCTGACCCCAATCTCGGTCAACTTTTCAAGGGCAAATTCAAACCTTTCGTGACTTTTCAAAATCGCTTGACCGACTGCAATTTCAACATCTAATTCACCCCTCATAAAATTTTCCTCAATTATCTCGCATTCAGCGCTATCCCCTCCTATTTTCACAATTCTTGCTGTGTAAATTTTTCCCGTCCCATCAAAAAGATAAATCAATTCCCCGACTCTTTTGCGTGAAACCCTGACAAGATGATGAAATTCTTCACCGTTCACCAGAGCCATGCCTTTTCTCACATTTTTCGGCTCAACGAAAAAACTTTCCATTCCAGATTTTTTCTTTTTTGCGAAAAACTTAAAATCTCACCTGAATCATAAATATAAGCTCATTGTTTTTGACATCAACCGGCTTCTCAATTTTTCTCACATAGTTAAATCTAAAAGTCAGATATTCCATCAACTTTGAATAAA
>CAZQJI010000014.1:22260-30707 GCA_964593475.1 uncultured Bacteroidota bacterium | reverse complement strand
TTTCAAATTATAACTTGCAAACAAAGTTAAATCTTTTTTTGTGTCAGAATCGTCCATGTTTCTTGTGTAATCAATCGTTTCAAAAATAGTCCCGGCGTTTTTATAAACAACCTCTCCATTCCAGAGACCCAGGGCGAAGCGAAAATTTTTCAAACCGGAATACGAAACTTCAACGCCACGATCTCTATCTGCAACAAGAGCTGATACAACCTGTGAACGGTAGATTGTTTTCCGCTCGCTTGAACTTTCTTTTCTTTCAATTGACCAGTAATACTTAAATTGCCCGACTCTAACTTCAAGCCCCTTTAATCTTGGTGCTATTTCACTTATTTCAACAAAATAATCCTTCAAAAACTTATTAAAATTCATCTCTTTGACTCCAAACTGAATTTCCCACCTGATCTGCCTGCTTAAAGAACCGCTGAATTTTAGATTAATTGTCCCCGGCGTAAATGTTTCATTTACTGCATCTTTGAATTCAGCAAGATAGGAATACTGGAGATAACCGTTTACTTTCGTCTGAGAAATTGAAATCGCTGTAACAAGAAACAAGGTGAGAAAATTGAAAATTGTTTTTAAAAGTTTCACCGCACAACCTGTTTTTACCTGTAAATTTAATATCAAGCAGGTTATGAAACAACAAAAAGGAAAGAATAAGTTAGGAAGCATTGTTAATCTTCACACGCCCGATGATCTCTATATCAACATCTGTTGGAAGCTCGGTGTATGAAATCACGCTTACATCCGGAAATGTTGAGTGAATCAGACGATAAAAATAAAGACGAACCGTTGCTGAACATATGACAACAGGTTGATAACCTAAACTTTTTGCTTTTTTAACATTCTCATCCAAACTCAAGTTAATTGCACGAATTATCTCCGGCGGAAGCCCAAGCGTCGGAGCAGATTGCGAGCTCGTTTGTTGTAAAGATTGAGTTATAATTTCCTCTATTCTCGGGTCAAGCTGAATTGCGTGGATTATACCGTTTTCATCCTGATAAAGTCGCGCGATCGTCTCTGAAAGAGAATGCCGGACATATTCAGTCAGGACATCTACATTTTTCGTAACCCTTGAATAATCAAGCAATGCTTCAAGAATCGTCACCATATCACGAATTGGAATCCCCTCGTTCAGAAGATTTTGCAAAACTTTTTGAATCGTTCCTATTGGAAGGACATCCGAGGTTATCTCTTCAACAAGCGCAGGATAATCTTCACGAAGATTTTCAATCAATGCCTTCGTATCCTGTCTGCTCAAAATTCTTCCGGCATTTTTTCTCAGAACCTCCATCAGATGAGTTACAATGACTGAAACCGGTTCAACAACAGTATATCCCATAACCTCAGCTTCTTCTTTTCTATGCGATGGAATCCAGTAAGCATCAAATCCATAGACAGGTTCTTTAACTTTCATCGCTTCACGAATTTCATCGGTTGCCGTCCCCGGGTTCATAGCAAGATAATAGCCGGGCTTTACCTCACCACTTGCGACTTTATTACCACGAATTTTTATGATATACTCATTTGGTTCAAGATAAATGTTGTCTCTCACTCTTATCGGTGGAATGATAATTCCAAGCTCAAGTGCAAGTTGTTTCCTTACCCCAACGATTCTCTTAAACAGAGTTCCGCCCTGTTCTTCATCTGCAAGTGGAATTAAACCATAACCTATTTCAACCTCTATTGGATCAACCTGAATTAATTTTTCAACTTTTTCCTCCGGTTGTGAAATTTGCTTTGGCTTTGTTTCAACAGGTTGCGGTTTTGTCTTTTCAGCTTTTGTTCCAAAATAACCAGCAACACCACTTATCACAGATAAAATAAGAAATGGAAGCATAGGTAGACCCGGGACAATTGCAAAGAATGCGAGGACTCCGGAAGCAATTAACAATGCTTTGGGTTTCTGGAAAATTTGACCTTTTATTTCAACATCAAATTGATTTCCCGAAGCATTTCTTGTTACAACCATTCCAGCGGAAACCGAAATTATCAGAGCAGGGATTTGTGAAACAAGCCCATCTCCAATTGTAAGAAGTGTATAATTCTGAAGCGCTTCGCCAAAACTCATACCACGCTGTAAAACACCTATTATCAAACCGCCGATTATATTCACAACGGTTATTATCAATCCAGCGATTGCATCACCACGGACAAATTTACTTGCGCCATCCATAGCCCCGTAAAATTCCGCCTCTCTTTGAATTAACTCCCTTCTTCTCCTTGCTTCTTCCTCGGTTATAAGTCCAGCGTTTAAATCCGCATCAATGCTCATCTGTTTTCCGGGCATAGCGTCAAGCGTAAATCTTGCGGCAACCTCCGCAATTCTACCTGCACCTTTTGTTATCACAACGAATTGAATTATAACAAGGATTAAAAACACGATAAAACCGACGACATAATTTCCTTTTACAACAAAAGAACCAAAAGCAAAAATTATCTTGCCAGCATATCCATCAGCAAGAATTAATCTTGTTGAAGCGACATTCAAACTTAACCTGAAAAGCGTCAGAATAAGCAAAAGCCCGGGGAATACAGAAAGTTCAAGCGGAGTTGTGATATACATTGAGATCAAAAGAACAACAATTGAAAAAGTGATGTTAAAGGCGATCAAGATATCAAGCAAAAACGGTGGCAGGGGCAAAATCATAAAGACAAGAATTGATATAACCGCAACCGCAAGAAGAACATCTGTATTTCTTGTAAGATTTTTCATTAAACTTTTTTATTTTTGTTTTTCAAGTTGAAAACATAAGCGAGAACTTTTGCGACCGCTTTATAAAGTTGCGGTGGAATTTCCTCGTCAATTTCAACCATTTTATAAAGCGCCTGTGCAAGTGGTTTATCCTCAACAATTGGAACCCCATTTGCTTTTGCTATTTCTTTTATTTTTTCTGCGATTAAATTCATTCCCTTCGCAACGACTTTCGGTGCATTCATTTTTTCCGGCTCATATTTTAAAGCAACCGCAATATGCGTCGGATTTGTTATAACCACATCAGCTTTTGGAACTTTCTGCATCATTCTCATCCTCACAATCTCTCTCTGCCTTCTTCTAATTCTTGACTTAACAAGCGGATCACCTTCAAGCTCTTTCATCTCCTCTTTAATTTCCTGTCTTGTCATTCTCAACTCTCTCTCATACTCCCACTTTTGAAATGCGAAATCAAAAATTGAAATTAAAAAATAAACAAGACCAGTTTTCAACATAAGCGAAAGCCCCGACCTTGCGATAAACCCCGTGATATCAGAGACACTTGAATCCATAAGGATTAAAACATCTTCAACAAGACCTTTTAAAACGATATAAGCAGTTAAACCAATGGCGCCGATCTTGAAAAATCCCTTCCCGAGTTCAAACAAATTTCTCCTTGAAAATAAAATTTTCTTTATCCCGTTTGCTGGATTTAATTTCTCAAAATCAAATTTCAATGACTCAAGCGTGAAAACATATCCCGTCTGCATCACACTCGCGCCAACCCCGACGAACATAAGAAAAATTACAAACGGAAGAAAGTTAAACCCGAAAAATGTGAGAACATTCTCAGCATAGCTTGAAATTTTATCTCTTGAAATCTCAATCACATAGGAATTCACGATAACATACCTTGTGAAGTTCGCTATTTTCTCATACGCATAATTTCCACCGAGATAGAAAACAATTAAAGAAGCAAGCAAGACAATTGAAGAGCTCAATTCATAACTTTTTGCGACTTTACCTTTTTTCTTTGCGTCTTCTCTTCGTTTAGGCGTCGCCTGTTCTGTCCGCTCCTGAAATTCCTCCGCCATTTCAAACGCTGATTGATTTTAAAAGTTCAATTAAATCGCCTTCAAAAGAGATAAGAAGTTTTTTAAAAACGAAAACAAAAAACGGCATCGTGATCATCAACGCAAGAAGACCTATGATGATTTTGACAGAAAAAGCGAACATAAATATGTTCATCTGGGGAAATGCCCTTGATAAAATCCCGATGGTTATATCGGTTAAAAACAAAGCAACTAAAATCGGTGCACTTATTTTAACGGCGGAGATGAAAACAAAAGAAATTAACTTCGTTCCCCAATTCACCAAACCAAAATTAACAGAAAAACTTGAAACTGGAATTATCTCAAAACTTGACTTTAAAACCTGAATTAGGAAATGATGTCCGTTAAACATAAGAAAAAGCGTAAGCGCGAAATAATTTTTAAACTGGCTCAATGTCGGCATCGGTTCTGAATGCTCTGGATCAAAAGCAGTTGAAGTTGAAAAACCTATATCAAAACCAATCAAATGTCCCGCAAATTGAACAGCGTAAAAAATCCCCCAGCTTGAAAATCCAATTATCAAACCAACCATAACTTCTTTCGCAACAAGAATGAAAAAACCAAGGATTTCAACGGATAAATTTAAATTTTCCAGATCAAGAACGAGAAGAAATATATAACTCAAAAAAATGCTCAACCAGAACCTTAATTGAAAAGGCATAATTGAGTGTCCAAAAAGCGGAGCGCTTGAAAGCAAACTCAAAACCCTTACAAAAATCAGAATAAAAGCGTAAAATGTTGAAAAGTAAAACTCCATAAAATTATCTCGCGATGTTTGGGATTTGATTGAATAACTCTTTTGTGAAACTTATCATCACATCAATTATCCACGGAAGAGCGATCACAAGGACAACTGCTATGACGATAAGCTTCGGGACAAAAGATAGGGTCATCTCGTTTATTGATGTTGCTGATTGAAAAATTGAGATCAAAAGTCCAACGATCGCCGATGCAATGAGAACTGGTGCGGAGACCAAAAACGCCGTGAAAAATGTTTCCCTTGCGAGATGAATTATAAATTGCTCCGTCATCTTACATCGCTATTTGTTTAAAATTAATGGAAACTTTGAATTAACGATTGAACAACAAGATGCCATCCGTCAATCAGGATGAAAAGCAAAATTTTAAAAGGCATAGAGATCATAACCGGCGGAAGCATGATCATCCCCATTGACATAAGAACACTTGCGACGATGAGGTCAATCATCAAAAACGGGATATAAATCAAAAATCCAATTTGAAATGCTACTTTAAGTTCGCTTATAGCAAATGCCGGGATTAGAACATATGTTGGGATTTCATCCCTGTTGTTTGGCTTTGGAAGATTTGCCATTGAAACAAAAAGAGCAAGGTCATCTTCACGAACTTGCTTAAACATAAATTCACGAAGTGGTTTTACCGCTCTCTCATATGCTTGTGCCTGTGTTATCTCGTTTTTAAGATATGGTTGTATCGCATCCGTGTTAATTTTTTCCCATACGGGAGACATTATGAAAAATGTAAGAAACAGAGCAAGCCCGACGAGAACCTGACTTGGTGGCATCTGCTGAACTCCCAACGCCTGCTTCAAAAAATGAAAGACAACTATTATTCTTGTAAATGATGTCGTCAGAATAACTATTGCCGGCGCAAGCGAAAGAATCGTCATCAAAAACAAAATCTGCAAAGTCACCGCAACATCACCGGATTTATCCGCCTTACCAACTTCAACGGTTATCTTCGGGATCGGGAATGATAGATTTTCATTTGGCTTTGTCTGGGCATTTAAGATTGAAATGAGAAACAAAGAGATAAGAACCGCTAAAACCACACGCATTTAAAAAGCACCTCCCTTTTTTGCCATAAATTTTCCATTCCTCTTTGTGTCAAAAGAATAAATCTCATCAAGAACTTTGATTATCTCCGGATCGTTTAACTCGGATAAAACATTGATTGAATTTTCGCTTATGCCAAGAACTAAAACCTTGTTCAAAACCCTGACGATGTAAATTGATTTCCTCGGTTGAATTTGTAATCTCCCGTAAATTCTCATACCGGGATCAGGGCTTGAAAAACCCGGGACATTGGGGTAAAATTTTTTCAAAGCGTAAAATAAAACAGCCATAAGAAACAGGATCAAAGCGAAAGATAAAAATGTCTTAAGTATAACCCAGGTCATCTCATTTCTTCACATTTTTTATTCTCTCCTCAACCGCAACAAGATTTGTAATCCTTATCCCGAAGTGTTTATCAATAACAACAACCTCACCCTCTGCGATCTTTTTGCCATTGACGATGACATCAACCGGTTCACTTGCAAGTTTGTCAAGTTCAATCACAGAGCCACGATCAAGTTCAAGTATGTCTTTTATAAGCATCGTTGTCCTTCCAAGTTCAATTGAAACCGGCAATGTCACATCAAGAAGAAGTTCAAGTTTGTTGTTAACAATTTTATCTTTTGATACTTCCTGATTAGGCAAATTTTCAAAATTTTGAAATTCAGCGTTCTGAATTTCCTGAGATGAAATTTCCTTTTGCTCTTTCTCCATAATTAGACCTCATCATTGTTTGCAATTCTTGTGATTTTGACTGCCTTTCTTCCACCGTAAACCCCGGGCTTTCCGTAAAGTTTCAATTTTCCAGCTATGAAGACCTTAACCTCTGAATCAATTCTTGTGTCAAGCAAAATGATATCCCCGGGGCTTAAATTTATGAGCTCGGAAATTGATATTTCGCTTTGACCGAGTTCAACGGTTATGGGAATTCTTGTCGTTTTAATTTTTTCAGCGATATATTTTGAATATTCTTCTGCAGTTTGTTTTCTCACTCCCATAAATTTCTGAAGGGTCATCTTAGCGAGTGAATCTTCAATCACAAAAACAGGATAACATATACTCATTCTGTAATTTTTATCCGCAAGCGAGACGATAAATGATATAACAAGCACGATTTCACTTGATGGCGCAACTTGAACTATGTCCGGGTCACTTTCATATTTTGTGATTTTGAATTTAAAATTATCAATTATATTCCATGCTTTTTCAAGTTCGGAAGTTGAACGCTCAATTATACCACGAATTAAATTTTGCTCAATTTGTGTTAAAGCCCTTGATAGTTTTTTATTTCCAGAGACAGAGTAATCAACCCCGCCACCGAGCAATCTTTCAATCAAAACAAAGGAAAGTTCAAGCCCAACTTCAAAAATTATCTCACCCCGTCCTTCACCGGCATCAAGCGTAAATATGACGCTTGGCTTTTCAATTGAAAGTATATACTCTGAGTAAAAAAGTTGATCAATGTTTTCAACTTGAATTGTGACCGGGGTTTGAAGTCGGCTTGTGAGATAATATCCAAGGGCTTCTGCGAAATTTTGATGAATTGTTTGAATCGTTCGGATCTGATTTTTTGAGACCCTGCTTGGTCGTCTGAACTCGTAAGGAACAACTTCTTTTTCTTCTTGCTTTGAGATGACCTCGCCCGGGGATTTGCCTGCACTTAAACCAGCAAGTAAACTGTCTATTTCCTGCTGTGATAAAATTTCAGGCATACTGATTCAAATCATTGAATTATAAATTTGCTGAAATAAACATTTTGAACCCTTCCCTGTGTTAATATCTCATCAACTTTTTTCGCTATCTCACGCCTTAAATCTTTCCGCCTCGTGACATCGCTTAACTCTTCAAGCGTCTTGCTTGACAAAACATTTATCAAAATATCGTTCACAATAACTTCCTTGCTTTGAATCTCCGCAAATGCTTTTTCATTTGTTACCTCTATCCCAACGCTTGTCAAAAGATATCTCAATCCACCTGTTCCAGATGGATTAACGATTAAATCTTTAACGACGAAAAGAAACTCCGGATGTGAAATTGTATAATCTGAATCTGTGATTTTGTAATCATCTGCGATCTTTCTCTCTTGAACTTGTTGCTTAGGTGCGCTTTCTTTCTCAACATTTGCCTCTGACTGACCTGAGGCAGATTTTGAGTTCAAATCAAGAACAAGAAGATAAGCGATAACAATCTGAAGTATCACAATTGGGATCGCAACGAAAAAAATTGTCTTTTTACTTCCCTTATGTTGAGTTTCATTTTGATTTTGCTGAATTTGCTGCGGTTGAGTTTGAACCTTTTCTGCCATTTTCAAACCGATTTTATTTAACTTTCAAATAAAAGTAAAAACAAAGCCCGTGCCATTTGAAATTTTGAATGAAATCACGGATTTAAAACGGGGGTGGAAAATTTGAATGGCTAATATTGTTCAGATGAATGAGATTATTGGGCAGAAAATAAAAAAGCCCCGGCAAATGCCGGGGCTTTGTGAAATTATCTTCTCCCGGGGTTAAGAGTTTTGGCGTGCGGTCGTGGATCTTGATTCGCACGAGCCCAGATTATATACGCCTCTATTGCTTTCAAACGAGGATCGTCTTCTTTCAATGGCTTGCCTTCCATCGGATTTTCAATACACCAGTTTATCATATCACGCAGTAAAGCAACTTTTTTAAGCTGAATCTGAAACTTTGGATATGTCTCAGGATGCGTATCAGTTGCATCTGGATGACACATATCACAGGAAATTCCATTTGTCCCGAGCGATGGATCGTGGAACCATTTATATCCCTCTTCAATCATCGCTTTAAGCTCTCTTTCCCATATTAAAGAATC
>CAZQJI010000014.1:15329-22160 GCA_964593475.1 uncultured Bacteroidota bacterium | reverse complement strand
TTATTTGCTTTTCCATTTGCAAGAACTTCAACAGTTCCATCTCCACAACCATCAAACTGATCAAATGGATCGGCTCTGTTCATTTTGATTGTCAATTTCGGAAGTCCTGTCGGAGCATATGGCCATGGCCAGGCGGTTGAAAGCATTCCGTAGAAGTTTATGTTTCCAATCTTATTAAAAACTGGCTGATGCGTATGCCCGTGGATAACGGTGACATTCTTAAATGGTCTCAGCAATGCTTGAACCTCTTCAGCATCATCCGTCCAGAAGTTCCACGGTTTGTAATACTTGTAAAGTGGGGAATGCGAGAAAACAACTATCGGCGTATCTTTTGAAACTTTTGCCAGATCCTGTTTCAACCATTCAAATTGCTTCTTCCCGACATCGCCATAACCTCTGCCAACTGTAAACGGTCTACCCTTCGGATTATCAAGTTGAGCCATAAACTTCATCCTCTCCATCGGTGTCATCTTTGATTCCGTCCAGTAATCTTCAACAAGCACAGAATTTAACACAATAAAATGCACTCCTTTATGGTCAAATGAATAATACGGCTTACCGAAGAGCTCCATCCACTTCTCACCGAGATCAAGATACCAATCATGCTCACCAACCATCATATAAAGTTTCGGTTTGAGCTCGCTTAAAATTTCCTTGCCAAGTTTCAATTCCTCCGGTTGCCCGAGCTGAGCAAGGTCCCCACCGAAGAGGACAAAATCCGGCTGTGGGTCAAGGGCATTCACATCTTGAACTGCTTTCAAAGCTGCTCTTACAAATCTTTCGTTCAATTTCCTCTCGTAAAGATGCGTGTCGGAGATATAAGCAAATCTAAATTTGACCTCTGTTCCACCGCCCTGTTTTGCTTCAACAGCTTCAACAAGCTGGAAAGAATGCGGTGGGAATTGATTTTTAGCCAGAGCAACAGCAGCTGAAGCCATGGCTACTTTGAGAAACTGCCTTCGGTTCAACTTTGGCAACATCTTGAAAAATTCCTCTCTCTCCTTCAAATACTGCTCTTCTTTCCTCTCGCTTGGCATTTTCGGCATAATAAATGCACCTCCTTTTGTTTGTTATTTGTTTTCTGGAAAATCTTTTGGAAATTCTCCGGTGAGCGTTTTCAAAAATTCAACAAGATCGTTCATCTCTTCATCCGTTAAGTTCAACGGACGCATCTCACCAGAAAGATTGGGATTCTCGTTTCCACCACGATTGTAAAACTTTATCACATCAAGAAGCGTTGCCTCACTCCCATCGTGCATATAAGGAGCTGTAAGTTCAACATTTCTTAAAGTCGGCGTCTTGAAGGCGCCAATATCTTTTGGGTTAAGTGTCACAAGAAATCTACCAAGTTCCGAATATGCCGGGTCAAGGGCAAGTTCATCAAGTTTTCTCTTGTCAAGTTGACCCCCTTTGGCAAGTTGTTCCGCTTTTCTGGCAAGCTCAGCGAATCCCTCTTTGTTCATCGCAACACCAATGTTATGATACTTGTTATCCGTGAAAAATGGATTTGAGCGATTAAATTCATGACAGGTTATACATCTTGCTTTTCCCTGGAAAAGTTGCCAGCCACGCTTTGCTGATTCACTTATCGCGTTTTGATCACCGGCAATAAATCTGTCAAATGGTGAATTCCCCGTTAAAAGTGTCCTCTCAAAAGCAGCAATTGCCTGAGCAACCCTATCAATAGTTATCTCACCACCGAAAACCTTTTTAAACGCCTCAACATATTCAGGAATCCCCTTCAACTTCTTAACAACCGCATCATGATCTGGCATGCCCATCTCAACAGGATTGATTATCGGCTGTTTCGCTTGCTCCTCAAGAGTTGGAGCTCTCCCGTCCCAGAACTGCTGTTCAAAAAACATTGCATTTAAAACTGTTGGAGCATTCCTTGCCCCTCTTTGACCTTTTACACCTTCGCTTGTCTTTTTTCCGTCTGTAAAAGCAAATTTCGGATCATGGCATGTCGCACAGGAAACAGTATTATCAACCGAAAGACGCTTGTCAAAGTATAGTTTTCTCCCAAGCTCAACTTTTTCCGGTGTTATCGGATTATCCGGTGGAATGAAGATCTCCCATAAATCCTTCGGAATGCCAAGTGGAATTTTGATCTCATAATTTACCTTTGCGCTTGAGCTGACCTGTCTCTCGGTGATGAAAGTAAATGAGAGAAGGAAAATAATAAATAGTAAAACCAGATGATAAAATTTTCTCAACCTTTGCATGGTCGTGCTTGAATTTTATTTTTCCATCTTCACTTTATAAGACAAATAACATAACTCATTTATTCCACCTCCGAATGAAGCCATTTTTTGCTATTTGAGAAATTTTTGAACAAATTATAAAACAAAAGCAAAAATTTTCGGGAACTTTGAAAATCTTTAAATACATCGGCGTCTTACTGATTACGACAATTCAACTTTTCTCACAGCAAAAAAAAATCGTTGAACTAATCCACGCAGATAGTTTAGTTGGCAGAAGATTTGACTCAAAAACAGTAAGAGAACTCATCGGAAATGTCCATCTAAAACAGGAAAACATTTATGTCTGGTGCGATAGAGCAATCCAGTATATTGACGAAAACAGAATTGAAGCATACGGGAATTTAAAAGTCAAACAGGACACACTTCTACTTGAAGCGGACCAAGGGGTTTATCTTGGTGATAAAAAAATTGCAATATGTGAGGGGAATGTCCGCCTTACAGACGGAAGGACAACGCTTGAAGCAAACTATGGAAACTACGATGCTCAAAAGAAAGTCGCAAACTTCAAATCAAATGTGAAACTAATTGATTCAACAACTATCATAACTGCAGAACAACTCTTTTATTACCGCACAGAGAAAAAATCAATCGCCATCGGCAATGTAGCGATCACAAACCTTGAAAATAATATCACAATTTACGGAGGATATTTTGAAAATTACGACAGCACAAAATACAGCGTCATAAAAAATAATCCTAAACTCATTCAGATTGATACATCATCAAATGGAGAAATTGACACTTTGATTGTTGTCGGCAAGTTTATGGAAGCATTCCGGGATACAAGCGTGAGCATGTTTTCGGCAACAGATAGTGTTATCATCGTCCGAGGGAATCTTTCTGCGGTTTGCGGTGATGTTTTTTATTACGATAAAAAAGAATTGATAATTTTGTGGAGAAATCCAATCGTGTGGTATGAGAACAGCCAGATCTCGGGCGACTCTATAGTTGTTAAGTTGAAAAACAGAAGAATTGACGAAGTTTATGTCTATGGCTCTGCGTTTGCGATTGATCCGGCTGATTCATCTTATTCTGAAAGATTCAACCAGTTAAAAGGAAAAACGATGCGTATTAAATTTAAAGAGAACAAAATTGACGAGATCTATGTTGAAAAAAACGCAATGAGTTTGTATTATATTTTTGAAACAACCGAAGCGAAAGAGAAAAAACCAAACGGCGTAAATTATGTAAGTGGTGATAGCGTCTGGATAAAATTTAAAGATGGAAAAATGCACAGGATAAAAATCACGGGCGGAATTGAAGGAGTTTATTACCCCGAGGAACTCGTTCAGGGGAAAGAGTCAAGTTTTAATCTTGAAGGATTTAATTACATAAAAAGAAAGCCGGAGAAAAATGCTAAATTTGAAATTGTTTGGGTCAAATGAAAAAAGCGAGATAGCGAAAAAAGTATCAGGTAACAGTGTTTTAAGAGCGGAATCACTCTACAAAAGATATAAGAAAAGATATGTCGTCAGAAATGTCAGCATAGAAGTAAAACAGGGTGAAGTCGTTGGACTTCTCGGTCCAAATGGCGCCGGGAAAACGACAACTTTTTACATGATCGTCGGGATGATAAAGCCAAACGCTGGGAGAGTTTTCATTGATGATATTGAAATAACCAGAATGCCAATGTATAAAAGAGCGAGGTTGGGGATAAGTTATCTTCCGCAAGAAGCAAGCATATTCAGAAAATTGACAGTTGAAGAAAACATAATGGCGGTTTTGCAAGTTATGGATTTAACACCTCAAGAGAGAAAAGAAAAACTTGAAAAATTGCTTGAAGATTTTGGAATCGCTCACATAAGAAAAAGCAAAGGTTATATGTTAAGCGGTGGGGAGAGAAGAAGAACTGAAATAGCACGCGCACTTGCAACAGACCCGAAGTTTATCCTGCTTGATGAACCATTCGCCGGAATTGACCCGATCGCAGTTGAAGATTTGATGAATATAGTTGCAAATTTAAAAAACAGAAACATCGGGGTTTTGATCACTGACCATAATGTCCACGAGACACTTTCAATAACGGACAGGGCATATCTTTTATTTGAAGGACAAATCTTGAAAGAAGGAACCGCAGAATTTTTAGCAAACGACCCAGAAGCAAGGAGATTATATCTCGGTGAAAAATTCAAACTTGACAGATATTAAATATCAATTGCCCTCTCAATTATTCCACCACCGACGACGACATCGCCATCATAGAAAACAACTGACTGTCCCGGAGTTATAGCACGCTTTGGTCTCTCAAAATGAACGAGCACTTTCCCCTCTTCATAATTTTTGAGTATCGCAGGGCTTCCTTCATCAGAATATCTTATCTTTGCAACAACTCTCATACCGTCCTCAATTCTATCAACCGAAATCAAATTGACATTCCCAGCAATTAAAGCGTTGTGATAAAGTTTATCTTCCGTTCCAACCTCAATCAAATTTGCCACCGGGTCAATTCCTATGACATACACCGGATAACCAAGCGCAACGCCAAGTCCCTTACGCTGACCGATTGTGTAAAACGGATAACCACGATGCTTACCTATAACCTTACCATCCATGACAATATCTCCGCCTTTGACTTTTTCAGCAAGACCCTCAACATTCCTCTCAAGAAATCTCGTATAATCATTGTCCGGGACAAAACAAATTTCAAAACTTTCTGGCTTGTTCGCTATTTTCAAACCATATTTCTTGGCAAGCTCTCTTACTTCCTTTTTTGTAAGTTCACCAAGTGGGAAAATTGTCCTGCTTAAACTTTCCTGTGTCAAACCCCAGAGCGCATACGATTGATCTTTTGCTGTATCAATTCCACGCATCAGAATATATCTTTTCCTCGTCTCATCAAATTTAATTCTCGCATAGTGACCTGTTGCGATGTAATCAGCCCCGAGCGAAAGCGCTTTTCTTATCAGTGCCTCCCACTTTATTTTTCTATTGCAGATAACACACGGATTTGGCGTTCTACCAGCAAGATAATCTTTGATGAAATAATCTATAACTTCACGATGAAATTCCTTTGTCAGATCAACCACATAATGCGGGAAACCAATCTTTGTTGCAACCATTCTCGCATCGTTAATCCCTTCAAGAGAGCAACAACTATGTTCGTTCTGAACCCCGATATCCTCATAGTTATATGTCTTGATCGTTATACCGATTAAATTATATCCTTGCTCTTTTAAAATCGCGGCTGCAACTGACGAATCAACTCCACCGCTCATTGCAACAACAACAGTTATGTCCTTTGGATTTCGCATCTATATGAAAAAATTTTGTTTCCGTTTGACTTCTTAAAATAAAACTTAATTTCGCTTCAAAAAATTTCTCAAAAATTTTCCGTTTCCAAATATCACATCCGAAAGCTCGGAAATTAAAAGCCCTGAAACCATCAAACCTGCCCCGAGAACCGCAAGCGGTGCAAATTTTTCACCTAAAAATATCCTCGCTATAATTCCTGCGAAAACCGGCTCCATCGTGAATATTATCGCAGCTCGTGTTGGAGTCGTAAATTTTTGATATTCGGTTTGTATATAAGTTGCAAATATCGTCGCAAGAAGAGAAGTATATAAAAGAGCAAGCGCAAGCTGGAAATTAAACCTGAATTTTATATCATCAAAAATTGGCGAAATTAAAAGCGAAAAAATTGATGTAACCGCAAGTTGAATAAGAACAAGCTTGCTTGTCTGATGCTGTTTTGAGTAAATGTCAAGATATACAATGTAAAGAGCAAACATAATTGCACATAACAGCGTCAGAAAATCTCCTATTGTAAAATCACGCCCGAGTGAATAAACAAAATTTCCAATTGAATTTTCTTTTGATGTGAGAAGCAAAAGCCCGAATGTAACGAGGACAATCCCGATTAAATTTCCGGGTTTTGGTGGTTTCTTTTCAATCAAAACCTGCGCAAGCGGAGTAAAAATGACAAGCATTCCAGTTATAAAGCCGGATTTTGAAGCAGTGGTATATTTCAATCCAACCGTTTGAAAAGCAAAACCCGCAAAGAGCAAAAAAGCGATCACAAGACCATGTTTTAAAGTCCAGCGATCCATATCCTTGACTGAAACCGGGAAAAAGACAAGATACAAAATCGTTGATATTCCAAATCTCGTTCCAAGGAAAATCAAAGGAGAAACATTTTCAAGAGCAGTTTTAACTATGCTGAATGTTCCACCCCAGATGAATGTAATTAAAAGTAGAAGAAGTTCAGCTTTGTATTGTTGCTTCATCTATCCTGCAAGCCCGTTCATTTCGTTTTGATCTGATTATAAATCAAAATTATCGTCGCAACTGTTGAAGCAACTGCGCCAACAGTCAAAATTATATCCTTTGCGAGGTTCCAGTAATAAATAGGTTCACGCACGATTTTTTTGGGGACAAAGATGAAATCGCCGGGTTCAATCTTCACATCATCCGCATCATACCAGATATATGTTTTGTGCTTTATGACCTTAACATCACCTTTTCTTGCGAGCTGCGAGAATCCGCCCGCTTTCAAAATATAATCTTTATAACTTTTCCCATCTTCATAAGGCACAAATCCGGGATTATTAACCTGTCCGAAAACATAAAC
>CAZQJI010000014.1:0-15229 GCA_964593475.1 uncultured Bacteroidota bacterium | reverse complement strand
TCCCATCTTCATAAGGCACAAATCCGGGATTATTAACCTGTCCGAAAACATAAACATTGTCATACTTTGGAGGAATGTAAATTAAATCTCCATCTTGTAATTCATAATCCTCAACACCCGAAACAACCTTGAAAAGATCAATGGCTTTAAATTTCAAATCCTTCAAAGCACTGACCTCATTAACAAAATAAAGTGAATCAGAACTCGGGAAACCAAAGTTTTTCAAAAAAAGCAACGGAAATAGAGAATCAATTTTCTCAACGACCGGATTGTTAACAGCTTCTTTAATTACAATTGCATTCCGGAGATCAGAGTATTTCGTCGGTTTGACCTCGTTTAATAACTCGCTTAACATCGTCCCGTTTCTTGAAATTGGATAAGTCCCGGGGTGTGAAACTTCGCCAAGAACAGTTACCCTGTAATTTTGTTTTAATGTCCTTTCCTCTGGAATGAAAATTCTATCGCCAGCTTCAAGATTTATATCCTTGTTCTCACCATTGAAAATTTTTTTCAGATTAACGCTTAACTTATCCCGCAATTTACCCTCTTCGTCAAGTCGCATGATTTTGACATTTTCAAGATCGGCACTTTCAATTGTTCCGCCGGCAATTTTAACTATGTCAGTTAATTTATCACCTTCAACAAACTCATAAACCCCGGGTTTATTTACAGCGCCATAAATTGCAACAAACGAATTTGGATCACGCCTTTGAACAAAGATCCAGTCGCCTTCAAGAAGATATGGATTGTATTTATCTTCACCTGTTGCGAGGTATTTCCTCAAATCAACATTGATAAAATTCCCGTTTCTTTTAAGTAGAATTTTTCGGAAATTTACACTATCAATCGCCGTTGCTCTCCTTACCATTTGAAGTGAATCAACCGGAGAAAAAGCAAGCATAACCGCATTTGAAACTCTATCAATAGAACGAACCTTATATTTACCCTCGTTCAGGACATAGCCGGTGACAGTTACATTAAAAGAGCGTGGCGCAATTAAAGTCGCCGTTATTTCACTTGCGATATATTTTGATTTAACCTTTTGAATTATACTTTTCTTTGCCTCTGACAATGTTCGTCCCGCAACGGAGACCTCGCCAACAGTTGGAATTATTGCCGTGCCTTCAAGCGTGACCTGAACCGTAAAACTTAACGGTGGAGAAGTCCATATATTAACACTCAAAATATCCCCGGGTCCAACAATATAAGTTTCCGGGTCAATCGGCTTTTCAAGCGAAAAGATGCCCGGATCAAAAATCGGGTATTGTAATGTCTGAAATTGCTTGCTCAAATCTTCAAACTTCATCCCGAACCCTCTTGAAGTTGTTTCAGGTTTTAACTCCGGAATTTGAGCGAAAAGAAGATTAATGTTCAAAAGAAAAATCACAAAGATAAACTTTCGCATGACGATTTAAAATTTGTTTTCATTTGAATTTTTCACACCAGCACCAAGTTTGACTATTCTTGTATTATAATTTTTGACCTTGCCCGTAGCATTCCTTGTGTCAATCACAACTTTTGAATTTTTTACAATAAACTCAAAATCATAAACGCTGTGATCCGTTGTTATCACAACAATATCAAAATCTCGCAATGTTTTTTCTTTAAGTTCAATAGATTTAAATTTCAATCCATTAACTTCAACTTCCGGCACAAATGGATCGTTATAAAACAAATTTTTAGCTCCCTCATTTAAGAGAATTTCCATTATCTTCAAAGCGGGCGAAAGCCGTGTGTCATCAACATTTTTCTTGAAAGCGACACCAAGGAAAAGTATCTTAGCTTCTTTTAATGTCCTTGGAATGTTGCTTAATTCCTTTAAAATTAAATTCACAACATAAAACGGCATTGATTCATTTGTCTCAGCTGCAAGTTCAATGAAATTTGTGTGAAAGTCGTATGCACGTGCAAGCCAGGAAAGGTAATACGGGTCAACAAGGATACAGTGCCCCCCAATTCCGGGTCCAGGATAAAAGGGCATAAAACCAAATGGCTTTGTTGAAGCAGCTTCAATTACTTCCCATATATCAATCCCCTCACCCATCTGATTTTTTTGAGCCATTCTATCACATAATTGAGCAAGCTCATTTACAAGTGCGATGTTAACACTTCTGAAAATGTTTTCAAGTAATTTAGCCATCTCCGCAACACGAGGCGAGGAAACACGATGAACATTTTTTGAAACTTGCTTTATAACAAGCTCCGCAAGCTCGGTGCATCTTTGCGTAACTCCACCGACAATTACGGGGGTATTTGCAATAGTCCATTTTTTATTCCCCGGATCAATTCTTTCAGGAGAAAATGCAAGGAAAAAATCCAGACCAACTTTTAAACCGCTCTTTTCAAGAATTGGCAAAACATATTTTTCAGTTGTCGTGGGAAATGTTGTGCTTTTTAAAATTATAAGTTGCCCGGGTCTCATCTTCTTTGAAATCTCTTCAGCCGAATTTAAAATGTGAGAGATATCCGGCTCTTTGTTCTCTTTAAAAGGAGTTGGAACACATATAAAAATCACATCAAGCGTCCCAACACAGGAATAATTATCAACCGCTGAAAGCTTCCCGCTCCTTACGAGTTTTTTCAATCTTTTTGAATCAACATCAAGAATATAACTTTCGCCCTTGTTTAACTTCTCAACTTTACCCGTATCAACATCAATTCCTATAGTTTTAAAACCCTTTGAAGCATATTCAACTGCAAGTGGAAGCCCAACATATCCAATTCCAACAACACCTACTTTTGCTTTTTTCTTAATTATCTTCTCTTTCAAAAAATCCACATCAATGCGATGGTTTAATTTTTCAATCTCTCACCATACCAGAGCTGATAATAATTCTGATACTCACCCGAAATTACCCTCTGCCACCAGCTTTCGTTTTGAATATACCAGTTGATTGTTTCAGTGATCGCATCTTCAAAACTATAAACCGGTTCCCACCCGAGTTCCCTTTTAATCTTGCTCCAATCCATAGCATATCTTCTGTCGTGTCCTGGTCTATCTTTGACGAACTTAATCAATGATTCCGGCTTCCCGAGTTTTTTCAAAATCAACTTAACGATGTCAATGTTTTGCCATTCATTACTTGCCCCAATGTTGTAAATTTCCCCGACTTTCCCTTTCTGGATCACAAAATCAATCGCTCTGCAATGGTCAAGGACATAAATCCAGTCACGAACATTTTTCCCATCCCCGTAAACTGGCAGAGGTTTATCGTTTAAAGCATTTATGATCATAAGCGGAATGAGCTTCTCGGGGAATTGATAGGGTCCGAAATTATTTGAACATCTTGTTATGATAACTGGAAGACCGAATGTTTTATAATAAGCCCTGCATAAAAGGTCAGCGCTTGCTTTGCTTGCTGCGTAAGGTGAGTTCGGCGAAAGTGGCATATCTTCGGTAAATTTCCCCGTTGGTCCAAGGGAACCATAAACTTCATCGGTTGAAATTTGAATAAATCTCTCAACACCAAACTTCTTCACAACTTCAAGAAGAACCTGCGTCCCCAAAACATTTGTCCTTATGAAAACCTCAGGTCCGAGGATGCTTCTGTCAACATGCGATTCAGCAGCAAAATTCACAATCGTATCAATTTCAAATTTTTGAACGACATACTCAACAAGCTCCTGATTACAAATATCACCTTTGACAAAATGATAATTCGGGTTATCCTCAACATCTCTCAAATTTTCAAGATTTCCGGCATATGTGAGCTTGTCAAGATTTACAACTCTGACATCAGGATAATTTTGCAGGATATACTTTACAAAATTGCTCCCTATAAATCCAGCACCACCGGTTACAAGTATGCTTTGCATTTAAAAAAATCCCTTTTTAATTTGATTTCGGATTCAAAAGCGCTTAATCAAATTTAAATCTATGAAAATACGCCCAAAAAATCAATCTTTCATTTGCTCTTGTTATGCGCATTGTTTTATGCATTTTAATTTTTTCGGTGAGTTTTGGCTATTCACAGGTTAAAAATTTTGAATTTGAAATTTCAAAAAATGATTCCGTCATAAATCTACCTCGTGAATTTATCGTTCCAAAAAGCGAGATTTTGAAAATAGATACGACAGAACTAATTCAGGGAATTGACTATATAATTGACTACACAAGCGGTAAAATCTTTCTTCTCCAATCACTTAAGTCAAAATTTGACTCATCAAAAGTTAAACTCAAAGTATCTTATAGAGCAATTCCAGTTGAGAGAACATTTTACAAATACAAAAAAACAGAAATAAACGACACCACCAGAACCAGTGAAAAAATCTTTAAAATTGAAAAAAACGAAAATCAAACCTATTTCGCTGGAAACATTCAAAAAAATGGCAGTATAGTTCGTGGTTTCACATTTGGAAGCAATCGTGACCTCACGCTACAATCCGGATTTAATCTTCAACTTTCGGGAAACCTGACAAAAGATGTTGAAGTTGTCGCATCACTCACAGATGAAAATATCCCGATTCAACCAGAGGGAAACACCCAGACATTGCAGGAGATTGATAAAATTTTTATTCAAGTCAAATCAAAAAATTTATTTGCCATTTTCGGAGATTATGATATCGGGTATCAAATAAGTGATGAACAAAATTTGTATTTTTCTGAAACACCTGAATTTGCAGGTGTGCGAAGAAGATTGCAGGGTGGAAAATTTCAATCAAACTATGAATTTGAAAATTTTAAAACCAGAAACACAATTGCAGTTGCATCTTCACGAGGGAAATTTGCGACAAACTATTTCAACGGCATTGATGGAGTTCAAGGTCCATACAGATTGACAGGACAAAACGGGGAAAGAGATATAATCGTCATAGCTGGAACTGAAAAAGTTTACATTGATGGACAACTGATGACACGAGGGGAAAGTAACGATTACATAATTGACTATTCAACAGCAGAGATAACTTTCACACCCAATCGTTTGATCACATCAGCTTCAAGGATAACCGTTGATTTTCAATATACAGATAGAAAATACGCCCGCAATTTCTTTGCCTTAACATCCGATAACTTACTTTTTGACGACAGGTTGAATCTTTCCATCTCATATTTTTACGACTCGGACAATAAAAACGCACCGATTGATTTTGCGCTTTCTCCATCGGATATTGAAATTTTAAGTTCAAGCGGTGATGATAATCTGAAAGCAGTAAAAAGTGGAGTTAACTTCGTTGGTTTTGATTCAGCAAGAGGAATCGGAAAAGGTCAATATGTGAAAAAAGACACGATAATTGACTCAACAAGATATGAAATTTTCATCTATTCGCCCGGGGATAAACAGGCGCTTTACTCGGTGAGCTTTTCTTATGTTGGCTCCGGAAAAGGTGATTACATACGGAAAGGAATCGGTAAATATGAATTCGTCGGAAAAGGAAAAGGAGATTATCTGCCCGTGATTTTCCTTCCGATGCCACAATCATCACAACTTCTTGATTTGAAAGGGAAATATAAAGCTGGCAACTTAAATCTTTTCTTTGAAACCGCCTTGAGCAATTTTGACAAAAACCAGTTCTCCGCAATTGATGACGCAAATAACAAAGGAATCGCCTTCAAATACGGACTTGGATATTCAAGCGGTGAAATTTCAAAAAAAGGATTGAGAAAAATTGAGTTTAACATATTTCAAAGACGAAAAAATAAAAACTTCGTCGGGATTGACAGATTTGATGTCGTTGAATTCAACCGAAAGTGGAACATAGATGAAACAGGGCAATTTGATGAATCAATCGTTGAATCTTCACTTCGTTTTGAAATTTTCAGAAAAAGTCAATTTAATTTGGGATATGGTCTGTTGAAAAATGAAGATAGGTTCAGAACTGATAGAGGAGTGATTGATTTTAAATTTGGAGAAGATAATCTGCCAGGGATTGAAAACAGTGCAGAAATTCTTCTCTCAAAATCAAACAACACAAAATCAAAATGGTTGAGAAATAAAGGTCTTGCAAATTACAGGGCAAGTTTCATAACCCCGTTCGTGCTCTATGAAATGGAAATAAGAGAAATCTCAAACGATGGCGTGATAAACCCCGAAAGTTTCAGGTTCCTACGGCTTGTTCCAGGTGTTGAACTCTCATTCAAAAAATTTAAAACTGCTTTCTCTTATGAATTGAGATTTGACGATGTCGCAAGAAATGGAAATTATGTTCGTTCAAGTGTAATGAGAAATCAAAATTACAGGGCAAGTTTTGAAAGCAAAGAATTCAGCGTCAACGGTGATTTAACATTGAATAAAAAAATTTATTTATCTGACTCATCAAACAAAAGCGTTGATAATGTTCTTGCAAGGTTTCAGGGAAGAGCTGAATTTCTTAACAGAGCATTCAGGACAAATTTCATCTACCGCGCTATGACGAAAATGATCTCACAACTTGAACCAGTTTTTATAAAAGTTCAACGGGGAACGGGAAATTACAGATACATCGGCGATTTGAACAACAACGGAATTCAAGATCCAAACGAATTTGAAAGAACAAAATTTGACGGCGATTATGTCCTTCTGACACTCCCCGGGGATAAAATGATACCGAGTGCAAATGTTGATGCAAGTTTTAATTTGAGATTTTACCCCGAAAGATTATTCGCAACAAAAAATTTTCTCGCAAAAATTCTCTCCCCCATTTCAAGCGACACATATTTTCAGGTTTCAGAAAATAGTTTGGAAAACCGGAGAAAAATCTACCTTTTGAGATTACGATATTTTCAACAGGAGGATAAAACGATAAGCGGTTCAATGACATTCAGACAGGATATTTACCTTTTTGAAAACGATCGGAAATTCTCCATAAGATACAGGTTTTTTAAATCTGGCTCAATGTATAGTTACAGCATAACGAAGAGAAAAACATCCGGAGTTGAGAACTCTTTGAGAGTTAGATGGTATCCCGAGTATGAGATTGGGTTTCAGGTTGAGGGATTGATAAAAAATAAAAAATCAACAGGTGGATTCAGGGAAGATGATTCGTTTGATATAAATGGACAGAATTTGAATTTTGAGGTTTTCTATAAACCGTTTAATTATGTTGAATTAAGTTTCAAAACAGGTGTGGGAAGAAATAAAGATGTGAGCGGGAAAAGAGCGGATTTGAATCGTGAAGGATTCAAAATAAGCTGGATTTTAATGAACAAAGGAAGAATTGATTTTGAAGTTGAAAGAAATGAAGTCACAACACAAGGTGTCATAGGAACGCCGGGATATGAACTTGTTGATGGGAATTATACAGGAAAAAGCATCTTTGTGAGATTAAATGCTTCATACAGCGTTGGGGATTATATTCAAATTGGCGGAAACTACAACGGTCGTTTTACATCAAGCGGAGTTGTGCATATAGCACAGGCAGAAGTGAGGGTATATTTCTGATGATTTTATTCGCTGTTCAAAATTTTTAAAATATCTTCATGCAATGAATCAGTTGCGACAATTACCCCCGGTTTTCGGACATTTTTTTCATTATAAAAGATTTTCTCACCACGGGAATCTGTGACCTTAAAACCCGCCTCTTCTGCTATGATATGAGCGCCTGCTAAATCCCACTCGCTTTTATCAAAAATACTTACAACAGCATCCGCCCAGCCACTCGCAACGCTTACAATTTTATAAGCGATGCTTTCCCTGAACTTGACCTGACCAAATTTTGAAACGAGAAATTTAATTTTATCAACCCTTTTGAGTTCTTTTCTGCTCACAATTACAGACGCCTCCGCAGGGATTTTCCCTCCGTCACCAACCTTGAGCTTTTGAACTCTTGAACTATTGAACAATTCAAAAAACGAGATATTTCCGTCCTCCTCATCCTTCACCTTCAACAAAAACGAACCCTCACCTTTAACTCCAAAATATAATTCACCGCTAACCGGGTTATACACAACCCCGAGCATTGGAATTTTATCCTCAACGAGCGCAATTGAAACGGAAAACTCTGGAACCCCGCTCAAAAAATCATTTGTCCCATCAAGCGGGTCAACAATCCAGACCCTTTGCTTGTTCAATCTTGCTTCATCATCAATTGTCTCCTCGGAAAGCCATCCATCATCAGGGAAAGCCGAAGTTATTTTGCTTTTTAAAATCTCATTGGATTCAAAATCTGCGTTTGTCACGGGACTTCCACGCCCGGACTTGCTTTTATATTGCGTTTGTAATTTATCCCTGTTTTTGAAATGTCTTTTCAAGATTTCTCCTGTCTCAAGCGCCGATGTAATTGCTACTTCAATTTCAGTTTGATATTTCATCTCAACCGACTTTTTGAGAAAATTATCAAAAAAGCACGAAATAAAAAATGAATTTGTTTTTATCGGCACAAATTTTTAAAATTTTACAAAACAAAAACAAATTCATCGCACGATCTTGCCCTGGGTATTGAGAATGACATTGCTTTTGCTTGCTCTTTTAATCCTGTTTTATTTTTACTTGACATTGAAAATTTCAAACGCAGTTAAACAAACGATAAACCCTGACCAGAACATTTTAAAATTTTTCACAATTTTCATTCCTCTATACCTTGTCTCATATCCAATAATCGGTTTGCTCGGATATTTTCTTGGTTTGCAAAGTTTGCTTTCATCTTTTAGATTTGGAAATAAAATTTTTGATGCTTTATTCACATATCCATTCTGGTTCGGGCTTGTGTTCACAGTTCAAACATTTTTCCCGGTTCTTGCAATTGACATAATCAAATTTATTCTATCATTAATTGCGACATCAAACCTGCAAACTAAAATAAATTTCATCTTCCCGAGATTAACTCTGCTAATTGCTCTGACGAGCGTAATATACTCAGGAATTAAAATTTACATTGACACAAATACGATAAAACAAAGGACAATTGATTTTGAAATTGAGAATCTCCATCCATCGCTTAACAATTTTAAAATCCTCCACATAAGCGACATACAGGCGGACACACGAACCACAAAAGAAAAAATTCAAAAATATATTGACCTTGTCAACTCTGCCAATCCTGATATTGTAGTTTTCACAGGAGATATGGTGACATATGGAACTGAACATATTCCCACCGCAGTTGAGATGTTATCAAAAATAAAATCAAAATTTGGATTATATTCCTGTATCGGAGACCACGATTACTGGGCTGGAATTGAAAACATAAAAAACGAAATGAAAAAATTTGGATTGAAACTATATTCAAACGAAAATTTGAAGCTCAAAATAAACAATGCAAATTTAACATTAACATTTATCACGAACATTTACAGCAAAAGACCGGATGCTGAGACATTAAAATCTTTATTTACTGAAAACAACACCGATCTTAAAATTTTAATTACACATCAACCTTCTGAAAATCTCGTTGAACTTGCCCATAAAAACGGTTATAAAATTTTTCTTGCGGGACACACCCACGGAGGACAGGTGACTTTTTCAATCTTTGGATTTAAAATAATTCCCTCAAGAATTGAAACGAAATATGTCTCTGGTCATTATCAACTTAATTCAATGCTGATAAATGTAAATAACGGGCTTGGTTTCACGCTTGCCCCAATTAGATTTAATGCGCCAGCCGAGGTAACGATAATAAAACTTCACCAAAAGGTTAAATGAGAAATTTTGTTCTTCTTTTAAGTTTAATCATCCTGATATCCAGTTGTTCAAGGCAAATGGAAGAAGTGACGGGACCAGACACAACCCCACCTTCCCCACCACAAGGTCTTTATGTTTATTTTGCAGGTGATGGAATGGTAATACTTGTCTGGCAAAATAATAAAGAGTCCGATCTATCATTTTATAAAATTTATCGTGGGACTGACAGCGTAAGTTTCTCTTTCATCGGTCAAGCAACGGAAAATATTTTCACTGATAAAGGGCTTGATTATGATACAACTTATTACTATTACATAACCGCAGTTGATAATTCAGGAAACGAAAGTAAGCCAAGTGCAATTGTCAGCGCCAAACCAGTTAATCTTTACCCACCCGATCAACCATTTGGACTAACTGTGGATGCACACAACGACCCGGACGGAATATATTTCAATTTGAAATGGTATAAAAATCCAGACGGAGACATAAAACTTTATAAAATTTTCAGAGCCAATAAATCCAACTTCATACCGAGCGATTCAAATCTGATTGGAACTTCTAAATTAAATTTCTTCCGTGACACTATTAACCTTTTAATTGGCCGGAGATATTATTATAAAATCGTTGCTGTTGACAAAGGAAATCTTGAAAGTAAACCAAGCTTTGAAGACGACGACATAGCGTTAAAAACCCCGCAACTTTTGAAACCAGATGATAACTCTATGATTGGATATGATTTGACTTTCAAATTCAAAAAAGTTGATAACGCAAGCGGTTATATAATTTTTCTCTCAACATCAAAATATGGGAACGAAATCTGGAAAAAAATCATCTATCAGAGTCCAAACGACACAATTTCAGTAAATTACACAGGTCCATCTCTCTATAACGGCGGAAGATATTTCTGGAAAGTCGCAACTTTTTCAAAAGACGAAAATATAATAAATTCAATAAGTGAGACAAGAAGCTTTACAATTAACGCAAGATGATTGAGGCAATAAACATAATCAAATACTTTGATAAAAAACTTGTTCTGGATAACATAAGTTTTAGCGTAAAGAAAGGAGAAATATGCGGTTATATAGGACCAAACGGTGCAGGAAAAACGACAACGATAAAAATCTTAACAGGGATCATCAAACCAACAAGCGGAACTGCATACATTGATGGCATAAATGTAATAGAGAATCCAAACGATGTGAAGAGGATCATCGGCTATGTCCCCGAGTCAGGTGCGCTCTTTGAAACCTTGACCCCGATTGAATTTCTTACATTTATAGGTAAGATTTACGGGATGAGCGAGATTGAGATAACTAAAAACATTTATGAACTTATGGAACTTTTTGAAATTTACGAATACAGAAACGAGCAGATGTTAAGTTTTTCAAAGGGAATGAAACAAAAGATAGTTATAATTTCTGCGCTGATGCATAACCCTAAAGTTTTATTTCTTGACGAGCCATTAAATGGACTTGACGCAAGCGCAATCAAGACATTCAAAGAGATAGTTAAAAAACTTGCTCAAAATGGAAGAACTATTTTTTATTCATCACATCTTCTTGATGTGATTGAGAAAATCTGCGACAAATTGATCATAATAAACAGGGGGAAAATCATAGCAAGCGGGACGATTGAAGAGATATTGAAAATTGTAAATGACACAAATTTAAGTGATGCGTTTTCAAGATTGACAGAAAGCGAGGAACAGGGAGAAAGAATCCAAAACTTCATAAACAGGATAAAGTAAACAAGATCACAAAAAGATTTTATTTCCAATGGCGCAAGAATTACAAAGTGAATTTGAGCAATAAAATTTGAAAAGATGTATCCCACCTTGATGCGTTAAACCCGAAGAAGAAAGTTTTACCCTGCCTGCGAAAAGTTCATCTTCAAGTTTTGCAGTTATCCAGTTTGATGAAAGATTTGGAAAATTTTTATAAATCTCAACGACTTTCTTTTCAAGTTCTCTATTTTTAAAAATTCTTGAAAATGTAATCATAACTGGCAAAACAGCATTTGCGATTATCTCACGGGATTTCGCAACACCAACCATAAAACCAGTTTTAACGCCACGAGACCTTCCAAAGTTATAATGCGTCTCCCAATATCCCTCTGACTTGACACGGAAAAGATTTTCAAGCTGTTTGATTTTCTCAAATATATCCCGATCTGAAATTATAATTTCATTTAACTGAGCATAAAAATCCTCGTGGATCATTCGCCAGATTAAGACCGATGCTCCAGCAAGTTTAAATACTGGTGAATTCGCAGGTCTAACCTTTGAGAAATGCCATTCGGAATGATGCAAAATCTCACGACGATAATAATTTTTCACATTCGCCCATTCCTTTTCAAGCTCCTCAATGAAAAACTTCGTCTCAGCATCAAGTTTTTTTCCAGAGAAATGAGCAATAAATCCACCAGCACCGTATAGAAGCGACTGAATTTTCAAAATCTGTTTCTCATACGAATGTGCGAATGAATTATCTGAGATAAATTTCAATGTTAAATTTTGTGCAAGTTTTCGGAAGGGCAATTTATTCTTTGAATAGCCGAGAGCTTCCATAACTTTCTCATATAAAAGTTGATCCCAGATAAATCGGTGTGAGAGTTGGTAAAGTGAATAACTTTGATAAGTTGGGAAATAATCTTTCGGCGACTCGGAAATTAGAAAGAAATTTTCATCAATTATCTCACTTAATCTTTCGCTCAAATTTCTCGCTTTGAAAAACAAACGCGTAAGCCCGAGGTTTCTGATCCATTTCAATTTCTCTTCAATTGGAACTATCTTATTGACGCCGTAGCATTTTATTTTATCATTTTTAGCGATTTTTGATTTAAAAACACTTTTATCCTCAATCTCCGCCGTTAAAATCTTTCTACCTGAAACCGCCTGAACGAAACCATCACCTGTATCATCTTCAAGGACGACATGGAGGATGACGGTGTTATATCTTTCATCAAGATGATGTTTATGATTTTTCCAGTCGGATGCTTTTATATGGATTTCAACATCACCGTGATAAATTTTTCCGTTGATTTTTACCTTTGCATCCGTGAAATCAGCTCCATCTGTTGTGTTAAATTCCCCGGCGTCAAGTATTTCTATTTCATCGGAATTTTTCGTTTTGAGTTTTAATTTCCCTGCGTAGGAAAGCCAGATTGAGTAAAGCGATATCTCGTCTATATTTTTATTTTCTCTGCGCATTTAAATTTTTTTCATCAAGATATTTTTTAACTTCGTCAAAAAACTCCACCCACCTCTTCGGGTCTTTGCTGTATTCACCGGCAATAGAGTCAATCTGCTTCATCGTCAGATTATTTAAGCTTAAAATGGAATCAACTTTTTGCTTGAGCTTAATGGAATCATTTTTAAATTTTTCAGTCAGAAACAAAATTTCTGCGTATGTTTTAACGATTTTTTTATCTGTATCCTTTCTTTTTTCGGTGTTGCAGGATAAAACAAAACACAGAAGCAAAACAATGTATGCTAATCTGAAACCCACCCTGTTAATGAAATTTTATTTAAGAAGATCTTCAAAGAAATTCGGGAGAGCAAATGAGGCAATGTGAATTTTCTCGTTATAGTATCTTAATTTTGAAACTATTTTTTTAACTCTATCTGGATTGAAGTCCTTTATCGGGTCAAATTTTTTTGAGCCGAGGACAAAACTTATGATGCCACTTGCGTAGGTTGGGACATTTGCAAGATAAAAGCGAACAATCGGGAAATACTTTTTGAAAATTGAATTTATCCGTTTTATCAAATCGGGATAAACAAAAGGTGACTCCGCTTGTGCGACAATTATACCGGACTCATTTAAAGAGGCAAAGGCATTTTTATAAAAATTTTCCTCAAAAAGTCCAACTGCCGGACCGATCGGATCAGGTGAATCTATGATTATAACATCATAAATTCCTTTTTTATCTTTTACAAATTCAATCCCATCTTTGAAATTTATTTCAACTTTTGTATCGTCAAGCCCCGAAGCAATTTGCGGAAAATAAATTTTTGCTGATTTTACAACTTCTTCGTCAATTTCAACAAGATCAATTTTTTCAATTGTTTCATGTTTTAAAACTTCTCTTACCGCTCCACCGTCTCCCCCGCCTATTATAAGAATGCGTTTTGGCTCAGGATGAGTAAAAAGCGGGACATGGGATATCATTTCATGGTATATGAACTCATCTTTTTCTGTAAGCATAATAAACCCATCAAGTGCCATAACTCTGCCGTAATCATAAGATTCAAAAATTTCAATTTTTTGATATGGGGTTTCCTTTTCAAAAAGTTTGTACTTCACCCTTAAAGATATAGAAGTATTAGCCGGACCATATTCAGTGAACCAATGTTCTTTTTTCCTGCTACTATTTGGAATATCAGTATTTACTTCACTTTTCTCCTGCAAGAATTCCTGTTGTTATTTTCTTTGCGATAGAGTTATTAATGTTATCAGAGAGTCCACGTTTCACTTCCATAAGATAAGCACTCTTGGCTTTAAATTTCTCTTTCAGATACTGATAGCTGACATACGGGTCAACATCATCACCACAGGTGAAAACATCAACCGCAGCATATCCATACTCTGGCCAGGTATGAATTGTGAGATGTGATTCAGCAATTACGACAACCCCGCTTACTCCGTGTGGGTTAAAAGTGTGAAAAAAAGTTTTTACAATTGTCGCTCCAGCAAGTTCAGCGGATTTGGTGAGAACTTTTTCAACAAATGCGACATCGTTTAAAAGTTTCCTGTCACAGTTGAATAGTTCAATTAAAAGATGCCTGCCTAACGCTTTCAATTTCACCTCCTCCTGTTTTTTAGAGTTTAACAGATTCTAAAAAACACAATAATTAATAATAAATTTTTTGTTAAGTTTCAAGTTTTAAAACGAAAAAGGGGCTTTCATGCGAAAGCCCCTGTGCTAAAGATTTCACTTTATCTGGGAGATATCGTAAAAGTACTTAACAAATGTCTTCATCCCACCGGATGCCTGTCTCCAGTCAAAATTCTCATTTGGCTCGTGATAACCATGTTCGGGCAAGCTCAAACCGATGAAGACAATCGGAACTTTTAAATGTTTCTTCATTGTGACAACTGCACCAATTGAGCCACCTTCTCTTATAAACGCCGGCTTCAACCCGAAACCAAATTCAAGCGCTCTGACCGCTGCTTCAGCATAAGGTCCTGTGAATTCACCATAATACGGTTCAAGCGAATTCTCTTTTATGACCTGAACATCCGGATTCAACTTCTTGACATAATCTTTCAAAAGTTTAAATACTTTATCCGGTGTTTGATTCGGGACAAGTCGCATGCTTATCTTCGCCTCAGCTCTGGGTGGAACGATCGTTTTTATCCCGGGTCCAGTATAACCTCCAACGATTCCATGAACCTCAAATGTCGGTTCAGCCCATATTCTTTTTAAAATTTCTGCTTTATTTTTCGTCCTTATGCTCTTAAACCCATAAACCTGTATCCATCTTTTAACATCAAATCCAGAAGCGAGGAAGTTTTTGAGCTCTGCGTCCGTGAGTTTCTTAACATCCTTGTAAAATCCGGGTATTTTGACTTTGCCAGTTTTAGCATCATAAAGCTGTGAGATCAACTGACAGAGCTCACCGATTGGATTGCGTGCTACTCCGCCTGTAGTTCCGGAATGAACATCTTTCGTTCCGGTTTCAAGCACAAGCC
>CAZQJI010000013.1:19456-43847 GCA_964593475.1 uncultured Bacteroidota bacterium | reverse complement strand
GTGACATTGTTTTTGACCCGTTTTTAGGTTCGGGGCAGGTTGCGGTTGTGGCAAAAGCTTTAAACAGGCATTACCTTGGCTTTGAAATTGTGCCGGAATATTATGAATTTGCACTTCAGAGGTTGAAAAACGCTGAAATTAATTTGTTTAATACAAAGTGAACGATTTTATTAAACAGAGGAATTTTTTCAGGTATTTAAAAAGCAAATGCGAATACAGTGCGAATAAAAAGATTGTTGGTGAATTCCTCAAAGTCGTTGAGTATTTACTTAAGGAATATGACACATCTATTTATGAAAATCGGTTTGTGGTTGGAGGGGCAGTTGAACACATCTTTGTTGCCTATCTAAGAGCGTTGGGTTTCCGCGCAGATCATTCTGGTGGAAAAGGCAAAAGGACTGATATTGTTGTTGAATACGAAGGTAGTCAGCTTGAATTCTCAATTAAAACAAATTTCACAGGTAAAGGAGATATAAGGTTGATAAACAAGCTTGGCGATGTCGGTGAAGTTTTTTGGGATGAACCAACTATATTTTTGATTTCTGAGCTCGGGTTGGTGTATTCGGATCCCGACTTCCTTGGAGATAAAGTTGTTGACAAGGGCGATGCAATTATTGTTAATGTCAGTGTCATCAAAGATTTTTCCGAGAACAATCAGGATTTTGTTGTAAGGTTACCTATACCTAAAAAGTATAGTTCTGTTTTTTCAACTCAAAGTTTTGATGTCGCAAAATCGGTTCTTGAGAAATCAAAAAGTAAAATTTTGATAAAATACCTATGATGAGAATCAAAACTTTACTCGGGCTTTTATTTTTACAACAAATTCTCTTTGCACAAATGCCAAAGGCAGATTTAATTTTCATCAATGGGAAAATATGGACGGTGGATAAGTCAAAGCCAGTTGCACAAGCAATCGCTGTTCTGGGTGATAAAATAATCGCTGTCGGCTCAAATTCCGAGATAAAAAGATACGCTGGAAAAAATACGGAAGTGGTTGATTTAAAAGGTAATTTGATGTTGCCGGGATTTATTGATGACCATACTCATTTTGTAAGCGGTGGATTTCAACTTATGAGCGTTAATTTAAGAGATGCTAAAACTCCGGAGGAATTCGCACGAAGGATAAAAGAATACGCTGAAAAAAATCCGAACAGATGGATAACCGGCGGTGATTGGGACCACGAACTCTGGGGCGGTGAATTACCAAGGAAAGAATGGATAGACAGATACACGCAAAATGTCCCTGTTTTCGTTACAAGATATGACGGGCATATGGGACTTGCAAATAGTTTAGCTTTGAAACTTGCTGGAATCACAAGGGAAACCCCGGATCCGCCAGGTGGTTTGATTGTCCGGGACGAAAATGGTGAACCGACGGGAATTTTAAAAGATGAAGCAATGTCCCTTGTCTATAAAGTTATACCCGAACCAACACTTGAAGAAAGAATAAATGCTATTAAACTTGCACTTGAAGAGGCAAAAAAACTCGGACTTACTGGAATTCACGACATAGGGACGACCGAAGATTTAAGGGCTTATCAAGAACTTTACAAAAGAGGAGAATTAACATTAAGAGTTTATCTGCGTCTGCCGATATCTCAGTGGGAAGACCTTGCAAAACTTGGAATTGAAGTTCCATTTGGGAATGATTTTATAAGGATCGGCTCATTGAAAGCGTTTGCTGATGGTTCGCTTGGTTCAATGACTGCACTTTTCTTTGAACCATATGATGAAAATCCAAACACCAGAGGTTTAGCAACGGACATCGTGATTGATGGACGGCTTGAGAAATGGGCTATTGAAGCTGATAAAGCGAAACTTCAACTTTCAATCCACGCAATCGGGGATAGCGCAAATAGTTTGGTTTTGACATTATTTGAAAAAATCATTGAAAAAAATCCATCCTGGGATAGAAGATTTAGAATTGAACACGCTCAACATATTCATCCAAAAGATTTTGTAAGATTTAAAAATTTGAATGTCATAGCTTCAATGCAACCTTATCATGCAATTGATGACGGAAGATGGGCTGAGAAAAGAATCGGCAAGGAAAGATGCAAAACAAGCTATGCTTTTAGAACTTTTCTTGACGCTGGAGTTAAACTTTGTTTTGGTAGCGACTGGAATGTGGCACCGTTAAGCCCGATACTTGGAATTTATGCAGCAGTCACAAGGCAAACCTTAGATGGAAAACATCCGGGAGGATGGTTTCCCGAACAAAAAATTTCTGTTGAAGAAGCTGTTGAATGCTATACAATTAACAATGCTTATGCCGAATTTGCAGAAAATGAAAAGGGAAGCATAACACCCGGAAAGTTCGCAGACCTCGTTGTCTTATCTGAAGATATATTCAATATCCCCGGCGAAAGGATAAAAGATGTTAAAGTTCTAATGACCGTTGTTGGTGGAAAAATTGTCTATCAAAGCCCGGATTTCAAATAATCATCTCGTAACTCTCGGATTGCTTATACTGTGATGGGTCACAGAGACCTCAACAATTTGACCGGTGATGGTTTTGCCAATTACAACCATACTATCTCTATTTTTCACCTGAATTTGATATTTCGCATAGTTTGTTGATTCGGGGAAATTTATATAGGAGAGATTGAAGCCAATAAACGACCAATCACCACCACCGAGCACTGAAGGTTTCCTTGCCCACGCCTGTGCTTGCTGTCCTATTCTGATACAATCGTTAATGGTATCGCTTAAATATTGTTCAGCAATCGCTCCAGACCTTGAAATAAATATATTGATTGCAACTGCTATTGCAACCGTGACTATGATGGCTCCCAATGCAAGAAGCAAAAGCTGCTGTTGCCCCATTTTTCAAACTCCTTACTTTATTTTCTAACTTTCAAGATTACAATTATTCCAGCAATTAAAAAAGCGATATTTGCAAGCCAGGCTGAAATAAATGGTTGCAAAATTCCCGCATATCCAAACGAGGTGCTTATTTTCATAAAAATAAAATAAAGAAAAGCAATTAACAAACTGATTCCAAACTCCATAGCAAGCCCAGCTCTTTTCTTCCTTGAAGCCAGCGCCACACCAAATAAAACAACTATGAAGTTTGAAAATGGAAAAGCAAATTTCAAATGGTAATCTGTAAGCCATCTTGACGGATCGTTTCCGCTTCTTATCTGATCTTTTATAAATTCTTTCATCTCATTTACATTCATTTCATCAGGTTTCATTTGCTTTCGTTTTATATCTATCGGCTTAAAATTTAACTTCCCTATGTTAAAAGTATCAATTTTCTCAATAAAATCGTTTCCCTGATTAAATTTATGCATAGTGCAATTAACAAGCAACCAATTGTTCCTCAAACTATCCCATTTCATTGCCGGAGCAATGTATCTTGCTACTATAACCGTTACATCTTTCGGGTCAAAATCCTGTATATCAACTCTGTGTGCTGTGTTAAGCTCATCGTCAAAATAGCCGATGGAAAGCAACCTTGTGTATGAATCCTGAATGTAAATGTTATATTTCCCCCATGCTTCAAGATGTTTGCGCATATAAACTCTTTCAAGGTTAAGTTTTTTCTTGTTTGTTTTCGGGACAACCCAGCCATTGAAATAAACTGAAATTAAACTTAAAAGCAATGAAACAAGCAAAAATGGCATCATGAACCTATACAAACTCACTCCCGCAACTTTTATCGCAGTCAATTCATTTAAGTTTGACATTCTTCCGGTTGTGAAAAGACAGGAGAGGAGAACCGCAACAGGCAGTGTCAATTTGATTATCTCTGGCGAAAAATAAAGATAGTATTTCAAAATTATTGAAAACGAAACTTTTTGATCAATGAAATCATCAAGATTTTCCATAAGGTCAACGAGGATGAAAATAAGTATAAATGCGATGAGACCAAAAATTATCATCTGCAGAAATTGTTTCGTGGTGTAAATGTCAATTATTTTGATTTTATCTCGCATATCTGTCGGTTAAAATTTCTTCTTCTTCGGGGATTCCAAGCCAGGTTTTAATTCTCTGTGGCATAATCTCTTTTATTCTATACCAATCAATTATCATCGCTTCTTTTCCCATTCTAATTGTAAGGTAAATCCCCAAGGCGCCGACGACGAAATTTGCAATCCACATGCTCAAAAATGGCGAAAGTATATCTCTATCGGCAAGTTTTTCTCCACCTATCAAACAAGCCCAGTAGAAAAGGAAGAAGGCTAAACTCAAACTCGCAGCGACTCCAAAGTTTCCTCTTCTTGCCATCATACCAAGTGGCGCACCAACCAAAACGAACACAACACATGCAAATGGGATAGCGTATTTTTTATGAACTTCAACCATATACGCATCAATTGAGCGATTGTAATAATCAATCTGTGCAAGATAATTTTTGATGATTGAATTCAAACTTATGAGTTTTTGTGTTGCGCTTATAATTGCCTCATAATCGCTTATTGAATCTTTTGACGGCGGTTGATAAAATGAGCCAATCATTATTTGTTTTGCTTCAAAAGGATTTCTAAAATCATTTATGGCTATGGATGTTAAGCTTTCATAAATTTTTTTCTGAATATTTCTCAAACTATCAACAATTCTTAACATATCCCCGGCGCTCAATTCTCTATCACCTCTCTGAAATGCATTATCGGAAGAGCGCTCAAAGCCGAAGCCCTCAACCTCCATCACAACTCTATATTTTTCGTATTTCACAATTCTGTAAAGATTTTTATTTTCAGCATCTTGCTCGTGAATTTCTCCGTTTTCAAGGTCCATTATGAGTTTTCTGTAATCCGGGGTAAAAGAAATTTTCCCGCGCTTTGCTGTTATCACGATTTGCTTTGTCGGGTCTGAATAATTGTAAATTGTGGCGTCTTCAAATTCGTTCGTATGTTCATATGTTTTTCTGACGAGAATCGCATATCCTTGAATATCGGTTGAAAATATCCCCGGATTTAATGTTAATGTCGGTTTTTTGCGATGTATATCAATCATTAAAACTTTCAATCTGTGATTCGCATCCGGGAGAATTTTATTGTTGAAGATTATCAAAAGTCCCGTGATCACAACTGATACAATAAACACCGGGAACATCATCTTGTATAAGCTCACACCGCTTGATTTCATAACTGTGACTTCATTATTTGCAGATAAACCGCCGAAAGCCATCAAAACAGCAACAAGAACCGACATCGGCACAGCAAGGACGAGTATCCATGCGAGATTTAACACAATTAATTCAGCTATGACCCAGAACCCCAATCCTTTCCCGATGAGCTGATCAATGTATTTCATCAGAAATTGCAAAAGGAAAATCAATATCAAGGTAAAAAGAGAAAAGAAAAACGGTCCAATGTGAGAGCGAAGTATGTATCGGTATAAGATCATTTTAAGTTGCGTTTACATATTTTTTCGGGATTATGACTTTGAAATTTGTTCCCTCTCCAACTTTTGAATCAATCTCAAATTCAGCTCCATAAATTTTCAAATTGTGATATGTTATCGTCAGACCAAGCCCGACTCCTTTTAGTTCTGTAAAGTTTTCAGATGTCTTTGTTGTGAAGAATGGCTCAAAAATTTTGTCTTTTATATCGTCAGGTATGCCAATTCCTGTGTCGGAAATCTCAATATAAATGTTTTTCTCATCTTCCCATGTTTTCACCACAAGGATTTTTCTTTCGGAGTCAAGCATCGCATCAAGCGCATTCCTTAAAATATGTGCCAGAGCGTTTGAAAAATCAGAATAAACTGCATCAATCACAATTGGCTTCGGATAAAGTTCAATTTTTTTCTCAACTTTATGTTTGTAAAACTGGTCAAATTCAAGCACTTCAAGTTCTCTCTTTATCAATTCGTTCAGATCAAAGCGTTTTTTATTCTTTTCAATGTCTTCTTTCGTTTTTAGCGAAAGATTTTCAACGATCTGATTTATCCTCTCAACTTGCTTAAGCAATCTATCAATCTGTTCTGGCTCTACTCCTTTTCTTTTTAACGCTTGAAGTCCGAGGTTTAAAACCGCAAGCGGATTCCTCAGGTTATGGGCAATTCCGCCAGCAAGTCGTCCAATTCCCGCAAGCCGGTATTCCTGCCAGAGTTTCGCTTCAATTTTCCTTTTCTCCTCCTGTAACCTTTTCAGATCGGTTATGTCGTTTATAATTGCGATGCATTTCCCGAATTTCGGATCGTTCAATCTTGCAGAAATTGAAATCAAAAGATGTCTGTCTTTATATTCAACTTCAAAAGTTTTATCAACATATGAATTATTGATTATCGGCATTTGCCGACATATTTCCTCAACGATGCTTGAATTTATAAACTCGCGCAAATTTCTCCCCTCAAGATCAACATCAAAAATCTTGCTTGCATTTTCACTTGCAAATAATATATTAAGATTTTCATCAAGGACAATTAAACCAGCTGGGGTCAGATGAATAAAAGTTCTGTATTTTTCTTCCGACTCTTTTAGCTCTGACAACAGGAGAAAATTATCAACTTCAATTGCAATTTGCTGGGTCAGCGTGTCAAGCATTGAGAGTTTTTTATCGTTGATGGGAAGTTCATCAGCTTTATAAACAAATTCAATTGCGCCGATGAATTTATCTCTCACGCTCAAACCGATCTCAAGGAAGATGTTAAAATCGTAGTTGAAAATCTCGTTTCTTATCTTTGTGCTTTCTTTTGAAAGATTTTGATAGAGCACAAATTTTCGGTTTATGATCTCCGTTGCGAAGTCATCGCCCCTTTTCAAGACGGGATAATTTTCAAAGATATTTTTTTCACCGGTTTTTAAAAATGAATAAACAAGGTTCAAGGAATCGTTTTTGGAATCGTAGATGAAGAAATTTACAGCGTCTGCGTCAAAAAGATTTGCAAGTGGTTTTGAAATTAACTTGAACAAGTGTTTGATGTCTCTGGAATAATTGAGCGATGTTAAGATCAAGTTTATTGTCTCAAGTTCCTGATTTTTCCGTTTTATCTCCTCATACGCCTGATTTAACTCAATGAGTTTATCTTCAAGCTTATTTACAAGTCGGGCATTGTATTCGGCTAAATATGTGGTTTCGTCAAATTCAACGGTTATGTGAATTTTTCTCGGACTTTTCTTTTGAATGATTTCATTTATTCGCTCCAGAAGATATTCAAATTTAACCGGCTTCACGATATAATCGTCAGCTCCGAGCATTATCCCGAAAGCCTGGTCTTCGGCTGAAACATAACTTCCCGTGTAGAATACAAAAGGTATATAGTTAAATTCAGGATTTGTTTTAACTTCGTGACATAATTTGAAGCCATCCATAACTGGCATAAGTATATCAGATATGATGAGGTCAAAGTCCTTTCTCTCTTTTAAAATTTCAAGCGCTTTCTTCCCATTTTCCGCTTCAACTATGTTAAAGCCAGATTTTGTGAGAAGCTCAGCAAGCAGTTTTCTTGCATTGTCATTGTCATCAACTATGAGTATGTTCATCTTTCAAACATTTTTTTGATTTCTTCATCAGTGAGCTTAACAAATGGTTTTTCATCTCGTTTAGTTAAATTTTTTGAATTTAAAAATTTCCAGAATTCTTCAGATGATATTCTTCCAGCGCCACAGGATTTAGCACAGTTTATTATTTCATTGTCCGATGAAACAACAATTAAATTTTTTCTTTCATTCAAACTTTTCTCCATAATGATTTCCTTGATCAGGTCATCTGCTTTATCAGGTGGAGTTGAGAATAATACTCTTACTTTCGGTGTTGATAATGCACTTGGTATGTTAAGGTTTCCATCAAAAATGAGAATGCATTTTTCTTTTCTTGTTGTGAAAAAATCGGAAAGAATGGAAACGAGCGTTTCCCGTGCAAGTTGCGGGTTTTGAGAAAAAATTTTTTTCAATCGGGCTGATTTGTGAATCAGGTTGTATCCGTCAATTATGTATGTTTTAACATTCAATCTTTGCTTTTGATTTTATTTGCGAAAATTATGTTGAGCAATTTGTTGGTGAAAAATGCAGCTGTGAAATTTGGATATTCAATCCCGGGCAACGGGCAGAGTTCAACGATGTCAAAACCAACTACATTTTTATGTTTGCTGACCTTTTTGAGAAGTTCAATCGTCTCATCCCAATATAAACCATTCGGCACGGGAGTTCCAACCGCTGGCATGACGCTTGGGTCAAAATAGTCAAGGTCAAATGTGATATAGACATTCTCACCAAGTTCAGAGACAATTGCATCTTGCCAGGGGTTTCCATCTTTGTTATGGATTCCGGATTTTATCTCCCATGCGTAAAAGGTCTTTATTCCGTTTTCTTTTATAAATTTTGCCTCTTCCACATCCTGCGCCCTTATTCCGACCTGAACAAGATTTTTGTTGAACTCAAAGACACGGGCAAGCGCAGATGCGTGGCTGTATTTGTTGCCCTCATATTCATCTCTTAAATCAGAATGAGCATCAAAGTGAAGAATTGTTAAGTTCGGGTAAACTTCAGAATATGCTTTTATCGCACCGATAGCTATTGTGTGTTCTCCACCGATTGTGACGACAAATTTATCTTTTTTCAAAAGTTCAAGCACAATTTTATAGACAAATTCAACCGCTTTTTCATCTTTTAAATCTGTAAAGTCAACCGGTTCAAGTGTTGCGATTCCGACACTGCGATAAAGTTCAATGTCAAATTCTTCATCGTATAATTCAACCTGATGAGATGCCTCAAGAAGTTTTTCCGGACCGAGGATTGTTCCTTTGATGTAGCTTGTTGTGTGTTCGTATGGTGCTGGTAGAATTACGATTTTTGATTTTTCAAGCGTGGAAAATTCGTCTGGTATGGAGAGAAAATTTTTATCTTTCCCGAGCGTTTTCATATCCAACTTCTTTTTTGAAAAATATAAAATTTGCTTTTTTGAAAATCAAATTGAAACATTTGTTTAAATTTTGCTTTCTCGTTCAAATTTGACTATATTTTAAAAAATCCAAAACAAAAATTGTGGCTTTATGATCAAGCCGAGGAAAAAAATAAAAAAACAAGAATTGAAAGAAGACCAACTCGTCTTAACATATTACAAAGCCCGTGAGTTTGTTGAGAAAAATAAAAAAGTTTTAAGTTATATTCTAACTGGAATTGTGATCCTCGTTGTCGGGGTGATAATCTACAGGAATAATTTAAAAGCTGAGAACGAAAGGGCGGAAGCGTTGTTTTCAAAAATAATCAGTTACTATGACAACGGAGATTATAAAACTGCAATTGAAGGAATTCCACAGAGAAATATCCAGGGCTTGAAATATATCGTTGAAAATTATGGTGGGACAGATGCAGGGGAGATAGCAACTTATTATCTCGCAAACGCATACTTTATGCTCGGGGATTATGACAATGCTTTAAAGTATTTTAAAAAGTATGACGGGAGCGATAAACTTTTACTTTCCGCATCGCTTGCCGGTATTGCCTCGGTTTATGAGGTGAAAGGAGATTACAAAAAAGCTGCTGAATACTTTGAGAAAGCAGCGCAGAAATTTAGAGAAAACATTCTTGTCCCCGAGTATCTCTATAACTCAGCAAGAAACTATAAACTCGCTGGCGAAAGGGAAAAGGCGTTGAGATTGTATGAGCGAATAAAGAAAGATTATCCGAATTTTTCAAAAATTCGTGATGTTGAAATTTACATCGCATCATTGAAAGAGAGTTGATAAGAGCTGGAATTAAAAAACAAAGTAAATTTAACCGATGAAAATTTCACTTTTCTTTCATCTTTTATCTGCAATGTTGATATCTGCTTCTGTTTTTGCGGTTCTCGTCGTTGAATCATTCTTGAGAAGAAGTCAGGGGAATGAATCTTTGACTTTACATAAATTGTCTCAGTCCCTTTCAAGATTTGCAAGTTTCGGTGGTGTGCTTGCTTTGTTGACAGGAATTTACAACTGGATTTCAATTGGGGAGACAAAGGGCTGGTTGATCGTTAAGATAATTCTTTTCGTTTGGTTTGTCATCTCCGGTATCGCTGTTGGAAGATTATACTTTTCAAAACGTGGTGAAGTTTTGAGCAGGGGAAATTTTGATGTGGCTGAAATTTTGAAGTTTAATCTTGCTATACGGAATTATTCAATTGTGAATCTTGTGGTTTTCGTTTTGATAGTTTTTCTGGCTGTTTTTAAGCCGTTTTAGGTTCTGGTTTTGTAATAATTTGTAGCAATTTGGGTTGTAAAAATTTCAAATCAGTTTGAAAAAATGAAAAACCGTCTTTTATCTTTGCTTGATTTTTAATGGCTTTTTAAAGTGTGATTTGTGGCATAAATTTTATAGATTATACTTGAAACACTTGACTTTTTGAAAATATAAGTTTATTTTCTGATTAGGATTTGGTTCTTTCTGTCATAAACAAAATTTCGCAAACAAAAACTAAATTCAGGAGGTAATTACTATGGGTCAGCAGCAACTCTTACTCATCGTCCTTGGCGTCATCATAGTTGGAATTGCAATTGCAGTTGGAATTTCAATGTTCAAGAGCAGTGCGGTTGACGCCAACAGAAGCGCGATTGCAGGTGATCTTGCAAATCTTGCTTCAAAGGCACAGAGATATTACAGGACACCGGTTGAGCTTGGCGGCGGTGGAAATAGTTTTGCAAACTTTGCCTTAAGCCCACTTGATACTGCAAACGCAAATGGTAGCTACAGAGTTGAAATTTTGACGGGTAATCAAAAGGTTGTAATCCATGCCCTTGGTAAGGAGAAAGTTGGAACAAATTTCGTAGCGGCGATTGATTGTGTTGATGCTGATAAAAGTAGGATATATCAAGGGGTTGCTACATCATTGCAAACGACGGATGCAACTAAAGGTTATGGAACTTTACAGGGTTGGACACCACAATAATTTAATCGGGCGCCTGATTTAAGGCGCCCTTTTGCTAAAATTTATTTATGGGGAGGTGATGTCGCTTGCCGGATTATAGATTTGAAGGTGTCACATTAACGGGGCGCCCTGTTCAGGGTGTTATAACCGCAGATAATCTTTCCGAGGCAAAGAAGAAAATCAAACAGCTTGCTGAACAGAGAAAGATTAAAGTAACCAAGATTCAGAAACGAAGGACTTTTATCTATAAAGTTCAGCGTGATAGTGAAAAGCCGATAACAGGTGAGCAAAAAGCATTTACGAAAGAAGAGGTAAAACAGGCGCTTGAAAAGCTTGGTTATAAAGTTGTAAGCATTCAACCGAAAGTCCTTGATTTTAAATTTAAACCGCCAGAGACAGAAATTGTCACTTTCGTTCGTGTTAGTGCCGACCTGCTGAGGGAGAAATTACCTTATAATGAGGTTCTTCAGCTTTTGATAAATGATGTTCAGCATCCGACTCTGAGAGAAGCTTTGAGGGAGATAAACAACGATTTGCGTCAGGGTAAAGATAGCGAGGAAGCATTTTTGAAACAGGAGAAGGCGCTTGGCAAGTTTACAGCAAGGATGCTCGGGCTTGCGTCAAAGAGTGGAAATATGGCTGATATTTACGAAAGCACAGCGAAGTTTCTTGAACGAAATGCGGAGTTTAAGAAAAATCTTAAAAGCGCACTCATAATGCCCGTTTTTACATTGATAGTTTTGTTTATAGCGGTGATATTTTATGTTGCATACATATTTCCTGAAACAGCTGAACTTTTCCTCAAACTTGGAACTGAATTACCGCCGATGACAGCTGCAACTTTGAAATTGAGCCATTTCTTGATTGATAATATGAGTTTCATAATTCTTGGTTTTCTTGTAGTTGCACTTGCTTTTATTTATTTCATAAGGACTCCGAAGGGTCAATTTTTGCGTGATAAGTATATCATAAAAATTCCCGTTCTTGGACCTTTGATTCACAAGACAACAATTGAAATTTTTTGCAGAGTTTTTTACGCACTTTATGCTGGTTCGGGGGAGAACATTGACGCAATTCGTCTTGCGGCGGAGGCTTGTGGAAATAAATATATGGAACATCAGATAAAGACGATAGCAATTCCAATGATGTTAAGTCAGGGTAAAGGTCTTGTTGAAGCATTTGAAGCAACCGGGGTTTTCACAAAGACCGCACTTGCAAGATTCCATTCGGGGGCTGAAACAGGAACCGTTAAGCAAACAGCACTTCAAATAGCAAATTATTATGAGAAGGAAACAGTTTATAAACTTAAAAATGCTGTTGATTTCATTCAGCTTATGATCGCTATGGTAATTATGATCGTGATGACGCTTCTTACGCTTGTATCTTCAGAGACAGCCATGGTCAAACCGAAGACACCTTATACGATTTTACTTCCATTTTCGGGTTTGAAATTATAAATATAAAAACCGAGGTGAATTAAAATGACAGTTGGCGTAGATATTACGGATAAACTTGGTTACACGCTTTTGAAGAAAGGGGTAATTGATTATGAGACGCTTGAGAGAGCTTTAAAAATCAAGGAGCAGGAGGACTCAAAAACACGCAGGAGTTTAGCTCAAATTCTTGTGACAGATTTCGGGATTGAGCATGATCTGGTCTTCAAAGAAGTAGCGAATCTTTATGGTTTTAGAGAAATTTACCTTGCTGATGAGAACATTGATAAAAATAGAATTGATTTCATCAAAAAACTTGTTGACCCGTTGCCACAACCTTTGAAGGACCAAATGCGTGAAGAAAAAATTTTGCCATTGAAATACGATGAACAAAGACCTGATAAGTTGATCATAATTTCAGCTGACCCGACAAGTAGAAGCATCCCGATGATAGCTCGTTCGCTTGGTGCGAAAAGGTATGAAGTGTGTTATGTTCGTTTTAAAGATATGCAAAATCTTTTTGATAAAATTTTCCCACCCGAGAATGAGTTCTTGAAAGTTCTTGAAGAATCAAAAATTGAAATAACCGAGGACCAGCTTGAAGAGGAAACACTTGATGAAGCTGCGATTGAGGCGGAAATTAACAAAAGTATGCTTGTAAATCTTGTTGAGGGTATGCTCGTTGAAGCAGTGAGAAAAGGTGCAAGTGATATCCACATCATACCGAAGGACTCAAGAACAACGGAGATTCATTTTAGAATTGATGGAAAATTAAGATTATGGCATGTTCAGGAAGGCATAAGACCTGAGGCAATTGCTGCGGTTGTAAAAGATAGGTCAAAGAATGTTGATAGATTTGAGCGAGAGATGGCGCAAGATGGATTTATTCAGAGAAAAGTTGATGGGCATATGATAAGATACAGGGTTTCTGTCCTTCCAATAGTCGGGAAGGAATTCCAATATAAATTTGAAAGCATTGTTATAAGAGTTCTTGACGATAGAAAGGTCATAACTGACCTTGATAAACTTGGATTCCAGGGCAAAGCTAAAGAATTTTTCATCAAGGCGATTTCAAAACCGCAGGGTATGGTTATCGTAACTGGTCCAACGGGGAGCGGTAAATCAACCACGCTTATGGCAGCTTTGCATTATATCATAAAACCTGAAATTAATGTTCTCACTGTTGAAGACCCGGTTGAATATATTATTCCCGGGGCAAGGCAGTTGAAAATTGGACCGAAGATGAATTTTGAACAGGCATTGAGGGCAATTTTGAGACATGATCCCGATGTTGTCATGGTTGGTGAGATAAGAGATAAAGAGACGGCTGAAATAGCAATTAAACTTGCAAATACAGGACACCTGACATTTTCAACTCTTCACACAAACGACGCACCAAGCGCAATTTCAAGATTGTATAAAATGGGGATTGAGACATTCCTTATCGCTTACGCTATAAACATTATCATAGCGCAGAGATTGATCCGTAAACTTTGTGATAAATGCAAGCGACCGATTGAAGACCTTGACCCGGAGATACCGTTGAGTTTGGGATTTACGGAGGAAGAAATTAAAAATACGGTATTTTATGAAGCTGTCGGATGTGACCAATGCCATGGTGGATATAAAGGAAGAATAGCAATTCACGAGGCGCTTTACTTTACGAAAGAGATAAGGAGATTAATTTTCAAAACCGGAAGAGATATAGATGAGGAAGCAATAAGGGAGCAGGCAATTAAAGATGGGATGTTGACCCTAAGAGCAGCTGGGAGAGAAAGGATAAAGCAGGGTCTTACAACGCTTGAAGAAGTTGCACACGCAACAACGGAAGATTAATAAAATTAAGTAAATTTTCATGAGCACGGGACAAACTTTGATAACAATACTTGCGCTTGCTTTACTTTCGCTTGCGGTTCTAAACATAAACAGAAGTTTGTCAAGCCATGATATATCACTTGCCCAGAATAGATATCGCCTTGAAGCATTATCAATAGCTACATCTTATATAGAACAGGCATCGCAATACTATTTTGATGAAGCGGTTGCTGACTCAAACAATACTGAAAAGACAAACCCAAATACTTTCTCATCCACACTTGGACTTGACCCGGATGATACGACAATGACCGGACAAATGGAAATAGACGATTTTGATGATTATAACGGAATTACGAAAATTGACACTGGGAAAAGCAGTGTGATCTACAGGGTTTCGTTTAAAGTTGAGTATGTTGATCTGTCGGGTAATAAAGTAGTTCCGGTGACGAACAAAACATTTCACAAAAGGATGACCGTATTTGTCACGGATATATATAACCCGCCTTTAATTTACAGGGAAACATCAGCGGGTAAGGTAAGGGATACAGTGAAGATAAGTTTCGTTTACAGCTATTGGTTTTACAACTAAATTTTTGAATTTTCAATGACATCAATGCTTGATTACATAATTGCGACGATAATAGGTGGAGTGATTTTACTTATCACGGTTACAGTTACTGACACGAGCACGAGAGAATTTTTAAACTATAATTCAGATGCGATCACGCAGATAAATCTTGCTAATATGTCAGGCATAATTGAATATGATTTGCGTAAAATGGGTTACGGTGTCCCGGAGGGAGAGCAGATTTTGTTCATCGCTCAACCCAATCGTTTAAAGTTTATAGCCCATTTAAATCGTGACTTTGATTATTATGGACATATCATCCCGCATAGGGATAACATTGCAGATACGATTGAATATTTAGTCACACTTGCTGAAGTCATTGATTATGGTGATACAAGTTTGAAGATGTATAAAATTACCCGAACGCTTAAAATATCAGGTGAAGGTGTAAAATCCACAGATATAGGCAGAATTGGAAATGGCGTGGTTTTTAGATATCTTGACCAGATTGGAAATCCGGTTGATCCGGGGACAGAGCTTATCGCTTCAAAAATGGTTGAAGTTACATTGACAGCTTTTAATCCGAGAGTTGTTTTATCACCTGAGCTGGTCAGGAAAGAGGTATCAAGTATTCAAGATCAAGAATTTAGAAAGATGGAGCTAAGGCGATTGCTCAGGACATCTTTTTGGAGACAAACCCGTTTGGTTTCAAAAAATTTGAGAAGATAAGGGGTAAAGACTATGTTTGGGAAAACATCACTTTTGATATTGCTTGGTTTCATCACCGCTTTTTCGGTTTATCAGGTGAGGTTAACACGTGCTGTTATTTCTGCAACGGATAGTTTCAATTTTTATTATTCAAAGACGCTTGTTCACGAAACAGCTGTAAGTGCAATGAATATCGGGGTCAGCAAAGTTTGGAAAGATTCGCTTGTAAATGGAAGCTTTAGTGTTGTTATGAATAATTGCACTGCTATGGTGCGTGTTTTTCCAGTTAAGCCAGATTCACTTGTTAAGTTAAGTGTCAGGGCGTGGGGTTATGCTTTTGTTGATACATATTACACAAAGTATAAAAAACCATATAAAATTGAGGACTCTGCTTTTGCATATTTTGTCTATTCAAGCGGACCCGTTACACCGGCATCAAAGTATTTCTGGTTTACCGGGGTTGAATTTTACAATGGTGCTCCTGTTTACTGGATAAGTGGTGATACCGTCTGGGGTCCTGTTCATACAAATGGAACTTTACATACATATGGAACTCCTGTTTTCTACGATAAGGTAACCGCTTATTCGGGGATAAATCCAGCGCCGACTTCAAATCAAAATAAGGCGAAATTTTATGGAGGTTGGGAAGTTGGGATAAGAGCTGAGCTTCCTATTGATATGGCGAGGACAAAGACAGCAGCGATAAATGGAGGTGGTGTTTATACCTTACCATCCGGGGTTCAGGGTGTATATTTTAAATTTTTGTCAAATGGAAAAGTTGTACGAAAATATGTCACGGGTTGGCAATACGAGTGGATTGGAAGTGGTTCTTACAGGAGGCAACGGAAAGTCCCTCAATTTTCATCTGCTGGGCCCGAGACCTTAAATGTTAGCAATCTAAGTTCCACAGGCGTTGTCTGGGTAAAAGGAGATTTGGTTGTTGAAGGGACGATAAACGGTCAACTTACAATTGTCGCAGATAGAGATATAAGGATTTGGGATGACATAAAATATGCAGATGATCCAAATGTCAATCCTAATTCTGATGATTTTCTCGGGCTTGTTTCAAACGGTGGAAATGTGATTATTGCTGATAGCGATCCAAATCAAAGTAATGTTGTAATACAGGCAGCTATCATGGCTTGGGACGGTGGTTCAAATGATAAAGATTTTATCGCTGAAAATTGGGATAAACGTCCGCCATCCGGAGCAATTTATTTGACTGGTAGTATAGTTCAGGAGCAAAGAGGTCCCGTTGGTCGATTTGGAGGGGCAAGCGGTGTAATTCAAAATGGTTTCAGCAAAAGGTATAGATATGACCCAAGATTTAGAGACAAGGCACCGCCGTTTTATCCGCTTGTGAGTTATCCGGATATAAGACAATTAAAGCTGGTCTCATGGTGGGAATAAAAACAAAGCGTTGAGAAATTGTTATGCCTGTAAATCCACAATTGGTGAAAGAGGCGAAGGAATTGTTAAGTTCGCTTGCTTCAAAAATTCCTGTGACTTTGTTCAGCGTTGAGAAGCAAATGTATATTGGTGATGAATTGATAAAAAAGATGCCTGAGAATCAGAAGCTTATTTTGAGAGATTTGATAAATATGTTTCTTTTGAGGATGCGTGAGCTTGAGGCATCGGATATAGATTTGGGCGGTTGGGGTTCAAGAAAAATGGTCTGGTTGAGAATTCATGGGGCAAAGAAACCAATTCCAGAATTTGGAACTTATGAGCTTGATGAGTTTAACATTTTGATACAAAGTTTATTAATGGAAAGACAGAGACAGTATCTGTATGAGAATAGAAATCTTGATTTCTCATACACTTTTAAAGATGAAAAAGGAATCCCGTTGCGTTATCGTGCGGATGCTTATTTTGATCTTGATGACCTTGCTTTAAATATGAGAGCTATTAACACTCAAATAAGACCTTATGAAAGTTATGGGTTTCATCCAAATGTGACGAGAATTTTAAGTTTGCAATATACAAAAGAGGGTTTAATTCTTGTCACTGGAATAACAGGTTCTGGTAAAAGCACGACGCTTGACGCAATTGTTGATTTAAACAATCGCACTGTTGATGGTCACATAATTATAATTGCTTCACCTGTTGAATATGTTCACGAATCAAAGCGTTGTATCATAAGGCACAGGGAAGTTGGCAGGGACACGATGTCTTTCAAGCAAGGGACAATAGAAGCATTGCGTCAGGACCCGGATATAATTATAATTGGAGAGATGAGAGATCCTGATACTATAATGGCTGCGCTTGAGGTAGCAGATAGCGGTCATAAGGTTCTGTCAACACTTCACACTTCATCAGCTGTTGAAAGCATTGACAGAATAATCGGTGAAGTTCCACCGATTGAGCAAGAGAGAGTTAGGAATAGATTGGCTGATATTTTAAGATGTGTGATCTCTCAAAAACTTGTCCCGAGTTTAGATGGGAAGCGCGTCCTTGCAAAGGAAATTATGGTTATGACACCTTCAATAAGGTCAGCGATCAAGAATAACAACACGGGTGAAATTTATCAGATGATAGCTGAAGGGGCTGAATATGGTATGATAACGATGGAACAGGATTTAAGGCGTCTTTATCTTGAAAGAAAAATTTCACTTGAAACAGCAATTAATTTCGCAAATAACAAGAGGCGAATGCAACAACTCTTACAGGCAGCTTAAAAGTTTAAAAATAAATTCAAGATGGAATTTTAAAAATGGCAAATAAAAAATTTTCAGGAAAGCTTGCGGTTGGAATTTTTGTTGATGGTTTATCATTACAGGTTGCTTGTCTTGCAAGATCGGGGAAAAAGATAAGATTTGTTGATGCGCAGATCGTTAATCTTGCTTCAAAGATTGAAACCACAGTTACAGCTGGAGTTGAATTTTTTGAGAATCCTCAAGCAAGCACGAGCACAGCAGAGACAACGCCGATAGATATAACTTCAGAAGCAACTGCCCCTGATTTACTTCTTACTGATATAGGGGGAAAGGGAGCACAAGATAACGCATCTATCCTTGTTGGTGTTTTAAGCAAGTATCCGAAGCGAAAGTATAAGCTGGCTATCTCGGTCCCGGAGCCATATGTTTATTATACAATTTTTGAATCTAACTGGGGACTTAAAAAAGATAAATTAAAGCAAAAAATAATTGAGGAACTTTCAAAAAGCAAAGCAGGTGAACCGATAAAGCCAGACGCTGTAAATTATCTTGAACTTCCCGATAATACAGTTCTTGCAATTGTTCGTGATTTGAGAGTGACATTGCTTGATTTGCTTGACAGTATTAAAAAATCAATCGGCGGAAGAATTCCAAAGATTTCATTCATAGAAAGCCCCGAATTTTCCCTTGTCAATCTTGTTAAATTAAATTACAAATTTCCTGCTAATGCGATAACTGTTATAGTTTATGTCGGGCACGAGTTCAGCAGGTTGATATTTATGAAGGGGAATGATATTTATCATATTTCGCCTTTAATCGGTGAGGGTGTTGATTCGTATAACATTGCTAACACGATTTACAGCAGATTGATACTTGAACAGGATAACCTCGGAATTCCCTCGGTGAATAATATAATTCTTACGGGTGAGGCTAGAGCTGCCGGGGTTAAAGAAATTCTTGAGCAGATGTTCCCTGAAGATGTCAGCATAGATTACATCAAATTTCCAAATCTATCGCCAGATGGTGCAGATCCGATGTTGATTGAGGATTTGCCAAGGGTTGCTGTTGCCATTGGTTCAGCGTGGAGAACGCTCGTTATGGAAAATAAGGAACTTTACACAATTGATTTAACACCGTTTGAAATAAGAGAGGGTCAGAAAGTATTTAAGCTTGGGATTTTGGGTTGGATATTTTTGCTTTTGATACCGATTCTGACATTTCAAATAACAACAAAGATAGCACAATTAAGCAGAACTTTATCTGAGGCACAAACTGAACTTCAGCGTAGAAAATCTGAGCTTGTGGAGCTTCAATCTTTGCAACAACAGGTTGATCTCGCAAGACAGCGCCTTGCATACTATAAGTCAACATTTGGAGTCCTTGATTCAATGAAAGTTAACACCGACATATGGAACAAATTTTTGTATAAAATTTCAACAGAAGCCGAAAGAATTGGAAGAATATGGATAACAGACATAAATGCTCCGGATCCGAATACAATCACAATCAAGGGTTATTCTCTTTACAGAAACAGGATACCGAGATTTTCAAACGCCATTGGGAATGCGACGCTTATGCAGGTTCAGGTTCAGGAGATAAGAGGGCGGACAGTTTATCAGTTTGAGATAAAGGCAAGGATTTCTCCGGAGCTATCTAAAACAGCTAAAAAATAAAATCTGAGGTGTTGAATTGCCATATAAAACAAGAAATACTCTTATCCTTCTTGCTTTTCTTGTTATAATTCTTGCAGTGGGAGGATATTTTATTGTTTATCATTACCCGAAAAAAATAAAAGAAGTAAGGGCTGAAATTCAGAGGACGGATCAGCAAATAAATGCACTTTCTGGTCTACAGATTGAACTTTTTAATTTGCAGAAACAAATAAAAGAAGAGCAGGAAAAACTTGCGCAACTTGACAAGCAGATTCTTCCGGAGGTTACACCAGCGATGACTTATTCTTATTTAAATTCAATTTTGAATTACGCTGGCTTTGTCAAGTTTGATATGCTTTATATGGGAAGTAAAAGAGCACAAAAATATGCGTATAACATTTACGATATAAAAGGCGAGGCATCGTTTGATAATATTTACAAATTTATTTACTACCTTGAGCAAGGACCGCAGATTTACAGAATAGCACGACTTGACCTTCGTGGCGTTGAGACAAGGAACGAAGAGACAAAGCAATTTGAGATTGTTGTCCCGTTTCAAATGGAAATACACGCACTTTATGCGGATGTAAAAGATCTCCCGCCGATAAAGAGAACATTGAGCGATGTTCAGGTTTTACAGGTGAAAAGTCCATTTACGCCTTACATTTACAGAGAATTGCCACCTAATACGAGGGGACTTCTTGAAGTTGAAAGAGCTGATTTAAAGGCGCTGATCCCGGGAAGAGCTTTCATTGCTGATCATACGGGCAAGATTCATGTTTTGAAGGAAGGGGACGAGGTTTATCTTGGTTATCTGACGAAAATTGATATTGAAAAAAATCAGGTTGAATTTACACTTAACAAAGCAGGTATAGTTGAGAAGTTTGTTTTGAAGTTAAGGTTTGAGCAACAAAAATAATAAAGAGAGGTGAGATGAAGAGAAAAATAGTTGTTTTTTTACTTCTTTTTGAAATCTTTACAGGTTTAGTTCTTTCACAAATTGGTGGTCGCCCCAGGGAGTTACGCAAGGCTTTCGTTGCCCCGGAGGAAATTGTCTCAATGTCAAGGACAATGCCTTTTAATCAGGCACTTCAAATTTTCAACGACATAAGCAAAAAATTTCTCGGTAAAGTTATAATTGATCCTGAAGCGAGAACCTTTCCTATTGGTGTTGACATTGACAAAATGCACTGGCTTGATGCTTTGGAGCTTATTTTGAGGACGAATAAACTTTGGTATGAGGAATATGCCGATTATATAAAAATTGTTCCACTTGCTGAAGTTACAGGTCCACCAGCTCCAGCAGCTCCAACTGAGGAAGAAAAGGCAAAGGTTCAGTTTGAAACCCGTGAGGTTATGATTTCAGCTGTATTTTTTGAAGCAGATGCAGCGAAACTCAAACAATATGGCTTCAGCTGGGACTTCTTCCGTGGTAAGGGAGCAAATGTAGGAGTTACAATGTCAGCAGGTGAAGGGAAAACTGGTTTGTTGACAATTGATGTGAGTCCCGATCTGGATTTTGGGAGTTTGGTTGCGATTTTCAAAGCGCTTGAATCACAGCAAATCGGTGAAGTTGTCGCAAATCCGAGGATAACCGTTAGGTCTGGTGAACAAGGTCAGATTCAAGTCGGAAGTGATGTCTCCACAACCGTGAGGGATTTTGCTGGAAATGCTATAACGCAATTTATATCAACAGGTTCAATTATAAGAGTCAAGCCCGAAGTCATAAAGTATGACACAGTTTATTTTATCTCACTTGAACTTAACATAGAAAGAAGCAATGTAGCAGGTGTTGCCCCGCAGATCACAATTAACAAATCATCGGCTCAGACGAAAATCTTGCTCCTTGATGGCGAAGAAACGATAATCGGAGGTCTGTATATAAATGAGGAAAGAACAACACGTGAGGGAGTTCCTATACTTAAAGATTTACCCTGGTGGTTTTTCGGGTTGAGATATCTTTTCGGATTTGACACGAAGACGATTTCAAAGAAGGAATTGATAATTCTTTTGAAAGCTGAATTACTGCCGACGCTTGCGGAAAGATTAAGGGAGAGAGTTGAAAGAGTAAGTGAACGTCCAACTTTGAGAGAAGGAAGAGAAGAATTTTTGAAGGCGCTTGAAAATTATAAAAAGCAGTTAAAAGAAAAATAAATTTGAGATTTAAATGTTGCGGAAAATATTTCTGACTTCGCTTATAATTGTGCTTGTTTTATCGGGTTGCAAAAAATCCGTTGAACCGGAAACAGCACAGCAAAAAACTGTTACTTTAAGAGGTCAAGTTCTTGAATCATTGACAAATTCACCTGTTGCAGGTGCAGTCGTGAGGGCTTTCGGGATTACACCGACATTAATAACTTATACCGATTCAGCGGGGCGATATGAGTTTAAATTTGATATTGAAGTTGAGACGAATGTTCAAATAGTTGCCTTTAAAGAGGGCTTTGAGCCGGATACCAGCGATGTTTTAGCTGCGCCAGGAAGAGTTGTTGATGTCCCGACGCTTGTTTTGAAAAGAACTGCTCCCGAAACACCAACGAGTGGAGAACCCGCAAGTATCGTTCTTATTTCGCAATCAGCAAAGAATATAGGTGTGAAGGAAAGTGGCTCTGTTGAGACAGCACAGCTTGTTTTTGAAGTCCAGGACTCAAGTGGAAAACCGATTGATCTTGCTCATTCTGTAGAGGTCAATTTTAGAATCGGCTCTGGACCAGGTGGCGGAGAATTTGTTTATCCGCCGAAAGCAAGAACTGATGGTAAAGGCAGAGTTTCAGTTAATGTCGTAAGTGGAACAAAATCCGGGGTTGTGCAGATCGTTGCTGAATCATTTGTCGGGAATAGAACGATAAGGTCTTTGCCAGTTGTAATTGTCATCCACGGCGGGCTTCCAGATTCGGCACATTTCAGCATCGCACCTGAAAAGCTAAACTTCCCGGGGTATAATATCTTTGGTCTTACAAATAGAATAACTGCTTATGTTGGGGATAAATACGGAAACCCTGTCAAACCCGGAACAGCGGTTTACTTCACGACAACAGGAGGAATAATTGAAGGTTCTGTTTTAACGGATGATAAAGGACAGGGGAGTGTTAATTTAATTTCAGCAGAGCCAAGACCTGTGCATCCAACACTTGGACCTGGTTATGCCGTCATAACCGCAACAACTGCTGATGAAAATCAAAAGACGATAAAAGCGGAAACAATTGTCTTATTCTCCGGAATTCCACAAATAACCGTGACCCCGACAAATTTTGATATACCAAATCTTGGCTCGCAAGTTTTTAATTATACGGTAAGTGATCAAAATGGAAATCCACTTGCCGGTGGGACGACAATCAAGGTCTTAATTGATGGTAAAGATATAAGAGCCCTTGGGGACCTTGATGTGACCATACCTGATACAAGAGATAGAAGCTGGACGAGATTTTCATTTGCGATTCAGGATACAACAGCTGACACGACATCAAGACCTGTTCTGGTTCGCATTTCAACCACAGGTCCAAATGGCTCTGCAACAGTTAATCTATCTGGAATTGTGAGATAAAAACATAAATAAAAACGGAGGCGGATTAAAAATGGCAGAAAAACCCAGAGTACTTGTAGTTGACGATGAAGAAGCCCTGAGATATTTGTTAAGCACGGAATTGGCAGCTGAAGGTTATGATGTTGAAACAGCTGGAGATGGAGATGAAGCAATTGAAACGATAAAGCAGAAAGATTATGATGTCGTTTTGCTTGATATCAAGATGCCCCGTGTTGATGGATTTGAAGTTTTAAGGTTTATAAAACAAAATAAGCCAGAGATTAAAGTTATAATGTTGACGGCTTATGCTGATGTAAAAAACGCTATTGAAGCATTAAAACTTGGAGCGTCTGACTTTGTGAGCAAACCATATGATCTTGAAGATATTTTAACCTCAATTAATCGTGCTCTTGGTAAATAACATTGCCGGCTAACCTCCCCCTGAGCCGATCTCATTTCAGGTTTTTGCCTGATTGAGATCGGTTTTTTATTTTAATTTTAAAAATAAAAATTCAAATAAAAGATGATTTCAGAAAAGTTCATCCAAAAGTTAAAAAGTGCTAAATCAGTTACCGTTTTAACCGGGGCTGGAATATCAGCAGAAAGCGGAGTTCCAACTTTCAGAGGAAATGATGGTTTGTGGAGGAAATTTAAACCGGAAGAACTTGCAACTTTTGATGCTTTCATCAGAAATCCAGAACTTGTCTGGGAATGGTATAATTACAGAAGAAAGTTGATTCAAGAAGTTAAGCCAAATCCCGGGCATTATGCGCTTGTTGAACTTGAAAATTTGTTTCCGAACTTTACTTTGATAACTCAAAATGTTGATAATCTACATCGCAGAGCCGGAAGCAAAAATATAGTTGAACTTCACGGGAACATTGAAAAAAATTATTGCATAAAATGCGGAAAAAGATATGATGATGTAAATCTTGCTCTTGAAATGAAAATTCCAAAATGCGATTGTGGTGGCTTAATTAGACCTGATGTGGTCTGGTTTGGTGAACTCTTACCTGTTGATCAGTGGGAAAAAGCAGAAGAAGCTGCTTCAAATTGCGATGTTTTCTTTTCAATCGGGACTTCTGGCGTCGTTTATCCAGCTGCTTCTTTACCGCAAATTGCAAAAAGAAGTGGAGCTTACACGGTTGAAATTAACATTGAGCGAACTGAAATTTCGTGGTTTATGGATGAGGTGATAATTGGTAAATCAGGTGAGGTCCTGCCACAAATTGTAAA
>CAZQJI010000013.1:14115-19356 GCA_964593475.1 uncultured Bacteroidota bacterium | reverse complement strand
CAATGGAACAGGTTAAACAAACTTCATCTGAGCTTCCTCGCGTTTTGAATTTTATTGATGTTATCGGGATTGTCGTTGGCGGTGTTATAGGTTCTGGAATTTTCATAGTTCCAGCAAATATAGCGGAGATTGTAGATTATCCACTTTTGCTTTTGCTTGTGTGGGTTTTCGGGGGAATTATGACATTGTTTGGGGCTTTGACTCTCTCTGAACTTGGTGCGATGTATCCACAGGCCGGGGGGATGTATGTTTATTTGAGGGAAGCTTACGGGAGTTTAATTGCTTTTCTCTTCGGATGGACTCTTTTTCTTGTAATTGACTCTGGAACTGTGGCGACGCTTGCCGTTGCTTTTTCATCAAAGTATTTACCACATTTTTTTAACTTGACACCGATTATGAAGAAAATAATTGCCATTCTTTTAATCATCTTTCTTGTGTCGGTAAATTACATCGGCGTGAGATGGGGTGCTTCGCTTCAAAATTTCTTAACATTTATAAAATTTTTCGCTCTCCTTTCAATTTGCACAGTTATTTTCGCATTTGGAAATGGTGATGTCAAAAATTTTTATCAGCCGTTGCCTGAATTTTCTTCAGATTTTATAAGTAAATTTGGACTTGCACTTATACCTGCACTTTGGGCATATAAAGGATGGGAAACGGCAACTTTCTCGGCAGGCGAGGTCAAAAATCCATCAAAAAATATCTATCTCGGGCTTTTTCTCGGTTCTCTAATTGTTATTTTAATCTATATCATCGCAAATCTTGCTTATCTGTATGTAATCCCTGTTTCTAAAATGGCTGGGTCAGATAGAATTGCAAGCGACGCTATGAAAGTTGTCATGGGCGAGTCAGCTTCATCTTTAATTGCCTTTATAATTCTTTTATCAATTGCTGGTGCAGCTAATGGAAATATGCTCACCGGTCCAAGGGTTTATTTTGCAATGGCAAGGGATGGCGTCTTTTTCCAGAAAATAGCAGAAGTTCATAAAAAGTTCTTAACACCTCACATATCAATTCTGGCTCTCGGGATCTGGAGTTCAATTTTAAGTTTAACTGGAACATTTGAACAACTTTTCACATATGTAATTTTTGGACAATGGTTATTTTTCACGCTTGTCGCAGGTGCTGTTTTTGTTTTGAGAATTAAAAAACCAGAAATCCAAAGACCTTACAAAACCTGGGGTTACCCGATCACACCTCTGGTTTTTATCCTTTCGGCGTTGTTTATATCAATTAATACATTGATTGAAGAGCCAAAAAATTCAATAATGGGACTTTTCATAATCGCTCTTGGAATTCCTTTCTACATTTACTGGAAGAGAAAGCAATTAAAACAAAATTAAAAACACCCCCGGTAAGGGGGTGTAAACATAAATCAATATGCAAAGGCAAATGAACCCGGTATTACACCCGCTTGAAATTTCTTCACAAATTTTCCACTTAAATCGTAAATATAAACTTCGCCTTTCTGAACATAGTCCTTTGCATCAGCACAGTAAAGAAGTTTATTTAACACATCTATTCCGATTGAGTAAAAGTTGCCCTGAATGAAATTTTCGTTTCTGTCTTTCGTTTTCAAATTTATTCTCACAATGTTTCCATTTTTAATCGTATATGCATAATCTTCAAATATAACAAGCCGTGATGGATGTCCACCAATTAAAATTGAATCAACAACGGCATCAGTATTAATATCAATCGCGTATAATTTTCCGTCGGTGTCGTCGTTTGGATTTTGCCAATCGCCATAAGAGCCATAGCATAGGACCCATAACCTGTTCATTTGATCTACCGCGAAAGCATCTGGACCATCCCACAGCGTTATCGTCTTGATGACTTTGTTTGTTCTGGCATCAATTACAGAGACAGTTTTACCATAACCAAATCCTGAATTTGCGACATAAACTTTATCATTTATTGCGAAAATCCCGGTCGGGTTGTTTCCAACTTTTATTGTGTCTATTAAAATTGTGTTTGTTGTTAAGTCAATTACAGTTACTGCTCCACGATAAAGATTGGTGACATAACCTTTATTTCCGGATAATGTAATTTTATACGGGCTGGCTTGTGGTGTTAGAATTGTCCCAAGCGATTTGTGGGTTTTTGATTCTATTATCTCTATTTTATCAGAGTTGTTCACGACAATGTATACTTTATTTCCACTTATGACAATATCATTTCCCGTATCCCCGAGTCCCCTTCCGTTTACCATGTAAAAAACATCTTCATAAGCTAAATTTGAGTCGGGCACATAATAAGTCAAAGTTGAATTATTCCTTCCAAAATTCCCTTCGTTCAAGACATAGACACCTTTTAATTTCGGGATCTCGGGAGGGATATTTTCACTCTTCTTGCACCCGTTTAGAATTACAGCGATGGTTAAAATAATTACCGAAATAAGTTTGCTCCTTTTCATTTTGCCTCACCTTTTTGTTTTGTTTGATTTTTTATTTGAAGGGAAAACTCAATGAGATAATTTCTTAACGGCATTGGATAGCCGACAATCGTTTCATAATTTTCATTGAATAAATTTTTTACTGAAAACTTCACATCGCCAGCAAATGATTTGATCTGATATTTGAAGCCGAAAACCGCATCAACGACAATATAAGGTTGAAGCCATCTATCATTTGTCTCGGTTGTATATCTTAACCCGACATAATTCATTTGAACGATGAGAAAAATTTTATCAAGTGATAAATCAGCTGAAAAATTTCCAGTTGTTTTTGGTATGTAGATTAATTGTTTGTTCTGTGTTGCATCGTAACCTGTTCTTTTATTTCTCCTTATGCTTTGGGAGATGGTGAAATTGCCATTTAACCTCAGAAAGTTTGAGATTCCAACTTCACCTGTGAATTCAACACCCTTTGAATTGACTTCGTCAATGTTTATCGGTCTCCACAGGTTTTGATTTTCTTCTGATGGAAGCCAGACAATTCTATTTGTTATGTCAATGTTGAATATTGAAGCTTCAAATTTAAATTCAGGCATAAGTTTTCCCCCCGATTCAAAAAACATCACTAGACCGAAATCATAACTTTTTGATGATTCTGGCTTTAAATTTTTATTTCCACTGCCATACCAGTAAAGATCGTTGAAGGTTGGGGCACGGAATCCTGTCCCATAACTAAATTTTAAATTAAGCACGGGGTTTTTCAATATCCCGGAATTTAACCCGATTTTGTAAATGAATTTGTCCCCGAAATCGGAAAAGTGATCGTTTCTTAACATCGTGTAAATTTTTGTGTCGGGAAATTTCCAGAGTTTAAATACTTTCTCTCCAATTAAAAATAAAGCAATGTTAACTCGTTTTGCTTTTTCAAAAGAATTGCCATTTGCAATCCCAATAGATGTTTCAAGACCAGGGGTGAGCAAAAAATCAAAACTTGTTTTAAATAGATAAGTTATAATTCCGGTAAAAGTAAGATTGTGTGAATAACTTTCGGTTGCTGAGCCAGCAACTATTATATCATAGTTTGTGTATTTTAAAAGTGAATTCTTGAATAGAAAATTTGCCTTCAAGACCGAAGAAGCAAATGGCTTTTTGATTGAAAGCGATAGATTTATATCTTCGTCAAATTGAGTTGCTGTGCTTGATGGATCAAATTTTGTCGTTTGAGCAGGTATCCCACGAGTTGAGCGAAAATAGAGGGTTGAAAATGATATGTTTTGATTTGATAAGTTGAGGTAAAAATCTGAAATGCTAAAATGAGAATTTTTTCGCTTCAAAATTATTTCTTGATTTGTGAGTTTATACCTGTAGTTGAAATTGCCTGTGCCATAGTTCCTTGTGAAGGATGTCAGATAGTTTAAGTTTTTTAAACTGCTGGATAGATTCAGGTTAAATTTCATGTTTCCGAACGAGCCCGTTGAAATTTTAACTTCTGCAAGTTCATCTTTACTTTTTGTAATCACATTAACAACACCACCTATTGCATCAGCCCCGTAAAGTGAAGACATATTTGAATGAATGATTTCAACCCGTTCAATTACATCAACAGGAAGTAAACTTAAATCAAACAGCCCATTTTGAAAACTTGAAATTCTCACGCCATTTAGCAAAAAAACAGTGTGTTCTGAACCTGTCCCGCGTAAAGAGATTGTTTTCAATTGCGCTGGTGTTCCACCGTAATCACGGATGTAAATTGATGTTTTCATTTTTAAAATATCTGAAAACGAAGATGGTGAAACCTTTTCAAATGTTTTTTGATCTATGACTTCAACAAAATTTGAAACATCAATTGTGTTCGCCTGATGACCCGTTGCAGTTATTGTGATCTCGTTAAATTTTATAATGCGGGTTGAAAGCCGAATTAAAATCAATGTGTCAGTGTAAATTTTTAAATTGGCTTTGTATTGGCGGTAGGATATGTGTTTGAGGGTTATTTGAGCATCACCGATTTTAGCTGTTAATTTTGAGAAACCGAGCGAATCGGTTACGCTTCTTTGTCTGTTTTTATCCTGATTTAGTTCAATGATGACATCTTTTATCGGATTTTTATTTTCATCAACAACTTTGATTTTAACTGTCACATCCTGCGCAAGGACTTTTACTGTCAATAGTGTAAGGAGTATCAAAACCTTCATTTTCTCCGTATGTGTTAATTTTAAAACAAAAAACCCAACCAACTCCGGAAGATTGATTCCGAGAGAAGGTTGGGTTGAAAAATTCAAGAACTTATAAAGTTATTGAATCCTCAACCTCCCCTCGGAGGTTTTGGATTCTCGGGGATTCTGGCAGGTCTCCTGGCTTTCCCGAAACTTCGGCTCGCCTTCCCATCCCGGAAAAATGAGACAGTGGCTTTAGCGCCATAAGCGCTTTGCCGAAGTTTTAAATCGGGATCACAGTTGCGGGGCAGCGCCGGACTTGCACCGGTCTTCCCTTTTAACCCGTGAAACGGGACCAGAATCCCTGATGTTAAAAGAACTTTAAAACTCTCGTGTCAAAATATAATTAACAAGAAACTAAAAGTCAAACTCAAATAAATTCCTAACGAATATTTTCTCGTTTTTGTAAAGTGCTTTTCATCTTTTTTAATTTTGATTTTTTCGGGTGTTAATTTTATATTTAAAATCGGAGAGGTGGCCGAGTGGTTGAAGGCGCACGCCTGGAGAGCGTGTATCCCGGCAAAAACCGGGATCGTGGGTTCGAATCCCACCCTCTCCGCTTTCCCCTTTTTCTTGATTATGACCCCAATTATCTTTATATTTTTGCTTGAAAAATCTTTAAAACAATTTTTT
>CAZQJI010000013.1:11571-14015 GCA_964593475.1 uncultured Bacteroidota bacterium | reverse complement strand
TATGACCCCAATTATCTTTATATTTTTGCTTGAAAAATCTTTAAAACAATTTTTTATAACGACGCTATGTTTATAAAACTTTTAAGAAAACTTTTTCCGACGAAAAATGAAAAAGATTTGAGAGCGCTTATCCCAATTGTTAATCAAATAAATCAAATTTACGCAACACTTAGCACTCTCACAGATGCCGAACTCAGAGCTAAAACTGATGAATTCAAGGCAAGGATAAAAGAAAGAACAAGAAGCATAGAAGAAAAGATAGAGGAGCTGAAAATAAGAGTTCGTGAAGACAAGGAGTTAACACGAGAACAGCGTCTTGAAATTTATGATGAGATAGAGAAACTTGAAAAAGAACTTTTTAAAGAAGAGCAAAAAGTTCTAGATGAAATTTTACCGGAAGCGTATGCTGTTGTCAAAGAAACCTGTAGAAGATTGGTTGGTAAAAGCTGGGAAGTGACGGGGCATAAAATCGTCTGGGATATGGTTCCATTTGATGTCCAATTGATGGGTGCGATTGTGCTTCATCAGGGGAAAATAGCTGAAATGGCAACGGGTGAAGGTAAAACGCTTGTGGCAACTATGCCTGCGTATCTTAACGCTCTTACCGGAAGAGGTGTTCATATCGTCACAGTCAATGATTATCTCGCTTTAAGAGATAGTCAATGGATGGGGAAAATTTATGAGTTTCTTGGATTAACAGTTGGATGTATTCAAAACTGGATGAACACTGAGCAAAGGAAGGCACAGTATAATTGCGATATAACTTATGGAACTAATAATGAATTTGGTTTTGATTATCTGCGTGATAATATGGCTATTGATCCAAATGATATAGTTCAGCGTGGTCATTATTACGCAATCGTTGATGAGGTTGATTCTGTGTTAATTGATGAAGCGAGAACTCCTCTTATAATAAGTGGTCCTGTTCCCGAGACGGAACATAAATTTGACTGGATGAAGCCCAAAGTTGAACGACTTGTCACGGCTCAAATTAATCTTGTGAGTAAAATAGTTGATGAAGCCGAAAAACTTTTAAACGAAGGTAAACTTGAAGAAGCCGGGGTTTTACTTCTCAAGGCAAGTAGAGGTGCACCAAAACATAAAAAACTTAGAAAAATCCTCGCAGAACCAGAATATCAAAAGCTTGTGCTTGACACGGAACTTGAGTTCCTGAAAGACCAGGGTGTTAAGATGCGCCAGCTTGATGAAGATTTATATTTTGTCGTTGATGAGAAAAATCATATAATTGATCTCACCGAAAAAGGGAGAGAGTTTCTTGCAAATCTTTCTCCTGAGGACAGAGAATTTTTCGTCCTCCCTGATCTTGGAACTGAGATAAGCGTAATTGAGAATGACCCTTATCTTACACCAGCTCAAAAGCAACGGAAAAAAGAGGAATTATACCGTCTTTATTCCGAGCGAAGCGATAAAGTCCACGCAATTCAGCAACTCCTCAGGGCTTATATAATGTTTGAGAAAGATGTTGATTATATAGTTCAGGATGGAAAAGTTTTAATTGTTGATGAGTTTACAGGAAGAGTTTTGCCCGGGAGAAGATATTCTGAAGGTTTGCATCAAGCGATTGAGGCAAAAGAAGGTGTTAAAATTGAGCAGGATACCCAAACGCTTGCGACGATAACGATTCAGAATTATTTCAGAATGTATAAAAAGCTTGCGGGAATGACGGGAACGGCTGCAACTGAGGCGCAGGAGTTCTGGGAAATATATAAACTTGATGTTGTCGTCATCCCGACAAATAAACCATGCATAAGGATTGACTATGACGATGTAATTTACAGGACAAAGCGTGAGAAATACAATGCAGTTATTGATGAAATTGAGAGGATGCACAAAATCGGAAGACCTGTCCTTGTTGGAACCACAAGCGTTGAGGTTTCGGAATTGTTAAGCAGAATGCTGAAACGTCGTGGAATTCCGCACAATGTTTTAAACGCAAAACATCATCAAAGGGAAGCTGAAATCGTTGCAAACGCTGGACTTCGCGGAATGGTGACAATAGCAACAAATATGGCAGGTCGTGGAACGGATATAAAACTTGGTCCGGGTGTGGCTGAACTTGGCGGTTTGCATGTGATTGGAACTGAAAGGCACGAAGCAAGAAGAATTGATCTTCAATTAAGAGGTCGTGCTGGAAGACAGGGTGACCCTGGCTCATCAAGATTTTTCCTCTCCCTTGAAGATGACCTTTTAAGGTTGTTTGGTAGTGAAAGAATTGCAAACATAATGCAACGGCTCGGATATAAAGAAGGGGAGCCGATACAGCATCCGATGATAACGAAAAGCGTTGAAAGAGCGCAGAAAAAAGTTGAACAAAATAACTTCGCCATAAGAAAGAGATTGCTTGAGTATGATGATGTTTTGAATAAACAGAGAGAGGTCGTTTACAGCTTGAGAAGGCATGCGCTTCTGGGCGAACGCCTTGA
>CAZQJI010000013.1:2555-11471 GCA_964593475.1 uncultured Bacteroidota bacterium | reverse complement strand
CTTGTGAAAATGGCTATGCTTCAGGTCATAGATCAGAGATGGCAGGAACATCTTCGTGAAATGGATGAACTGAGGGAAGGGATTCATCTTCGTGCGTATGCTCAAAAAGATCCGCTCGTTGAATATAAGACCGAAGCTTTTGAAATGTTTATGGAAATGATGAGAAGGATAAGGAGCGGAGTTCTAAGCATTGTGTTTAGAATGTTCCCGGTTATGCCCGAGGAAGTGGTTGAGAGAAGACCACGCAGACCGAGGAGAGAGCAACTTAATCTTATCCATCAAGAGTCAATTGGAATGGGATTAAGAGTTTCTGCTGTTGAATCAGATGTTGCAACTGCTGTTAAGCCAGAGGTCAAGTTAAAACCTGTGAGAGTTGATCAAAAAGTTGGAAGAAATGACCCATGCCCATGCGGGAGCGGGAAAAAGTATAAACATTGCCACGGCAAAATATAGTAAATGTGAAGAATGAAAAACCTTAAAATTTTCCTCCTTTTCTTCTTTGCTTTTTCTGTTTCATACGGGCAAGAGTATTTCAACCTGATTGATCACGGATTTACTAAGGAGATTGAGATTATAACAGAAACCCCAAAAATTAAAGAACTTGATTTTGGGGGCGAAAAATATTCACTTATTGCACTTGATAATATTGAAAATGTTTCGTTCTTTCCGAACTTTATCCCGTTTTATAATTTCTTAATTTCCTCAAGCATTGATGCAAAGGTTGAAGTTATCCAATATGAATTTGATGAGATTGAACTACGATATCCACTTTTTGAAATGAAGGAGAAATCCCTTCCGGATGGAGTTGAACTTGCTCCTGAATTTATTCCCGATGGAAAAATTTTTGATTTTGTGTATCTCGGGAAATTGCGTGATGTTGATGTTTTCAGTTTGCTTTTTTTCCCTTTTCAGGTTGATGGGCAAAAGTTAAGGTATATCAAGAGGATCAAATTCAATGTCGTTGCAAATTCATTCGCAAAAATTAATTCACAGGAAATTTTCACATCTCCGAAGATAAACAGGATAAATTTAAACTTTAATCTCCAGCAGACGCAACAGGAATTTGAATACAAAATTTTCATTAGAAAGGATGGGGTTTACAAGATCACTTATGAATATCTGAAAAATATGGGGATTGATCTAAAAGGGGTTCAAGCATCAAGATTAAAAATTAAAAATAATGGGCTTGAGATTCCCATCTATGTTTATGCTGGTGGCGATGGCATTTTTAATGAAGGTGATTACATTGAGTTTTATGCAGAGAAAAGAAAAAATAAATTTGCGGATGGAAAGGTTGATCTATATAACGACCCGTTCACAGATGTAAATGTTTATTTTCTTGAAGTCGGAGATGGAACCGGCTTGCGTCTTGCAGAGGAAACTGGGGCGAGATTTTTTGAAAATTACATTGACTTGAGAGGTGCTTCTTTTTATTCTGAAGTTCATTTTGAGGAAGATATCATTTTTGAGAGATTGAAAGATGTTGATTTAAATATGACTTACGATGTGCGAGATCACTGGTTCTGGGCGAAGTTAAGTTCCAATGAGCAAACTGATTTTAGCGTTTATATTCCCGCTCCCGATCAATTGAGTTTGGATAATGTGAAATTAAAAATCGCACTTCACGGCATAACATCAACCCCATCTTTGAATCCCGAACATATAGCAAATGTTTTTGTGAACAATCAAAGAATTTTAACAACGCAATGGAATGGTCAAAACATAAACATCGCTTCAACAGATGACTCAGGATATCCCGTTCCAAATAGCATGTTAAGAGATGGACTTAACAAAGTCAGCGTTTTCAATGCAAGTGAAGGAAAAGTTGCGAACACAACTTTTGCGGTTAACTGGTTTGAAATCACATACAGACGGCTTTATCGTGCTGACAAAGACGAAATAAAATTTAAAATTCCACCCGAATACGCAAGTGGATATTTCAGATTTGAACTTTTTGGCTTCAAAAATCCGGACATAAGCATTTACAGAATCGGCTCATCAAAAATTTCAAATGTTGAGGTGGTCAAATCAAAAGATGAAAAAATCGGGGAAAATTATCACGCAATTTTCTATGCGAATGTTTTATCTCCCGATGTTGAATTCATTGCAGTGAGCGAAAACGCAAAATTAAAACCCGACAGCATCGCAAAAGATTTAAAAACAAATTTAAAAAATCCAGCCAATTCATTTGACTATCTTATAATCACACATCCACTGCTTTACGATAAACAGAAAGACGCAAACGATCAAAATCATCCTTTGAATCAATTGAAGAGTTTCTACGAGTCAAAAGGTTTGAGTGTTAAGATTGTAAGCGTTGACGATATTTACGATGAATTTAATTTCGGTGTGAAAAGTCCTTATGCGATAAAAGAATTTTTGAAATACGCATATTTCAACTGGGCAAAATCTCCAACCTATGTCCTTTTTGCAGGCGGAGCTGTGTATGACAATCGCAGATTCCCCGAACTTGATTTAATTCCAACGATGTTTTATCAATCCTACTGGTATGGTGCAACTTCAGCGGATGCGTGGTTTACTTTCATTGATGGAGAAGATTTTCTCGGCGATGTCCTTCTTGGAAGATTGCCCGTCAGAGATAGAGAAGAATTAAAAAATGCGGTTGATAAAATTATTTCCTTCTGGAATCAAAAACCACAGAATTGGAATAGAAATGTTTTGATGATAGCTGGCGAAGGTAAAGAGTTTGAATCCCAAACGGATTATCTTGTTTCAAATGTTTTGCCGAAATATCTCAACATAAATCGTCTTTATGTCATCGCTGGTTCAATTTTTTCAGGTGGGACATCAAAACTTATAAACTTTGTGAATGATGGACAGGTTTTAATAAACTTCGTCGGACACGGCGGTGGTGCAATCTGGGCGGATAACGGTTTGCTAAAAAATGAAGACATACCAAAATTTTCAAACAAGGACAAGTATCCTTTCATCACAAGTATGACCTGTTTTTCTGGTGCTTTTGATTACCCCGGGAAAACAGCGCTTGGTGTTAATCTCCTGATTGAGAAAGATAAAGGAGCAATTGGCGTTCTTGCTTCAAGTGGACTTGGTTGGCTTTTAAATGATTATTTTATGATTTTAAGCATTTTCCCGTATATGTTTGACCCAACTAAAGCAGCTGGGGAAATAATTACACTTGGAAAAGCAAGATATTACTCAAATTATTTCTTCTGGCCACAGGCAAAAACAATGGTCTTTCAATACAATTACATCGGCGATCCAGCTGTTAAACTTCCATTCCCCGATGGAAAAGCCCTCGTTCAAAGCGAAAGAAAAGTAATCTCTTCATCAGACACTTTGAAAATTCAAGTTGAATCAAACATTCAAAACGCAAATGCGATTGTTTCCATCACGGATAGCGCACATGTTTTAAAACAGGAGTTCTCGCTTAACATTCAATCCGGAAAAGCAACTTTTTCAGTTAAGCCACCTATTTCATCTGGATTTGTTAAAATTTTTATTAATGATGGTCAAAGAGCCGAAGCAGGTTATAGCTTCTTTAAAACCGCTGGCTCATATATCGGTGATTATTTCATTCAACCTGAAAATCCAAAAGTTGGTGATAGTTTGACATTTTATGGCAGAATTGAGATTGAAAACACAACCAGACCGGATTCTGCTGTTTTTGTCATTTCAAAATACAAAAGCAAATTCGGACGATTTGATTTCTTGCTCGGTCGTGATACTTTACAGTGTCTTGCAACTTCTTCAAATATCTTCACCTCATCAAAGAAAATTCCAGCCATTGCTGGTGTAAAATATGTTATTCAAATGTTTGCTTATCACGGTGGTAAAATTTATTCAGGTGAACTCAAAGAGATAATCGTCGGTGGATTGCCTGACCCCTCGCTTATTCCACCGGAATTGAATAAATTGCAAAGTTCAATTTATCTGAAAAATCAGGATTTGAAATTCATCGCTGATTCAATTGTTAAAGTTTCTGTTCGGGTTTATAATTTAAGTGATGTTGATGCGAATAATTTTATCTTGAAAATTTACAGCGATTTGAGAAATGATGATAATTTAGTCGGATATTCAAGATTTTCTGTGAGTGCGAATTCCACCTACAATGTCGAAGTTCCACTTCAAAAAAGTTTGAGTATCGGCTCGCACAGAATTTATGCAGTTATAGAAAGTGATACTTTATCCGCAGATGACTTTGACTACTCAAATAACCTTGTTTATAATGATCTTGCCTATAATTTTGTTAAGTTCAATTCTGACTCCGTTTGGATTAATGAAAACATCTCGTTGAAACGACTTTATCCATCAACTTCAATAATCGGTTTTGAATATCCTGCGTCCGTGCGTTTATCTGTGTCTTCAAATAATTTAAATCCTCTTAGAGTATCTGGCGATTCAAAAATTTTCATTGCAAAATATGATGCTCTGGGGAACCCAAGTGAAGTTCAAATTTATGTTAAGATTGACCTTCCGAGTCAGGATTTAAATAAAGAGCGAATAAAACTTTACATTTACGACGAGAAATTGAGAATTTTTAGAATTAAAAATGGCACTGTAAATGGTGAATGGTTTTATGGAAAACTTGATGAGCCGGGAGTTTATCTGATAGCTTATTCAAATGACAGCAAAAGTCCAAGGGTTGAAGTCACAGTTGAAGGGCAAAGTTTCAGGGATGGTGCATTTGTTTCTGCAAATCCAACTTTCAGTATTTTAATTGAGGACGATGAAGGAGTTGACATTTCAAATGGTTCGTTGAAGTTCAAAATTGACGGAAAAGATGTATCTTACTCTGAAATCATTATACCTGATACGATTTCAAATCCAAGAAGTTTATTTGTCAAGTTGAGTCCAAGATTAACAGATGGGGAACACTGGGCGGGTTTCTCCGCAAGGGATGTAAATGGTAATTGGTCTGATGAGGTTCGTGTTTCGTTTAAGGTTCAATCAAACTTTGAAATAAAAATATACGGTAATTTCCCGAATCCATTCTCTGACAGGACATTTTTTGCGTATGAAATTCTGGGTTCGCCTGTTGAGGAAGTTGAATTCAAAATTTACACTGTTTCTGGTAGGTTGATACAAAATTTCAAGTTCCCATCGTCAGATGTGAGGGAAATTTACGGATTTCAGGTGGGTGGAACAGGTGTGCCAACAGCGATTGGATATCACGAGATATGGTGGGATGGAACAGATAGAGAGGGAAATGAAGTTGCAAATGGCGTTTATTTTTATAAATTTTCCGTTAAGCGAGATGGTAAAGTTCAAAATTACACCGGTAAAATTGCAAGGATAAGATAATTTGAATTTGGGATGAAAAAGATAATTTTAACATTGTTAATTTTTTCGCTTGCTTACTCCGATAATTCAAAATATGCCGGTGAATTTTTGAGGATTCCTGTTGGAGCGAGATCTCTCGGGATGGGTGGGGCTTTCATCGCAATTGCAAATGATGGTTCTTCGTTTTATTACAATCCTGCAGGCGTTGCCATCTCCGGAAGTGGAGTTCTCTCATTTATGTATTCATCTCAATTTGGCGGAATCACAAATCCGCTTGCCTCATTTTTCCATCTCGGATACATTCAAAATTTTCAGGGCGTTGGACTCGCTTTAAACTGGGTGAGATTAAGCGTTGATAACATTCCAATCACACCTGATTACACAAAAATTGAAACACCGATTGACAGGGAAAATCTCGTTAAAAATTATTTGGTTGAAAACTTTTTCAGCGATGTTGAAGATGCTTTTTATTTTTCGTTTTCAAAAGAGTTTAAATTTAACATAAATTTCGGCTGGTCAAGATATAAAGTTCCGGTTTCTTTTCCTGTTGGATTGAATTTCAAATTGATAAATCAAAAAATTGGTGGTGAAAAAGCAACGGGGTTTGGTTTTGATGCCGGATTTATGTTCAGATTCAGCATGGACGATTTCCTTCAAAAAGATAAAGTTGGTGATGTTTCAATTTCGCTTGCGTTGAAAGATATCGGAAAGACGAGGATTTCATGGAGCACGAAGAGGGAGCATTTGATTGAGCCGACGCTTATGTTCGGGCTTGCTTATTCGTTGCCTGTTGATTTTCTCGCTGGAAAAATAACTTTTGCATATGGAAGTCAAAATTCGTATCTTACAGATAGAATGTACGGGATTGAATACGGATATAAAAATCTGATCTTTGTTCGGTTCGGGAAAAATGTGGAAAATTTAACAATCGGTGCTGGATTAAATGTTGACTTTGTTATAGTTGATTATGCGTTTTTATCTCATCAACTCGGCTCTGTTCACAGAGTCAGCGCATCTTTGTTAATTGATAAAATCTTGAAGAAGATATGAAAAAATTTCTTTACATATTTTTGCTTGCGATTCTTTCGTGCAGTCCGAATCGTGAAAGTTTGCCAGCGCCTGAAAAAGTAAAAATTTATCAAGTCCCCGATCCTTTATCGGAAGAATTTGACATTGGAAGTGGTGCTGTTCCAGAAATTAATGGCATCAAAATTATCTGGGGCAGAGTTCCAAATGTAAGCGGTTATAAAATCTATCGTGGTGAGATGAAATCGGGCAAAGTTGAATTTGAATTTTATTACGATGTCATGTCCCGTGCCGGGGTTGCGGATACATTTTTTATTGATACAAATGTTGAGTTCAGAAAAAGATATTTCTACTTCGTCAGGGCATACAATCGTGACAATGTTGAGGGCGAGCCGTCGGATACAATTTCTTTTGAGCTTTATCTTAAACCGAGTTTGATTTCTCCTGGAAATAATTCACAAGTCAACGCTGATACATTGATTTTCAGATGGGATGACCCCAATGGCGGTGGTGATTTTGTTATAAGAGTTAAGAACTCACAGACGGGCAATTTGATATGGATTTACATTTACAGGAGTTTTGGCGATTTTTCGGTCAGGTTCAATGCTGATTCAAAAGCGAAAGAAAATCTTTTCTCAGGCGGTCAATATAAGTGGCGTGTTGATAGAGTTCAATTCGGTCAAAGTGCCGGTTCAAAATCAAACTGGGGAGTGTTTTATGTTAAATAAAATAACGGAGGTGATCTAAAATTATGTTGAGAAAGTTAATTTTAGTTTTGCTCTTGTTTGTTTCATCAGCATTTGCTCAACTCTTTGAAAGTGGAACAAGGATCGTAACAGGCGGTGGTTCAAGCGCATATTACTTCGTCGGAAAAACCGGAGAACTTACGATAACTGTTAACCTCTGGGGATTTGTCAGAAATCCGGGAAGATATGAAGTTCCAAGTTCAACTGATCTCGTTCAGTTAATTTCCTATGGCGGAGGTCCGTTGAAGGAAGCAAAATTAAAAGATGTGAAGATAATTCGCAATGTGAGGGAGGATTCAACAATAGTTGAAAAGGTGATAAAGGTAAATGTTGAAAAAATAATTGAAGATGGTGAACCAAGCCCAATTCTTCTCCCCGGTGATACTGTCGTTGTCCCCGGTGCTTCAATTGATGTGATAAAAGATATACTTGCGATTTTGAGAGACATTGGACTTGCAGCCGGTGGAATTGCAGCGATCATAAATGTTTTAAGAAGATAAAATTTAGTGAAAATGAAGAAAATAGAAGCGATAATAAGACCATTTAAACTTGATGAAGTTCGCGAAGCTCTGTCCGAGATAGGCGTTCGCGGTATGACCATAACAGAGGTTAAGGGTTATGGTAGGCAAAAGGGTCATACTGAACTTTATCGTGGTGCTGAATATAAGGTTGATTTCTTGCCGAAGATAAAGATAGAAATCGTTGCCCCGGACAACATGGTTGACAAAATAGTCAATGCGATAATAAAGTCCGCAAAAACGGGACAAGTTGGAGATGGGAAAATTTTTATATATCCAATTGAGGAAGTTATAAGGGTCAGAACTGAAGAAACCGGCGAGGATGCAATTTAAAACTTGAAACTTTGATTTCAAATTTTTAGATTAAATATGTCTGTTGTTTGGCTGTGTTGTTAATTTCTTATTGGTGCTAAATGTTGTATAAGTTAAATGTGACAGATGTGGAATTTTACGAAAGGGCGTCTAATTTTGAAAAAGTAAAAGATATTTTAAAATGGGAAAAGTTATAGCCGTTGCAAATCAGAAAGGAGGCGTAGGGAAGACGACAACTGCTGTAAATGTTTCCGCATACCTTGCTGCATTTGAGAAGTTAACACTTTTAATTGACATTGACCCTCAATCAAACGCCACAAGTTCACTCGGGGTTGAGCCAGAATATGATAAAACAATTTATGAAGTTTTGCTCGGGAAAATAAGAATTGAAGATGCGATCGTTACCTTTTCAGATCCGCATTTGAAATTTCTTGAGCTTGTCCCTTCTAAAATTGAACTTGTCGGAAGCGAATATGAACTGATTGAATTTCACGGGAGGGAAAAAATTCTATCAAGAGCAATTGAAAGATTGAGAAATAAGTATGATTATATTTTAATTGATTGCCCGCCTTCGCTTGGACTTTTAACTTTAAATGCTTTAACAGCAGCCGATTCAGTGTTAATTCCTGTTCAGTGTGAATATCTCCCGCTTGAGGGTCTTGGGCAACTTTTAAATACGATAAAAATAGTTAAAGAAAGATTGAACCCGAAACTTGATATTGAAGGAGTTTTATTGACGATGTATGATGCGAGGTTGAGATTGTCAAATGAAGTTGCAGATGAGATAAAAAGGTATTTTGCAGATAGAGTTTTTGAAGCGAGGATTCCGAGAAATATAAAATTAAGCGAAGCACCAAGCCACGGGAAACCAATTTTGCTCTATGATGCTAAATCGCCAGGTGCAATTGCTTACGCGATGGTTGCAGAAGAAATAATCAAAAGAAATGAAAAGCAAAATAGAGCAGGAGAGCTACAAAAACAAGAAACAATGAGGCAGATATGAGTAAGCAAAGATTGGGTAGAGGGCTTGATGCTTTGATCCCAAGAGCTGC
>CAZQJI010000013.1:0-2455 GCA_964593475.1 uncultured Bacteroidota bacterium | reverse complement strand
GAAAGAAGGGTAAGAGCTTCGGCAGAAGCGGGGCTTACGCATATCCCGGCATATATAATTGAAGTTGAATCAGAAAAAGAACTCCTTGAACTCGCACTGATTGAAAATATACAGCGAGAAAAATTAAATCCAATTGAAATCGCAAAGGCATATCAAAGGTTGATTGAAGAGCTTGGCTATACACAGGAAGAGATAGCGAAGAAGATAGGAAAAGACAGGACTACGGTTGCTAATTTTATAAGATTGCTGAAACTACCCGAGCAAATTCAGGAAAGTTTGAAGCGTGGGGAAATCACAATGGGACACGCCCGTGCATTAATTAACATTCCAAGCAGAAAACTTCAGATTGAGATTTGGAATAAAATCGTCAAGCAGGGTTGGTCGGTAAGGAAAGTTGAAAAAATGGTTCGGGATTTGTTAAGGGGCAAAGATGAAGAGGAAAAAACGAAGAAAAAATCACATTCATCGCCCGGGGTCAGAGATATTGAATCAAAATTGAAAAGAATTTTTGGAACACAGGTCAAAATTCGTCAGACGGGGAATAGCAAAGGTGAGATAATTATTGAGTTTTATTCAAATGATGACTTTGAAAGATTGCTTGAACTTTTTGAGATAATTGAAAAACATGCGAGATAAAGTTATGAGGTTTCTAATTCCAATTTTTGCTTTGTCGTCTTTAATCTTTTTTATAATAACATCCGGAGGAAAAATGGAGAAGAAAGTTGTTTACACCGAAAAAGCTCCAAAACCAGTTGGACCTTACAGTCAGGCGATAATTGCTGGTGATTTTATCTTCACCGCCGGTCAAATTCCAATTGATCCAAAAACCAATCAAATCGTTCAGGGCGATATAAAAGAGCAAACGAGACAGGTTCTTGAAAATCTAAAGGCGGTCCTTGAAGAAGCCGGGGCAAGTTTTGATGATGTTGTTAAAGTGACGGTTTACATGAAAGATTTAAATGAATTTTCCGCAATGAATGAGGTTTATTCGGAGTATTTTAAAAATTCACCACCGGCGCGGACAACGGTTGAGGTCTCACGGCTTCCGAGAGATGTTAAAATAGAAATTGATTTAATCGCTTTGAAGAAAGAGAAAAAATGAAAGCACGAATTTTAATTTTTGTTTTCTTTCTCAATTTAACGGCTTTTTCACAAAACGATACGATTAAAAGTGTAAAGATCTTAAAGTCAAAATCCCCAACCAAAGCAATGCTTTTGAGCGCACTCCTCCCGGGACTTGGACAATTTTATAATGAATCATACTGGAAAATTCCAGTGATTTACGGTCTTGCCGGCTATTTTATTTATGAGTTCAAGCAAAACGACAGGAATTACAGATATTATAAAGATCTATTCATCCAAAGTGTTCAATTTTCAGGTGGTGATTACAGATATAAAAGGTTAAGGGATTTTTACAGAGACCAGCGCGACCTTTTCGGAATTTATCTATTTGTCCTTTATCTTGCGAATATAGTTGACGCTTATGTTGACGCTCACCTGTATAATTTTGATGTTGGAGAAAATCTTTCTGTCAGGGTTTTGCCGAATCAAATAAAATTTGCGATAAAGTTTTGAGATGGGAAAACTCTTTGTTTTTAATCTTTTATTCTTTGCATTTTTTGCACAGGCGCAGGTTCAAAAGACATTAGTTTTAAAATTTGGGGAGTTGAACAGACCGCGTGGAATTTCAATAAGCCCGGCAGGTGAAGTTTATGTTGCGGATACAGGGAATAATTCATTGAAAAAATTTTCAGGTGATGGAAATTTAATCTCTGATGTCACAGGTTATGGTTGGGGTGAACTTGAATTTGACGAGCCGTATGATGTTGACGCCGGAAGTGGGATTGCAATTTATGTTGCGGATTATAACAATCACAGAATTCAACGATTTGATAAAAATTTGAACTTCGTTGCCTCGCTCGGAAATGAAATCGCCGGTGAAAAAGTTTTCGGTTTTCCAAAAAGCGTTGCGGTTTCAAAATTCGGAGAATTATTTATCCTTGATGGAGAAAATTTAAGATGCGTAAAAATTAACAAATTTAATCGCGTTGAAAAATTTTTCGGCGGTATTGAAGCAGGACATGGCAGATTGATAAATCCGGTTCAAATCTCCATATCTCCGCAAAATCAAATCCTCGTTCTTGATGAAGGGAGAATTTTAATTTTTGATTACTATGGAAATTTTTTGAAGAAATTTGATATTCCCACTTCAAGAGAGGCGACAGGGTTATGTGCGGATTCTTTGATTTTTGTCTCAAATGGAAATAATGTTTTCGCTTTTAATTACGATGGTTTGTTAATTTATTCGCTTTCATTTAACGAAACAATTTTTGACATCGCATATAGAAATTCTCACCTTTATTGCCTCACCTCAAATCAAGTTCTTGTTTATAAACTGAATTTCACGAAAAATGGCGAAAATTGACCTTGTCATAGTTCCGTATAACGATTTTTT
>CAZQJI010000012.1:46272-47772 GCA_964593475.1 uncultured Bacteroidota bacterium | reverse complement strand
TCAACCACCTGAATCCATTTTTGATGTAATTCATTCTGATCATCTGGATTATGAACATATGGATCATAACCGATTTCTTCAAGTTTATAAATTCTCGGGATCGGTTTCCCGGTTGCCGGGTCTATTCTATCCTTACCCGAATACCAGTCCTTTGTGTTGATATCATTATAAGTCGGACATGGTTGCAATACATCAATAAAAGCAAGCCCTTTATGAAGTATTGCTTTTTTAATTATCTCCTTCAAATGTTTCACATCATAAGAATAACCCCTCGCAATAAATGTGTAACCGGAGACAAGAGCCAGAGCAATTGGATTAACGGCATCATTTATATTTGGCTTAGGCAAGGACTTTGTTTTTACTCCCAATTTTAAAGTTGGGGAAGCTTGTCCTTTTGTTAACCCGTAAACAGCATTGTTATAAACGATATATGTTAAATTGACATTTCTTCGCCCTGAACTTACGAAATGCCCGACTCCTATACCGAGCCCATCGCCATCTCCACCAACGACTATGACATTCAGATCTGGATTTGCAAGTTTTGCTCCAATTGCAAATGGGACAGCCCTGCCGTGAAGTGTATGTATGCCGTAAACATTTATATAATGCGGTGTTTTACCTGAGCAACCAATTCCGGAAAACACGACCGCTTTATGCCTTGGGATCCCAAGCTCAAATAAAGCTAACTGAACAGATTGAAGTATTCCGAAATCACCGCAACCCGGACACCAATCGTTGTGAACATCTGTTTTGTATTCCTCAAGTGTTAATTTCTTTATTTCCTCTATTTTAGTCGCCATGATTTAGCACCTGTATTTTGTTTGCTTTGTTTTCAAGAATTGATTTTAAAGCAGTGTAAACCTCGCTCAAAGACATAGGTCTGCCGTTGTATTTCAAAACATAATAATCAATATCCCTTAAAATCTCCCTCTTTACGATCTGACCAAATTGTGCCGTCTTATTATGTTCAACATCAATCAAAAATTTTGAACCGCCGATCAAATCAAGAACTCTTTCACTCGGGAATGGATGCAAAAGTTTAACCTGAACAAATTTCAACTTATATCCTTCATTTCTCAACAAATCCATCGCATCAAGTATAGCGCCTTTCGTTGAACCCCAGCTTATAATGGCATAATCAGCATCGCTATCACCATACAAAATTGCCTTATCTTCATCTGCAATTTCTTGAAGCGCCGTTTCAAGTTTCTTCATCCTCTTATCAACCATCATCGTCCTTATCTCGTGATCCTCACTGATATGACCGAGTTCATCATGCTCATCGCCCGTGTTCCAGAAAATAGCGTTTTCTGTCCCAAGTTTAACTCTTGGAGATATGCCTGTTTGCGAAAACTTGAATCTTTTATAAACTCCATCATTGAAAACATCAATTAACTCACCTCTATCAATTTTAACCTTTGAGAGGTCAAATTTCTTAACAGTTGCAATTGAATTCGCCATCGCTTTATCTATCAAATGTATAACCGGTGTTTGATATTT
>CAZQJI010000012.1:41941-46172 GCA_964593475.1 uncultured Bacteroidota bacterium | reverse complement strand
TTTTTCTTCGCTTTGAAAACATACTTGATCGCCTCTTTAACGAGATTGAAATCATACTTTAACAAAGCCAGAGAAGCGGACACTGCCATGACATTTATCATAACATCCATTCTTGCGATCTGTGGATTTCCAAGCTTTTCAGCAAGTCCTTCAAGCAACTTAACATACGGAATCCCGTAAACCAAAATCCCATTGTTAACTGCATAATTTACAACATCTTTAATGCTATAACCAACCCCTTTCTCAGAAAGAAATTTTTTAATTCGCTTATTGGCTTGATTATCAATTGTAGGAATTTTATCAATTGTTATATTCTCCTGATTCACATCGTAAATTATCACACCACCAGGGACAACCTTATGTATATGCCTGAACAATGTCTCCGGGTCAAAAGTCACAAGAAAATCAATTTCATCAAGATGCGATCTGATAAGCTTTGAATCAACCCTGACAACATAATTACTGTGTTCACCTTTTATGTTTGAATGATATTCTCTTTTACCGAACACATAAAGACCGCCGTAAGCACAAGCCCTTGAAAAAATATTCGCCCCTGAATCCACACCGCTCCCCTGAGGACCTCCTATCATCCAGGATAATTGATTTATCTTCATATTGCACTTTCTCCTTATTTAATTTTAGATTAAATCCAATTTTGTAACTTCAAATAGTATAACAAACATTAAAAGCTTTTTGTTTCAACCCGTTGTCGTTCTGATTTTTAATCTATCTTTGAAAGGTTCCTCTCTGTCCGAAAAGTCGGGTCGGTAAAAATCGGGTGATTCATCAAAATCCTGAATCCACCCGTTTTCAAACCCAAACTTATCAAGCAAGTTCAAAACCGCCACATATTCACCGAACATTATCCTGCGGGAAAGCAAAGGATAATTAAATGCTTTATTCGTTGGATAATACTGCGACATTATGCTCAAAGTTACATCAGTCCCAAGCTCTTCCGCAATCCAGCGCAAAGATTCCTCGCTTCCTGCGATATCATTTGGCAAAATTAAGTGTCTTATGATCAATCCACGCTTTAAAACGCCGTCTTCAACAACAAGTTCACTTCCAACCTGCCTGAACATCTCCTTTATCGCCATCCTTGAATACTTAACATAATTCGGAATTTTTGAATACTTCCACGCCATTTCATCACTGCTATACTTTATATCTGGAAGATAAATATCAACAATTCCATCAAGCAATCTCAAAACCTCAACAGAGTCATACGCATTCGTGTTATAAACAAGCGGAAGGCGAAGACCATTTTCAACGGCTATGTAAAGCGCCTTAACAATTTGCGGTACAAAATGCGTCGGGGAAACAAGCCCAATGTTATGACAACCTTCATCCTGTAACTCAAGCATAATCTCTGCAAGTCGTTCAAATGTGACCTCATTTTTAATTTCAACCTTCCAGTTCTGGCTGATTTGATAATTTTGACAATAAACACATCTCAAATTACAATTTCCAAAAAATATATTCCCCGCACCGTTAACTCCGACAAGCAACGGCTCTTCACCAAAATGCGGAACATAAGCTGAAACAATTGGCTTATATCCCGAATAACATCGTGCTATCTCATTTTTCAATCTATTTACACCACAATTGTGTGGACAGATATTGCATCTTTCAAGCATTGATTCAAGAATTTCAACCCTTCTTTTAAGCTCACCAGTTTCATATAACTTAACATATGAAGGGAGAAACATAAACGCCCGCGAAACTTTGTTTTTAAATTCTTGCCATTCTGTTGGCATTATTGATTGGAAGAAGTTCTTTCATATTCTCAATGATGTATCCAATTTCATCCTTCAATTCCAGATAATATCTTAACTCATTCTCCCTTTGATTCAACTCAATTTCTTTCACTCTTCTCTTATCGCTCCCTTCCTCCCTGTATGTTTGCTCTATCATCTCATTAAAAAACTGCTTTCTCCCTGTTTTCAAAACATCAACCTGAGTTTGTGTCCAGTTTATGACATCCTGCATCAAATCATAAATTTCGTAAATATCGGATGCCGTTGGATTCCCCTTTAAAATTTTCAGAAGAAACTCAAATTTCTCTGATGAAATCTCTTTGTTACCCGCCACATAAACAAGATATGCCCTCAGAAATTCCTCACGCCATCTTTCCTTCCAGAATTTATCCCTCAACATTGCCTTGACCTCATCAGCTTCCCGAGCGAAGACAACATCTATTGCTTGAGAGATTTGTTTTGACGGTTGACAATCAAGATTCAAAAGTTTTACATATCTTTCCAGATTAACTCTGTTTAATTTCACCGTAAATTTTTTCTCAACTATTTCTTCACCCTTTTTAAAATTCAAATAAAAAGTGGTCTCCAAAGATTTGGCATCAAGCAGGTCAACAATTTCCCTAATGTCTTCACTTGTCAATTCAATCTCATCAAGAATTTTTGAAAATATCGCTTTATCAGAAATTTTCGGCGTGAAAATTGGCGAAAATAAAAGATCAATCTCATAATCTTCAAGCTTTTCCAATTCCTTATCAAAGAATTCATCAATTTGATCAAGCGTGTATGAGTAATGCGAAAGTATGTGGTTTATAACCTGTTCTGTAATTTGCTTCGGCTTGACAAGTTCATTTTCTATCATGCGAATTAATTCTTGTTTCATTTTTATTCCGATGTTAGTTTTAGATTGTTAAGTTCATATATGACATTCAAAATTTCAACTTTAATTTTTTCCTTTAAACTTTCGTCAATGATTTTGTGCCCATTAAAGTCAAGAACATAGAAAGAGTCAACAATACCATCCGTTCGTGTCGCTATTTTGGCAAAATATATGTTTAAACCAAGTTCTGAAATTTTCCTTGAGACCTTGTATAAAAAGCCGAGCGAATCAGGAGCGAAAACATCAATTATAGTATAATCCTTTGAGTCCTCAAATTCAACAGCAATTTTAACATCTTTCTTCGTTGTTTCAACTTTTCGCTTCCATCTCCTCCTGTGTCTTTCAAAAAGTTCATCAAGATCAATTGTTCCATTGAAAACATCGTTTAAATCTTTCTCAATTTTTTTACACTGCGCCTGCGATAGCTCAACTCCTGAGATATAATCAAAAACCCTGAATTTATCTATCACAACGCCATCTTTTCGTGTGAAAATTTTTGCATCAAATATATTCGCATCATTTGCGGATAAAACGCCACATATATTTGAAAGGACAAATGGAGCATCTCTTGTTATTACAGTTATCTCGGTATAACCATCCATCCGCTTGAAAATAGCATCAACTTTTCTTTCACCTGATTCAACTATTTTCTTTATATGTTCCTCTATTTCAAAATCCGTGAAAACGCTAAAATATGAATCGTCCTCAATCAAATTATCAAAATGATTTTCAACAACCTCACGGGAAATTTTATCCGAAAGAGATGCTATGATTGACTCAATTCTCTTGCTTGTTTTTTCTTCAATTAAATAGTAAACTTCTTCAAGTGTTAATTTATTTTCCACGATCGGTTTTGATAAAAGATAAAGTTCTTCAAGAAGCTGTGCCTTCCAGCTTGTCCATACATCGGGATTAACTGCGGAAAGGTCTGCGTAAGTCAAAATGTAAAGCATATCAATGAGATCGCTCTTATAAAATTTTGAAGCAAAATTAAACAATGTCTCCGGCTCATGGAAATTTCTTCTGAAAGCAACCTGTTCCATCAAGAGATGATTTCTAACAAGAAAAACAACATCATCAATTGAATCAAATTTTACCCTCTGAAGAAATTTTTTAGCCATCTCTGCTCCAATTTCACTGTGTCCATCAACTTTTATCGCCTTCCCGGAATCGTGAAAAAGTATAGCAAGATAAAGAACATCTTTTCTCTTCAAATTTCTAAATATATCACCAAGGTTTGAATCATCCTCTTTCAAATTTTCTGCATTTGCAATCGCCTTCAAAGTATGTTCATCAACTGTGTAATAGTGATAAACACTATGCTGGAAAAGACCCGTCAAATTGCCAAACTCTGGAATATACTTTCCAAGAATTCCAAGCTCACTCATCAATTCAAGCGTTGATGCAACATTCCCCTGCGAATTTAAAATTTCAAAGAAAATTTTATCAACTTCCCTTGCGTTTTCAAGATCAAACTTAACAGCACTTCTCATAATCACATCTTTTAACTCCTCATCAAAATCAATCCCGAATTTGCATTTATAAAGAAATGCCGTGAAAATTTCGCTCGGTGTTAAAACTTTTTTTCGGGAATTCA
>CAZQJI010000012.1:33253-41841 GCA_964593475.1 uncultured Bacteroidota bacterium | reverse complement strand
AGCTCAACCCGTCCATATCCACCGAGTGCAACTATTGCAAACGGTGTGTTTAAATTTAAATTTCCTGCGATTGAATTCAATTTCTGATCAAGCGAAAGGCTCAATAAACGAGTGGTTTCAAATGCACTTGCACCGCTTCTGTGTAATTTTTTGACCTCTTCAAAATCTATTTTAATTCCTGACCATTGGCTCATGGATTTAAAAAATCTTATTTTGCTTAAAAAATATGCAAAATTTTTCTCTTTTCAGAATTAAATTTAAATTAAAACTAAAAACAGACCTCAAAAATATGCGAAAGGAGTTCAAACTCTGCAAAGTTTCGGAAATTAAAACAGGCAAAGCAAAGTCGTTTAAAATAGATGATTTTGAGATTGCAATTGTGAATTTGAACTCAAATTTTTATGCGATTTCAAACATTTGCCCGCATCAGCACACAAGAATTGTCAACGGAAGCGATGCCATAATTGAAGGTGAAAACATAGTTTGCCCGATGCACGGATGGAGTTTTGAGATAAAAACTGGAAAACCTGTTTATGGCTCCGGACGATTGAGGACCTTTGAAGTGAAGATAAAAAATGATGAATTATGGCTTGTGATAGAAGATGGACAAATCTGAATTAACATATAAAATAAAGCAAAAAGCAATTGAGCTTGGATTTTCAAAGATTGGAATTGCAAAGGTGGAAAAACTTGAAAATGAAGCGGAACAACTTAAACAATGGCTTGAACGCGGATATCATGCCGATATGTTCTGGATTGAGAATAATTTTGAAAAAAGGATAAATCCCCAAAACATCATTCCAAATGCGAAATCAATAATTGTTGTCGGACTTAACTATTTTCAGAAAGTTCCGCCTGCGAAAAAAGAGCAAGGAAAAATTTCAATCTACGCCCTGGGAAAAGATTATCACATCGTTTTGAAATCAAAACTTGAAGATCTTTTGAACTACATAAAAGAAATTTCACCGGATGTAAATGCAAAAATTTATGTTGACACCGGACCCGTGATGGAAAAGGTCTGGGCTATGAAAGCGGGGCTTGGATGGATCGGGAAACATACAAATTTGATAACGAAAGAATTTGGCTCGTGGATTTTTCTTGGAGTGATAATTTGTGATCTTGAACTTGAATACGATGAGCCAATCGCTGATTTCTGTGGCAAATGCACAAGATGCATAGACGCCTGTCCGACATCCGCAATTGTTGAACCTTATGTCCTTGATTCAAACAAATGTATTTCGTATTGGACAATTGAGTTCAAAGGTGAGAATTTCCCTGATGATTTGAAAACTAAATTTGGAAATTTAATTTTTGGATGCGATATCTGCCAGGAGGTCTGCCCGTGGAATCTCAAATTCCAGAAAGAGACAACAGTTGAAGAATTTAAAGCGTTTAACTATAACATAAATCCAGATTTGTTTGATCTTTTAAATTTGACCGTTGATCAATTTAATTCACTCTACCGATTTAGCCCGATAAAAAGGACAAAATTTTCTGGTTTTATGCGAAATATCAAAAATGCCATCGCAAACTTAACACTTGAAAAAATTTTGAACCTTGATTTTGAATGTGCTATATTTGACCTTGACGGAGTTGTAGCGGATACTTTTCAATTACATTTTTCATCTTGGAGTGAGATCTGCAAAAGATACGGATACAATTTGAGTTCGGAAGAATTCAGAAAAATTATTTTCGGAAGAAGAGGTGAAGAAAGCGCAAAAATTTTATTTGATGGGAAGATAACAGACGACGAAGCAAAGGAAATCGGAGTTGAAGTTGACAGAATTTTTAGAGTTATCGCACAGGGTAAATTGAAAGAGGTAGATGGAGCGGTTGAATTCATAAAAATTTTAAAAGAAAATGGGATTAAAATAGCTCTTGCAACATCTGCACCTTTTGAAAATGTTGAACTAATTTTCAGCGAGTTAAATCTCAATGGTTTATTTGATGTTGTGGTTTCATCAAGAGATGTAAAACGGGGAAAACCAGAACCAGATATTTTTATTCTTGCGGGAGAAAAGTTAAATTGTAATCCGAGAGAGTGCATTGTCTTTGAGGATTCAATAGCAGGTCTTATTTCTGCGAAAAGGGCTGGAATGTTTGCGGTTGGTTTAGAAACTACTTTAACAAAAACGGAGTTATCAAATTACGCAGATTTGACGATCAAAAACTTTTTTGAAATTTTGAAAAATGTAAAAACAAATAGAAAGGTGAAAAATGCAACCGATTGAACACAGAAAGCTTATAATTATCGGTTCAGGACCTGCCGGGCTTACAGCCGCAATTTACGCAGGACGAGCTGACCTTGAACCACTTGTATTTGAAGGTTCTCAACCAGGGGGACAATTGATGCTGACAACAGAGGTAGAAAATTTCCCCGGTTTCCCGAAGGGAATTCAAGGACCTGAACTTATGCAGCTTATGAGAGAGCAAGCTGAAAGATTTGGAGCAAAGCTGGAAATGCTTGATGTGACAAAGGTTGATCTTTCCACAAGACCTTTCAAAATCTGGGCTGATGAGGACCTCTACACTGCGGATGCTGTTATAATTGCAACCGGCGCGTCCGCGAAATGGCTTGGGCTTGAATCGGAGCAAAAACTTCGCGGCTTTGGCGTCTCAGCATGTGCAACTTGTGATGGATTCTTCTTCAAAGACAAGGAAGTCGTCGTTGTGGGTGGTGGAGATACTGCAATGGAAGAAGCTCTCTTCCTCACAAGATACGCAAGCAAAGTCACCGTTGTCCATCGCAGAGATAAACTAAGAGCATCAAAGATAATGCAGGACAGGGCAATGAAAAATCCAAAGATCACATTTATCTGGAATTCCGTGGTTGATGAGGTTTATGATGTGAATCAGAAAAAAGTCACCGGAGTGAGGCTGAGAAATGTTTTAACCGGCGAAACAATGGATTATAAATGCGATGGGCTTTTCATTGCGATTGGACATCAGCCGAACACTGAAATTTTCAAAGGTCAGCTTGAAATGGACGAGGTTGGTTATATAAAAACAAAGCCGGGTTCAACTGAAACAAGTGTTCCCGGGGTATTTGCCGCTGGAGATGTCGCCGATAAAGTTTATAGACAGGCTGTCACTGCAGCTGGGACGGGATGTATGGCTGCTCTTGATGCAGTAAGGTATCTTGAATCCCTGCACGATTGATGGAAGGGGCGGGTTTTAAACCCGCCCTTTTTATTTGCTTGATTTGAAATTTTTATTTATCTTGACTTTTGAAGAAAAAATAACCATTGAGCGTAAAAATGGATTTCCGTGACTTTGACGACAGAGAAGAATTTGAAGAATCCCCGGAAAAAATTGAAGATAAAATAAAACAATACGAAGAATATCTCAAAAAAACCGGCGATTATTATTTAAACAGCGACATCGTTGAGGAATTGATTGACCTCTACATAATTTCCGGACAGTATGAGAAAGCATTGCCACACATCCAAAAGCTGATTGAACTTTTCCCTTACTCAACCGATTACTGGATAAAGCGTGGGATCATCCTGAACAATATGTCCGAGTATGAAAAGGCGCTTTTATCATTCCACAAAGCATTAATGCTAAACCCCAATGAATCCGATGCCTGGGCAAATATGGCGATAACTTTTGAAAATATGGACAAAACAGAAGAAGCAATTGAATGTATTGACCGGGCTCTTGAACTTCAGCCGACAAATTTTGACTTTATGCGAATCAAAGCAGAACTACTTGAGAAAACCGGAAAATACAATCAGGCAATTGATTTACTCAGGAAAATATCCGAGGTAAATCCAGGCGATAAAGAGGTCTATTTAAAACTCGCAAACTGCTATGAAAAAACCGGCGATTTTGAGTCAATAATTGATGTCCTTGAAAAATGTCTTAACCTTGACCCGTATGACCACGAACTGTGGTATAAAAAAGGATTGGCTCACGCAAAAATGAACCAGCTTGTCAAGGCGATTGAGAGTCTGGATATGGCTATGGTCATTAAAGAGAATTTTAAAGAAGCAATTGAGCTGAAAGCGGAAATACTTTTCAAAATGGAAAGATACATAGATTCGCTTGAGGCATTTAAACAACTTTTAAAATTCCAACCCAACTCTGAAACTGCCCTGTTCTACATCGGAAATATATACACAAAACTCGGTCAATATCGTGAGGCGATAAAATATTACAATCAGGTCATAAAAAGCAACCCTTCAAATTTTGTCGCATATTACGCTCGTGGAAACTGCTACGAGGCAATAGGAAATTACAAAAGAGCTCTTGCTGATTATACAATAGCTGTCAATTACAATCCAAAAATTTCGGATTTGTGGGAAGCAAAAGCAGAGCTTGAATATGAAACCGGAAGGTTCAGCGAAGCACTTTCAAGTTATATGATGGCGATAAAATTAGATCAGAAAAATCCAGATCTGTGGATAGGTGCAGGAATGGTATACGAACAGCTCGGAAGATATCAGGAAGCTGCACAGGCATATTACAACGCACTTAAAATAAATCCGGACTATGCGGAACCATATTATCAGATCGGGAGATTGTTCCTGCTTGCGGATATGCTTGATGAGGCGGGAAAATATTTTTCAAAAGCGTTTGAGCTTGATAACTCAAAAATTGAGGACTTTGAAGACGAATTCCCGAAGTATAAACGGTATGTGAAAAAGTGGATTAAAAGGCAATAGTAATTCCACACCAATTTGGATTTATTCCATAAAAAAATTAAACGGGGGTTATGGAAATAAACTCTGAAACTAAGATAGTTGGTCTTATCGGTCATCCAGTTTTGCATTCTTTTTCTCCTTTCATCCACAATCTCGCTTTTGAAATTCTGGGTCTTAACTATAAATACCTGACTTTTGATGTTCTTTCAGAAAATCTCAAAGATGCGCTAAAAGGTATAATTGCACTTGGAATAAAAGGGGTAAATGTCACAATTCCACACAAAGAAGCAGTGATTGAAAATCTTGACACCATTTCACCGGAAGCGAGAATAATTGGCGCTGTCAATACAATTGTGAATGATAACGGGAATCTAATCGGCTATAACACGGATGTTTTCGGATTTACAGAATCATTGAAAAAATACAAAGATCTGGTCTCAAACACGCCCGTTTTTATTTTCGGCGCTGGTGGCTCGGCAAGGGCAGTGATTTACTCACTTATTACGAATTTTCAACCCGAAAGAATTGTGATAGCAAACAGAAATTTATCAAGAGCAGAAAGTTTGGCAAGATATTTTTCACAGGTTCTCGGATATAAGGATTTTGAAGTCAAAGAATTTTTCCCACCCGAAATCGCAGGTGATATAAAATCATCACGGCTTATAGTTAACGCAACTCCAATTGGTATGCATCCAAATTCAAACGAAGTTCCTTTCCAGATTGATGGGGCATTTCACGAAGGACAAATTGTTTATGACCTCGTATATAATCCTCCTATGACTAAATTTTTAAAACTTGCTCAAAAAAATGGTGCAAAAGTTATAAGTGGAATTGAGATGTTAATTCTTCAAGCAAGCAAATCGTTTGAACTATGGACCGGCAAGCAAATGCCTGTTGATGAGGTTAAAAGATTTTTGATCAGAAAAATAAAATCAAGAAGAAAGAAAAATGACACTTAACGATAAATATCTCAAACTTCGCAAAATTCTTGAAGAAATGGGCTCTGTTGTGATTGGTTTTTCAGGTGGAGTTGATAGCACTCTTCTCGTCAAAGTTGCCTACGATGTCTTGAAAGATAAAGCGATCGCGGTTATCGGAAGGTCTGACACATATCCAGAGGATGAACTCGGTGAAGCTGTGAAACTTGCAGAGATGATCGGGATAAGATATAAGATCATTGACACGGAGGAAACGGATGATTTAAAATTTAGTGAAAATCCGCCCGATAGATGCTATTACTGTAAAACCGAATTATTTTCAAAATTGAGGCAAATTGCGATTGAAGAGAACATTCAATGGATTGCGGATGGGACAAATGTTGATGATCTCGGTGACTTCAGACCTGGATTGCAAGCGGTGAAGGAAAATAATGTTCGCTCTCCACTTCTTGAAGCCGGATTGACAAAAAATGAGATAAGAGAACTCTCAAAGATGCTGGGACTTCCAACATGGGACAAGCCGTCTTTCGCTTGTTTATCTTCAAGATTTCCTTATGGCTTTCCAATTGAAAGAGAAAAACTTAAAAAAATTGATAAAGCAGAGTCCTTTTTGAGAAAGCAAGGTTTAAAGATCGTCCGAGTAAGATACATTGACGGAAACACTGTCAGAATTGAAACGGGAAAAGATGAGTTCAAAAAATTTTTTGATGATGAATTCAGAAATAAAGTTGTGAAAGAATTTAAAAATCTCGGCTTCATCTACATAACGCTTGACCTTGAAGGATACAGAACAGGAAGTATGAACGAGATTCTACAAATTCAGTTCAATACAAATTTGAAACGCTCAAATTAATTTACCTTCAGCGATTTCAAATCAAAGTTCAGATTTTCGCAAGTTCTGATTTAAGATATTCAATTGGTTTTACAGGCGTTGGATCAACTTTATTTAAAATAGCAAGATAGAAACTTACCCAATCGCCGAGGTAAATTTGCGAAAAGATTCTCGCAAGCAAAGTTTTTCCTTCTGAATAAATGTTCAAAATTTCACCCGCATAAGGTCTCATCAATTCATCTGTTATCTCAATCCTGTGCTTTACTCTTTCATATTCCCAATCATCACGCAGGATAACTATGCTGATTTTGTTTATCAGTCCTCTGAAACTTCCTTCAACTTCCCCGGACCAACCGACGATTTCATTATGATTTAATTCCGGGAACACATTAAAATGCGCAAGCATTTTTGCATTTTCCTCAATCTGACAAGCCCATCTCATCGCAACTGCGTCAAATTTGCCGGATGTGTAGATAAATGGCAATGAACCCGATAGGCGAACGGCGATTTTATAAGCGAGATTTTCTTCGTGTTCTGGATTTGAATAAATTTTTGATTTTTCTTCAACAACTTTTATCGTCTCGGAAATCTCTCTTTTTTTGCTTTTAACAAATCCAAGTTTTACAAGCGTAATAAGTATCGGGAAAAACGAATATCCAAGCGCCGTTCTCGGCGGGAAACCGGTTGGAATTTTTATCACAGGATGTTTTTTCCTCAAAGCAATTTTCTCTATCTCTCCATTTGAAGTGATGCAAATTATTTTCGCCTTTTTCTTGATTCCGTCGTTGTAAGCCGAAATTGTTTCCTCGGTATTTCCGGAATAACTTGAAACTATGAGAAGTGTATTTTCATCAACAAACCTTGGAAGGAAATAATCACGGTTGACGATTATCGGGACTTTAATTTCATCGGAAAGATATGAGCGTAGCAAGTCCCCGGCAATTGCTGAACCACCGAGACCTGTTAAGACAATTTTGTTAATTTTTTTAACTGGCAATTTAATCTTAGCCCCTTCCCCTATTCTAACTGCTTCTTTTATCTGTTCGTGAAAGCTGGAAAGTTTTGAGAACATATCCTGTTTGTCAAAAGCCCTGATGTCTTCAATTGTTAGCATGTATCCTCCTTTTGGTTTTAGATTTCAAATTCTGATATTAAATCTTTCAATTCCTTTCGCAGGAAATCAATTACTTCGCCCTGTGTTTTGAAAATAAGCGCACGTTTGCTGATTCTCTTTGCGTCTTTGAACTTGATAGAGCGGATGATTTGCTTTATCTTCGGGATTGATTTTGGAACTGTGCTGAATTCATCAAGTCCAAGACCAATGAGAAGAATCGTCGCAAGTGGATCAGCAGCCATTTCACCGCACATTGAAACAGGTATTTTTGAACGATGTGCAGATTCAATTATAAATTGGATCAATCTCAAAACCGCGGGATGGAATTCCTGAAATATCTTCGCAACTGTCTCATTTCCACGATCAACAGCAAGCGTGTATTGAATCAAATCATTTGTCCCGATGCTGAAAAAGTTAACCTCACGAGCCATTTCTTTTGCCATCAAAGCTGAAGATGGAACTTCAATCATAACTCCAATTTTTATATTTTCGTCAAACGCAATTCCTTTTTCACGCAACTGCGATTTTGCAATTTCAACATATTTTTTAATCTCTCTTACTTCTTCAATAGTTGTAACCATTGGAAACATTATCATCACATTTCCCTTTACACTTGCTCTCAAAATCGCCCTCAATTGTGTCAGCAAAATCTCCGGTCTATCAAGCCCAATTCTTATCCCGCGCCAGCCGAGAAAAGGATTATCTTCCTTGTGATAATCTTTGAATATCTTATCCCCGCCGATGTCAAAAGTTCGTATGACAACTTTCCCGGGGTAAATTTTTTCGGCGACTTTGAAGTATTCTTCAAACTGCTCATCTTCATCTGGAATTATGCCATTGCCGATTATATATTCCGTTCTAAAAAGCCCGATTCCTTCAGCTCCATTTTCAATCGCCTCATCAACCTCATCTGGAAACTCAATGTTTGCAAGAAGTGTAAATTTTTTGCCATCTATTGTCTCCGCAGGAAGATGCCTCAACTGTTCAAGTTTTCTCTCAAACTCTGCAACACGTCTCAATTTTTCCTGATATTCTTCTATTAAAGCTTGATCGGGATT
>CAZQJI010000012.1:28973-33153 GCA_964593475.1 uncultured Bacteroidota bacterium | reverse complement strand
CTGCAACACGTCTCAATTTTTCCTGATATTCTTCTATTAAAGCTTGATCGGGATTAACTATCACAATTCCTTTGTATCCGTCAAGTATTACAGTATCGCCAGTTTTTATAAACTTGGTGGCTTCCTTCAGCCCGACAACAGCTGGAATTTTTAAAGCCCGTGCGAGAATCGCTGTATGCGAGGTATATCCTCCGAGATCTGTGATATAACCGAGGACCTGATTTCTGCTGAAAAGAATCGTATCGGCAGGGGTCAAATTTTCAGCGACAACAATTCTTGATGAATCAAATCTTGAAAGCCACTTCTCCTGTTGAATGTTTCTTATAACTCTGTTTTTAAGGTCTTCAAGATCGTTCGCTCTTTCCTTTAAATATTCATCACCAGAATTTTGCATAAACTTAACATATTTTTCAACTTCATCATTTACGATAAATTCAGCATTGAATCTTTCGGTTTTAATCCTCTGAATTATTTTATCAATTATCGTCTTATCATCAAGCATCAAAAGTTGTGCTTCAAAAATTTGTGCGCCTTCCGAGCCAAGTTTTTCTGTCGCAAGTTTCAGAATTTTGTGCAACTCGTTTTTTGACTTATCAATAGCTCTCAAAAACCTCTCAATTTCAGCTTCTACCTCTTCTTCTTTGATCTCTTTTTTCGTTATCTTAGGTTTGAGTTTTTCATATTTAAGTGCTGTTCCAATTGCGATGCCGGGTGATGCCGGGATTCCTTCAATTATCTTTTTGCTGTCCATCTTTGTTTTCTTCTTTTAATTCTCCAAGTTCACCGAATCCGGATTCAAAAAGTTCAACGATTGCTCTGGCTGCTTCTTCCTCGTCTTCACCTTCAAACTTTAAAATAAGTTTTGATCCCTGTTCAGCTGCAAGAGACATCACTCCGATTATGCTTTTTCCATTTATTTCCATTCCATTTTTCTCAATGAAAAAATCAGATTTAAATTTTGAAGCAAGTTTCACAAGCATAGCAGCCGGGCGGGTGTGCAATCCTGTCCTGTTTTTTATTTCAACCTCTACCTTTATCATTTTAAATCTTCCTTTCACAAAGTTTATTTGCAAGCCAGATCAACATATCACAAGCTCCTGATGCGGGCAGGTTTTCAAGCGCTCTGACGGCAAGACCGGTATAAAATTTAACCTTATTTTGTGTTTCATCAATTACGCCATAGCGATAATAAATTTCCTTAACAAGTGGAACAAGAGAAACATCAATAGAATCTTTATTAAACACTCTCATTATGATTTCCCTATCTTTGCCCTTTGCTAACTCTTTTGCCCTTAACAGAAGAAATGTCCTTTTACCATTTACAATATCACCACCGATGGACTTTCCAAATCCTTCATCTGCAATGACATCAAGAAGATCATCCTGAAATTGAAAAGCAAGACCAAGATTTAAGCCATAATTTTCAAGAGATGAAATCTGTTCATAATTTCCGTTTGCTATTAGTCCGCCGATCTTAACGGAGTTTTTGATAAGTGATGCGGTTTTTTTGCTTATCATCTTTATGTAGTCATCAACCGTGACATCAAATTTTGATTCAAGTTCAAGGTCAAGCGCTTGCCCTTCACAAACTTCAATCGCAGATTGCGAAAATGCGATCAGAATTTCACTTAATCTCGCCGATTTCGTTTGAGATAAGAATTTATACGCCATTGCAAACATCGCATCACCGCTTAAAATTGCGGTATTTGTGTCCCATTTTTTGTGAATCGTTTGAATTCCCCTGCGAAGGTCAGCGTTGTCCATTATGTCGTCATGAACAAGTGTGAAATTATGGAAAATTTCAACTGCAACAGCAGCATTTAACGCATCTTCATAATTTCCACCGAGCGACTCACAAGCAAGCAAAAGCAAAACAGGTCTTATTCTTTTCCCGCCCGCAAACAAAATATATTTTATCGGCTCATACAAACCCCACGGCTCGTCTTCTGTAATTAATTGCTTCAGATGTTTGTCTATAATCTGTCTGTAATTATTATAACTTTGGTCGTAATCCACTTTCTATTGTTTATGAATTTTTAATCGCTTCCCAACGGATTGACATTCATAATGAATTTTAATAAAAGATGTAAAAATAATCAAGTTTTCAAGGCAGATGAAAGTTTGAATTTAAGCAGATAAAAGTTAATTTTATTAAAAACAACCGCCTGATGTAAGCGATGGAGAAAAAGCGATACATATTGAAACGAGAGATTTTTGAAGAGCATAGCGTAAAACCATCAAAAATTAGATATAGAGATGAATTAAATCCAGCACAATACGAAGCAGTGATGACGCTTGATGGTCCGGTGCTTGTAATCGCAGGAGCAGGAACTGGGAAAACAAGGACGATAACATATCGGGTCGCTCGCCTTGTTGAAATAGGCGTAAATCCTGAGTCAATTTTACTTCTCACATTTACGAGAAAAGCAGCACAGGAAATGTTGAGTCGTGCCTCAATTTTGCTTGACGCAAGGTGCGATAGAGTTTCAGGCGGGACATTTCATTCATTTGCAAATTTAACTCTGCGAAAATATGCCCACCTTTTGAAATACGATAACTCATTCACAATTCTTGACCAGGGCGATGCTGAAGATGTGATAAACTTACTTAGAACTCAGGAAGGGTATGACAGAGCAAAAGTGCGTTTCCCGAGAAAGCAAACTCTTTATGAAATTTACAGCAAAAGCATAAATACAGAAACACCAATTGAAGAAATCGTCCTGAATGAATTTCCACATTATTACGAACAGGTTGAGGACATCGTAAAGTTATTCAGAGTTTATAACTCATACAAAGCGAAACACAATTTAATGGACTATGACGATCTATTGCTTAACCTGAAAAGGTTACTTGAAGAGTTTGACGATGTGAGAAAGAAACTCGCCAATCAATACAAATACATCATGATAGATGAATATCAGGACACAAATCGCCTGCAAGCGGACATCGTTCGCTTGCTCGGGATGGAACACAGGAATGTGATGGCTGTTGGTGATGATTCACAGAGCATTTACGCATTTAGAGGTGCAAATTTTAGAAACATTATGGACTTTCCGAAAGATTTTCCAGGGACAAAAATCATAAAACTTGAAGAAAATTACAGAAGCACACAACCAATTTTAAATCTTGCGAATGAAATAATTGACAGAGCGAGGGAAAAATACACAAAAGTTCTTTACACAAAGAAACCGGGCGGAGAACTTCCAGTAATTGTGATTGCACCAAGCGAAAATCATCAGTCAAAATTCGTCGTTCAAAAAATCCTTGAATTAAGGGAGGAAGGTATTCCGCTAAATCAAATAGCGGTTCTGTTTCGTGCGAGTTATTTATCTTTTGATCTTGAAATAGAACTTGCGAAGGCAAACATACCTTTCGTTAAATTTGGTGGTTTTAAATTCATTGAGACAGCACATATTAAAGACATAGTCGCACATCTGCGTGTAATCCTAAATCCGAGCGATGTCATCTCGTGGCACAGGATTTTGCTCCTCCTTGATGGAGTTGGACCAAGGACGGCGCAAAAAATTATTGAAGATATAACTTCGGGAAAATTAAACATAAAAACGAATCCAAATTTCTGGCTTGAATTCAAAGGTTATCCCGAAAGTGTTGCACGACTTTTTAAAGTTCTTTACACGATTTATCCCGATGATGTCTCTGTTCAAGAAAAAACAGAAATAATTCTTCGCTATTACGAGCCAATTATGAGGGATAAATACGACGATTACGACAAAAGGAAGAAAGACCTTGAAATTTTTGAAAACATATCTGCAAGATATGATTCGCTTGAGGAGTTTCTAACTGATCTTGCAATTGAGCCACCGAATGAGAGCGTTTCGGAAATTGTTCCACCCGGGACAGACGATGAGTTTCTCGTCCTTTCAACAATTCACTCAGCGAAAGGTCTTGAATGGAACACCGTTTTTATAATTCACGCGCTTGATGGGATTTTCCCTTCCTCACACTCTGCAAGAAACGATGATGAAATGGAGGAAGAAAGAAGGTTAATGTATGTTGCATGCACAAGGGCAAAGGAACATCTTTTTATCTGTTACCCTGTTGGGATATATGATTCAAGAACTGGCTTTGTTCTGACAAAGCCATCAAGATTTATCGCAGACCTTCCGGATGGACTTGTTGAATACTGGGTGATTGATGAAGAATAAAAAGGGGCGGGCAA
>CAZQJI010000012.1:25454-28963 GCA_964593475.1 uncultured Bacteroidota bacterium | reverse complement strand
GGGCAAAAGCCCGCCCGAAGTTTTTAATTTCTTTTCTTCCTCTCTTCACGAATCTTCTTCGCTAAATCAAACATAGTTTGATAATCAAGAACTCGTCCACCGTAAATTTTTGAGAACTCATCTGCTTCATTCTTGTTCTTAAAAGAGAATTCAGGCAACATCGCTCTCACAGGAGATATAACGCTACCGACAACAAACCACGATTTCTTTGCATCAACGAGTTTGAATGTTTTAAAATCAATCACCTTGATTCCCTTTACATTTTTCCCCTCCATTATAGCAGTTGCACAGCCAATGCCACAAGCGTGATAAACCGTATCATCAACTGAAATTTCAACTCGTGTCATCATCTTCTCAAAAACCTCCATCCCGCAAACACTACAAACGCCAAGTTTTCTCCCGAGATCTGGTTTTAAAAGGTCCGCCGAGGTCTGCGAGAAAACCAGAAAAGGTAAAAGCGACAAAATAATCAAGGTTAAAATTTTTGGCTTCATACTTATTCACCCACTTTCATTATTATATTGATGAAGAAACTACGCCCGGGTTCATAAACAGGAACTCCGGTTGTTCTGATTTTTCTGTTAAGATGCTCATAGTATGCCTTATCAAGAAGATTATTCACGCCGACAGAAATATCAACAAATCTGAAATATGTGATGTCAACGAGGAAATTAACAAGGACAAATCCAGGCGTTGGCGTTTCACCGAAGCTTGAGGATACATCATTTTTCTTCGCAACCGCTCTCACCGTCAGCTCAGGTCTTATTCTGCCATCAAAGAAGTTATAGTAAAGTACGGTTTTCGCTTCAAACGGCGGTATCTCCGGCAATGCTTCGCCAGTTACCGCATTCCACGCCTTCGTTTGATAAATGTTAAGATCAAATCCGAATGTTCTGCTAAATGTTGAAGTATAGCCAAGCTCAAAGCCAACAAATTTTGCCCTGTCAATATTTACAAATTGCTTAACACCCAGAACTCCCATATTCTTCGGCATAAGATCGCTTCTTATTCTGGCGGAGATGAAGTTTTTAACATAGTAATAGAAGACATCGCCTTTGAAAACGCCACCAAAGATTTTGCTCTTTAAAATCAAATCAACGCTATTGTTTGTCTCTGGCTTGATTGATGGATTTCCGATATAGTCATAGTTGTCAATTCCAATCGGGAGAAAGTTAATAAATCTTTCGCTTATGTTCGGGCTTCTTTTCGCAGAGCCGACAAGAACTGACAGTTGAACATTTGGAGTGATTGCTTTATCCAGACCAGCGCTGACGCTAACATTGTGATATTTTGAAGATAAATCACCAAACAATCTGGCGAAAGATGGAGCAGGGGTTCTCGCCTGCGCATAGTTAATATCATATCTTGCCGAAAGCATCAAATTAAAGCCGTAAACTCCCGTTCTGAGCTCACTGAAAATTCCCAGATTTGACACATACGAATTCTGCCACACCGTATCAACGAAAGTTTTCCCGGCCATTGGTCCCGTTTTCATCTTTCTCGTCCTCAAACCATCTTTTTCAACTTTTGCGTAATCAAAACCGACATAAAGCAAATTATTTCCCAGAACCAACCCTGTTTCACCTCTCCCACCTGTAACTTTTGTATTTGCCTCAGTAACCGCCTCAACATTTACTATTGTCGGTTTGAAACTATTGTCCATAAGATGATAAACTTTTGAATAATACGCTTTAAGATTGACGCTGTTTATTAAGACGCTCACATTCCTTGCTCCATAATCAAGTGAAATTATCCTTGAATCATCTTTTCTTGCGTCCATCGGGAGAGCTGGATAAAGAACATCACGAACGTATGTCTCGCGAACGGAAAGTTGAACTCTATGATTATCGCTCAAATTAACACCAAATTTTCCTGTCCAATCCTTAACATTAAAACTTGATTTAACTTCATTCCCTGCGCCATCTTTATAATTCTTGTAATCTTTTATTCCGCCAGCAATTCTGAAATCAAACAACTTCTCCCCGCCGAAAAGCGTCAATCTTGCAACTTTACCGTTCCAATTACTTTCATAACCTGTCTCAAGATTTCCACCAATTGAAAATCTTTCAAATCTTTTCGGCTTTGCAAGGACAAAATTCATAACTCCGCCGATGTTCGGTCCATAACGCAACGCATAAGGTCCTTTCAAAATTTCTATCTTCTCAAGGTCTTCCGCCTGAACATGTGAAGTCGGTGGGTCCATTCTGTTCGGGCAAGCTGCTTCAATCTTAACACCATTGTCAATTTGAACATTTATCTGGTCAAATTTCGTCCCCCTAACAACCGGGTCAAGTGCATAACCACCTTTTTTAATCGCAGACACATTTGAAAAATTCCTGACGAAATCACCAAGATCACGGGGCGCTTTCTTCATAATATCTCTCCCACCGATGTCAGCTTGATTATATGTTTCTGCCGGTTTCCCGACAACAACAATTTCTTCAACCGAGAAATATGGTAATTCCTCAAGATAGATTTCAAGCGTTTTGATTTCGCCTTCCGCAAGTTCAACATTTTCTTTTACCTGTTTATAACCAACATAAGAGACGACAACATTATAATTGCCCGGAACGAGATTTTTTATCTCAAAATAACCTTTAAAATCGGAAACATCGCCACGGTTTGTCCCCTCAATCCATATGTTTGCGTTCACAAGTGGGTATTTTGCCTTTGCATCGTAGACAAAACCACGAATTGTGGATTTTTCCTGCGCAAAAATCATCTGAAAGGCAACAAAAAGAAAAACCACTGTGAAGAAAAACTTCATTCTCATAGCAAAACCCTCCTGATTGTTTTTTGTTTAACATATTTGAACAAATACAGCGAAAATTTTTCCGGATTGAGAGAAAATTAATCAGGAGGGTGAAGGATTTCTGTTTGTAAAATTGGAAGGGCTAAATTCTCATTAACTTCAAAAAATTGAGGATGTTTGAAGGTGAATGATTTATCTTCAAACCCCAAAATCGCTTCTTTTATCGGAAAATCAGGAGCATTTTTAACTTTCTTACAATTACAACTTGTTGAATCAAAACATACCAAATTTATCAGGTTAACTTCAACTTTACCTTTACATCCACACTTGCAATTTTCTTCACACTGACACACTGCGCTCTTGTTGTGCTTCACTTCGGCTGGCAAAATCACAAAAACATAATTCAAACTTATCACGAGGACAAGCAACAACGAAACTATTTTATAAAATTCAGAACGCACTTAAAGATTTCAATTATCTTGGGTTTCTTGAAAACTAAAACAAAGTTACTTTACGCAAGGTTTCACTTTCAGAATCTTTTTAACATAAAAAGACCCCTCCTGAAAAGGAGGGGAAAGAAATTAACTGCCTTTCTTTTTAACTTTAACCTGCAAACTGTTAAGCGCAAGCGTTAACTTCGTTCCAGCTTCAACATAATATCTCCACGCATAGCCAAGCTGCAGGAACACATCTTCGTTATACTCACCTTTGTCCATTCTGGCTTTTTGCTTGTTCATGATTTCGTCAGCAAGGTTAA
>CAZQJI010000012.1:0-25354 GCA_964593475.1 uncultured Bacteroidota bacterium | reverse complement strand
TCACCTTTGTCCATTCTGGCTTTTTGCTTGTTCATGATTTCGTCAGCAAGGTTAATCCAGTACTGTGCATCTGTCAAATCTTTCTTAACGACATCTGTCTGCTCTGACTTCTTAACCTGCTCAAGAAGATTCAGCACAACATTCTTCACGGCAAGGTTGTCGTTATACTGCTTCTCACAGGTTGTCTTCCAGTCCTTCTGACCCTGTGCAAGTGTAAGAGAAAAAACGAACAGTAAACCTGTTAAAATTAAAATTAGGCGCTTCATTTTTCCTTCCTCCGATTTTGTTTAACTTATGTCTTGTTTTGAAAAAAGTTTGATTGATAAAAATGCCATTGCAATAAACCAGAGGATTAGATCAGCGATTAAAATTACATAGGTTAACACGCTTCCACCCATAAATTTCAAAAACGCTGCACCTGCTGGACCGAAAATCTCGGGTGAATTGAGAGTTATCAAACTTAACACGCGGACGATATCAACGGGATTTCCAAGAAGTGAAACCATAGCAAATGTCGCCGCAATTTTCCCCCTTAAAAATGTCGTCGCTCCGATTATCACAAGATCGTAAAAAATCAAAAAGAGAAACCAGACAAGAATTGAAATTCCAAAAGCCCTTGCTCTTCGCTTGGCGATTGCTGAGATAAAAGCCGAGATCCCTATGAAGACAAAACCGAGAAGATTTGAAAGAAAAGCAAACACAAGATACTTAAACACGCCTTCTGCTCCAACTCTCATCAGGATGATTAAACCACTTATCCCGAAGCCAAGGGCAGTCGCACTAAAAATGACAACCAATAAACCAAGCAATTTCCCTGCTTGAATTTCCCAGCGATTTAAAGGTTGTGAATAAAGTATCTCATTCAATCTCCCATCACCCGAAAAACTCATAACCCCGATAACAAGTGAAACAAGCGGAATGATATAAAGAACCAGATTAAGCAAACTCAAAGTTGTCCTTGAAAAATCCTGCATGCTTCCCGTGTATCCACTTGCGCTCAAACCAAAGTAAGAAATACCGAGAATAAGAACTGTAAATACCGCAGTAAAGATATGTGTCCATTTATTCCTCACGCTTGTGATGACTTCCATCTCTGCAATTGTGAAAATTGAATTTCCCGACTGAACAAGGTTTTGCATTTTACTTCAAAATTTTGATTTCAAGTTGTTCATAAGGAAATTCTTCTCCGCCATACTCCTTCATAAACCTATCAACTGATTCCCTCGTTTTGAATGTCACTATAAAATAATTCATCGGAGTTTGAATTTTCTCGGATTTGACGAAATAAGCGTTTTCAATTCTAACCCACTCCTTCGTATAAAAATCTCTAACAAACATAGCCGAACCCTCAGGCAGGTTCGTCATCTTTTTAAACTCAATCATACAACCGATGTCATCAAACTTGTAAACTTCACCATCAGGCGTAACTATTTCAGTTGCAAAATTAAGCTGGGAAATCGCCATTTTACAGAGATAACAAATATCGTGCGGTTCAATTTCTTCGGGCTTCAAATCTTTTGAACAGGAGAAAAGTAATGTTGAAAGTAGCGAAACTAACACTATTTTAATTTGTGCTTTCATGTTCTTCAATCAATTTTTGATAAATTGCTTCAAAAGATTGACTTGCTGTTTGGAAGTTCTCAATCTGCGCTCCAACTTCTCTGATTTTCAAAACTATGTCAAGAATTTTACCTGACTCAGCTTTTATTATCATGCTTGTCCCGTTCTTTCTCACTTCAATTGCTCCTAAATCATACGCAATCTGGACGAAATCATCACGCATATTTTTTATCACGAGATAAACTTTTGACTCAAACTTCAATTTTCTCTTCAACTCGCCCGCATTTTCAAAAGTTATCAATCTGCCATTGACAAGGATCCCGACTTTATCTGCGAACTCATCAACTTCGTTTAAAAGATGTGTTGTGAAAAGAATTGTCTTTCCCTCTTTTTTCAAATTTGAAAGCAAGGATTTAAACCGCATCACACCTTCGGGGTCTAAACTCAATGTCGGTTCATCAAGAATCAAAATTGGAACATCGGGAAGAAGAGCAATCGCTATCCCCAGACGCTGTGCATTACCGCCAGAGAGCTCACCGCTGTATTTGTTAAGTATATCTTTTAGATTCAAGGTTTCAATCACATATTCAACTCTTTGTGCTGGTAAATTTCTTATCCTTCTGAAAAACTCAAGCATTTCAATTACTTTCAAATTTTCATAAAGTGTAATCCTCTGCGGTAGGAAACTCAAAAATTGTCTCGCTTTCTTCGGCTCTTTTAAAGCATTTATCTCATTAATATAAATTTCGCCCTCATCTGGGACGACAAGTCCGACGATTGATTTAAGTGTCGTCGTTTTACCGCTTCCATTCGGACCAAGCAAAACAACCGTTTCATTTTCCCCAACGCTGAAACTCACACCATTTACAGCGACGACATCTCTATAAGTTTTTTTGAGATTTTTAATTGTAAGCATATCTTGAACTTAAAATTTTTGATTGAACCAGAAGAATCAAAAACGGAACAAATGCGAAAAATCCAATTCCTATAACTGCAAGAAGTGCCACCCTTCGGTTTTCAACATTTTGCTCTTTGCCTCTCTTGATAAGATATGTCAAATCAAGTATTTCAACTTTTTTCATCAATGGATGCTCATCGTAGATTTTAAATGACTTGATGATTGGCATCGCTTTTTCAGCTATTTCAATTGCTTTTGCGCTCGGACTTGACAGATAAAGTTGTAAAGCTGGATATTTCCCCTGAATTGCTTCAAAAACATTTGTTAACTTGAATTTGACATCCCCAACACCATCATCGTCAAGGTCATATCCAAGATACCCATCCCAGTAGTTTCCTCTGCCTTCATAGCTGAATTGTGTCGTCTTTGGATTTCCGATCGTTCTAATCAAAGCCAGGTTTCCGATAAAATTATTTTCATAAATTTTGTCATAGTTTGCACTTGCAAAAAGGGCTATAGCAAGGTCATTGTTCATAACCAGATTCCTGCGAATGATATTGTAATTTGTGCCTTCAAAATGAAGCCCGATAGAGTTGTCAATTATATAATTTTCTTCAGCAACGCAATAATCGCATGATTGAAGCAAAAGCCCGTATGAGCTGAAGCCACGATTTCTCGCAAAGATATTTCTTTTGAAATAGATATGTCTTGAATACATCACTGCACCCCCGACGACATCGTCAATGAAGACATTTTCTTCAAATCTGTTTGAATCCGAAAACATATAATGAATCCCGTATCTTAAATCCGTGGCATAATTTCTTCTGATTAAATTGTTTGATGACTCCTGAATATACATTCCATCTCTTACTTTCGTGATGAAATTTTCTTCAACAAGATTAAAGTGCGAATTCCAGATGTGAAGCCCGCTCCCACGCTCTCCAATTCCAAGATAAGGTCTCCCGATGATCGTATTTCTTCTTACGATGTTATAATTTGAAGCAAAGAAATAAACACCAAATAAAACATCTTCAAGCAAATTATTCTCAATGATATGGTATGACGAATTTTTCAAAAGGATTCCCGAATCTTCTTTTTGAAGTAAATTTCCACCACCTGTGATTTTAAATCCATTTATCACGCAAGAATCGGCAAGGACGGTAACCGTGCTTCCCCAGTTCTCTCCCTTTATCCACGGTCTTCCAACGCCGATCAAAACAAGCGGTTTTTCAAGAGATATATTCCCGAAGTATTCGCCACCGTAGACATAAATTGTATCGTGTGGTTTTGCAACAGCAATGGCTTCTTTTATTGTTTTAAACTCATACTTTTTACCAACTTTTAAAACATTTGCACCACTTGAACCGAAAAACAGCAAAAGCAACAGAATAATTTTAAAAATATGTCCGGATGAAACTTTTATCACTCTGTTTTCGCTTCTTTTGATGTTAAGATCAAAGCAAAGATAAGAGTCAGAACCGAAAGCAAAAGCCCGATTGAGCCAAGATCCGGATAACTATAAACCGTGAATTGAGCGATTAATTTTTTCCCGAAAAGTGGCGGAGTAAATGGTTGAACCTTTATCGGTGCATCCGGAGCGAGGTTATGCCCGTATGTGTAAAGTTTATTGTAAAAATCAAGGATTGAGAAAATTCCAACATAGATATACATAACAATCAAATCAATAAGCGTTGAAATTTTGCCGAGGACAACGGCTCTTAAAGCAAGAAGTCCCAAAGCACCGAAGACAAACGGGAGATAAGTAAATTCTGCAAAATCACTCTGTGAAAGCGGTCTCATACCAATGTAATGATTCAGTGTGTTAATTTCACGGAGGTCATCTCTGCCTGCGGTTTTACCACCTTCAAGTTTGTAGGAGTAAATGTAAAGTTTTAATCCGTCAGGATAAAATGTTGCAAAGAATTGCATTCTCCACAACGGGAAGAAAAAGACAGCTAAAAGAAAGATAACTGAGATTAAAATTACAAATCTGGATTTCAAATTTAATGGTGTGTCCTGGAGTTTCTCCCATTTTTGAATTATTCGTTCCATTTTCGTGCTCCTTGTAAATTTTATATTAAAAAGGGAGTGGCAAATATACCACTCCCTTAAGTTTAACAGCTTTACTTTTGTGCTACGCCAGCCCCACCTCTCGGCTTAACAAGCAGATAACCCTGCATCTCCTGATGGAGCGCAGAGCAGAAATTCGTGCAATAGAACGGGAAGACACCCGGCTTGTTCGCAACAAATTCAATCGTCTTCGTCTCACCGGGATCAACAACGACATTTATATCATACTCACAGATTGCAAATCCGTGAAGCTCATCCGTTGTCTGCTCAATGTTGGTTAAGTGAATTATAACTTTATCACCCTGATTGACTTCAATCTTCCACGGCTGGAATCTTGATCTGACTGCGATCATCCAGACCTCAACCGTATTTCCTTTCCTTACGATTTTGGCATCCTTTTCATCCCAGATCGCATTTGGATTTGTGTTTTCAATTCCTTTGCGGTAAACTTCAATAACTTTGTCTTTCAATTTTTCAGCTCTAATCGCCTGGGCATAATGCGGTTCTGGCTCTGTAAACGCATCATAGAGCAATCTCATCTTTTCACCCGTTATATCAATCAACTGCGACGCCTCCGGCTGTGAAGGTCCAACAGAGAGATGTCTTCCGTGTGAAAGTTTATTCAGGGCTATTACATACTTACCTGCCGGGTTCTTCGTATCTCCTTCTGGAACGCAGAGGTGTCCGATGTTATAAGCAATCGGGATTTTGTCAACAACTTCCCATGTTCCGAGTTTCCATTTAGCAATTGCGCTTTCAACGAAAAGAGATGTATAAGCATAACCTTTATCATCAAACTGTGTATGAAGTGGACCAAGCCCAACCGGAACCTCTGCTTCACGAACGCTCTCATATCTTAACACAGGTATTCCATCTTCTTCACCGACGAAATCTTTATTTTCAATTGCTTTGAGCATCTTTTCAAAGTTATAAACTGTCGTTATGCTCTGCAATTTACCACTCCCAACAATCCACTTTCCATCCGGGCTCACATCAACTCCGTGCGGTGATTTCGCGCAGGGCATAAGATAAACAACACCGGGTGCCTCTTTCGGATCAATCACTCTGACACCGCTTATAATTTTGTACTTACCCTGCTTCAAATACTCCTCAGCTTTTTTCCAGTTAACAGCTGCGATATAGTCACGATCATTTTGCGAGGCGGTTATCTCAAGAATTCCAGTTGCCCTCTCAGAGTTATAGCAAGTCCAGAAAACCCAACCATGGCTTGGACCTTTACCAGCATCGCCAAGGTCAAAGTTAAATGGAGGCATTAAAACCTGAAAACCGTGCTTTTCATCCATTCTCATCTCTCCGGTCTTCGGGTCAACCTCAACAAGTGCGACAATTCCGTGATACTTCTTCGCATACTCTTCAACAGGAACATATGTTCCCTTTGGAATTGGAACGGAGAACCTTGTTGCGATTGTGACATATTCAGTGTTTTCAGTTACAAATGTTGAACCGTGATTTCCGGAGAGATTTGGGATTGGACCGAGAATTTGCTTTGTTTTAAACTCTTTAAGATCAATCCGTGCGATTCTGTTGTTTGCGTTATCATTGATGAAGAGCCATCTTCCATCATATTCACCATTTGTCTCACTTAAAGCCGGATGATGCGCATCTCCCCAGGTGTAGCCACCGAGCATTTTCTTTGTCTCAGCGTCAAATCCATAACCAGTTGATGGATAAGGTGTGAAAACTGGAATAGTGCAAATGTGCCTCATTGAGGGAATCCCTGCAACAAAAATTTGTCCGGAATGCCCACCTGAGTAAAAGAGATAGAATTCGTCAAGATCACCTGGTGGAACATAAGTTGCAAGTGCTGCTTCAGCTACTTCAGATTTTACTGCTTCTTTTCCAGGTTTACAGCTGTGGAAGACGATTGCAACAGCGATGAAGGTAATTAAAATTCCAAGGACAATTTGAAGTTGCCTTTTCATGGCTGGCTCCTCCTTTGATTTTTAATGTTTTGAGGTTAGTTGTTGTTTTCGGTATTTCTCATACGCTTTCGTTAAAAGCTGAACAACTGTCGCTTTTTCCTCATCAGTCAATGTTATCTGACTCCCGAGAACAATTGCCATCGTCCCGGTTGGTTCTTTGAGGAAGCTTTCAAGCGTTTTTCCGAACCTGCTCTGCACATCTTCAACTGCGTTGCTGAGGTCAGGTCCAATTTTAGCAGCGGATTCAATTCCAAAAACAGAAATTGAATGGCAAACGAAACAACCTTTATTCACAAAGAAAGCCCCTTCTCCCTCTCTCATCTGTCTTTCCTTCTCAATTTCCTCAGGCGTTGGAAGATCAGCAAGGGCAGTGTAAGATTGCGGATAATACTCTGGCGGTAGATGGACTTTTTTCCAGCTTAACATTAAAAGTGTAAGGGCAATTGCTTCCTTTGAACCAAATCCCATCTCAGGCATAACTGTTTCAGGGGAAACCATCTTCGGACTCTTGAAGTGTGCAACATGCCAGGCAAATACTGACTTTCTACCACCAATCCTTGCATAATCAAATTGCTCCGGCGCTTTGTCACCTTCGTAAGTTAAATCGGGACCTATAACACCACCACGACCGTTAATTTTATGGCACGCACGACATCCCTTTTCTTTCACAAGCTTTTTAGCATAGTTTATGTAATCAGCCCCCGCTGTCAAAGTATCATAGCGATGGCAGATATTACAATTCATCTGCATTAAAACCTTTCTATCCGGCGGACGATAGAGGTCTTCAAGTTCTTTACCAAGCAATGGTTCTTCCCAATGCTCAATAAAGCCGTGCGCCTCCTCCTTGTTCAAAGCATAACCCTGTCCACCGTGACAAATTGTGCAACCGTATTTTGAAACAGGATGCTTGTCAAGTATTTCCTTTGGATGTGTCCTAAACGGATTAGGTGCGGTTTCAAGCCCTTTCCACTCATAACCCATATGGCAGGTTATACATCTATCAACCCGCTTTAGTTCCTTAACATAAATTTGCTTTATCCCTGTCTCAATTGAACGAGCTTTTTCTTCACCGAGCTTTTGCCTGACATAATTTTTAAATTCAGATTGATACATCTTCCATTCCGGTGTAAAGTATCCGACATAGACAACAAGCGTCACTATTAAACCGATTAAAGCAACCGCATAAATTGCAATGACATCTTTTTTAAGTTTCTCTTTTTCCATCACTTATACGAGATTTTCTTTTTAAAATTTCTTCGGAATTTCAGGCCAGGATTCCCACGGGAAATAGAACTCCCAGTTAGGACCTCGCATATAAGTCCCGATAATGATCAAAACTATCACGAAGAAACAAAGTATCAGGAAAACGATGTTTTGTTTTATTCTTTCTTTTCCAAACCACACACCTGTGTTAAGATTTGAACTTTTATCAAAATACGGCCATATCGCAAGAAGCAGGACAAGAACTCCCGGGATTAAAATCCCACCGATAAAAGCTCCATTTAAGACAAAACTTCCAATTCTAACCGTCGTTATAGCCACGAGTTCCTGCAGCCAGAGGAAATACCACGGGGCTTTAGCCGGATTTGGAGTCACATTTGGATTAGCCGGCTCCTCAAGTGGTGCGTGAATGAACAAACTGATCAAAGCAACAAAGACAAATGTCCCAAGCATCACAAGTCCGATCCTTCGTATCAAAAATGGAATAGAATTAACCGTATATTTTTCCTCATCAAGGAGCGTCGTTTCAACCTGAACTGTTCTTCCCGTCGTCAACCCGAGCAATGAATAGGTCTTGCTTTTAATCCCATCTTTAATTTTTTCTTTTTTCTGATTCAAGACGAGATTATCAACACATGCAAGACCTCCATCTTTCCTTATTCTCCACATATGATAAGAAAACAGGAACAAAACAGCTGCTGGCAAAAAGAAACAATGCAGAACATAAAATCTTATCAAAGCATTCTGCTCAATCTCATGCCCTCCAAGAAGGACAAATCTAATCCATTCGCCGACGATAGGTGCATTCTTTGCTATATTAGTTCCAACCGTGATCGCCCAGAATGCAAGCTGATCCCACGGCAGAAGGTAACCTGTAAATGAAAGAAGTAAAGTTATAAGCAAAAGCACAACGCCAACAATCCAGTTCAAAGGTCTATTTTGCCCGACACCAACTCCATTTTTATAAGCTCCCGTTAAAAACACACGGACCATATGAAGGAAAGCAAATGCAACCATAAGGTGAGCTGCATTTCTGTGCATTGCTCTTATAAACCACCCAAACGAGACAACATATTCTATATCCTTTACACTCTGATATGCCCTCTCAACAGACGGAACATAAAGAAACATCAATATTACACCTGTAATTGCAAGTATCAAAAACAATGTCGCTGTTATCGTCCCGAGCCAGAGCGAATATCCCCACGATAAGCTTCTCAAAGTAACTTTTGCAGGGAACCAGTGGAGCAATAAATTCCTGACAATTGACTCGCCAGCTTCTTTTTCAGATCTCGGAACCCAGGTCCAGAATATGCTCCGCCCGTTTAACTTCTTTTGCTTTACTTCTAATTCAGCCATAGCAAACCTTTCTTGGTTTTACACTGTAAGTTTATAGTTTTGCGGAACTGCTTTGTTCAGGTCAAGAACAAGTTTCCCATCCTCGGGAGAAATTTCAACCTTTACCCAATCAAGCGGTCTTGGAGCAGGTCCGGCATAATTTGTCCCATCTCCGTAAAATTTTGAGCCGTGACAGGGACAATGGAATTCCCATTTTACCTCAACCTCCCTCCCGCCAATCTTTACAACCTTCGGTTTTGACAAAGCAACATATTTTACGGTGCAACCAAGATGTGTGCAAACAGCAGATATTGCATAAAATGTCTTCCCTTCACGAAAAATGTATGCTTTAATGTCATCAATAAATGTTACTCCCTCAGGAATTTTATCCGGCTCATCAAGTTTAACTCGCCTTATGCTTTCATAACTTACATTTGGAAACAATGATCTTGCCCATGTGTAAATTTGCCCCGCAAGTCCCGCTAAAAGAGAACCAATACCAATTGCTTTTAAAAATTTTCTTCTGTCAAGTTTCATTTTTTTCTCCTTTGTTTATTTTCAGTCCTCAATTATTTCCTGTTCAACATAATACATTCTCTCCATCGTCATCGCATCCGTCGGACAAACAATTGCACATAAACCGCACCTTATACATTTTTCATCATCTTTTATCATCGCAGATAAAGGCACATTATCATCAAATTGATAATGCTGTAAAAGTTTTGCTTTAGTTTCTTCATCAAAATCAAGTTCTTCAATCGGAACGAGCTTCAAACAATACTCCGGACATACATCCGTGCAAGCCCCACACAAAACACATTTCTCAGCATCATAGATGGTCTGAATATGACAGAGCAAACATCTTTTCGCCTGTTCAACTGCTTGTTCCTCAGTATATCCAAGTTCAACTTCGTTAATCCCCGTTCTTCTATCAATTGGAATTGTATCAGGCGCTTTTCTCGGTATTATCTCATAACCGACATAAGTTGAGTAATCTCGCTTTTCAATTTTTTCAACCGATAGATTAAAAATCTTTTTCGTTTTCAGACCACGCAGATAATTGTCAATTGATATAGCCGCTTGTTTCCCATTTGCAATTGCATCAATTAAGTTCCTTGGACCGAAGGCGACATCTCCACCTGCAAACACTCCGGGAGCTGTTGTTTCAAGCGTCTCCGGATTTACCTTTATCGTCCCGCTTGCCGTAAGCTCAATGCCATCCTCCGGCTTCAAAAAGTTCAAATTTGGTCTCTGTCCGATCGCAAGTATAACAGTATCGGCTTCCATATACTCACTTATGCTTTCATCAAAAATCGGATTAAATCTTCCGTTTTCATCGTAAGTTCTTTTAACCCCCATAAATTCAACAGCTTTGACCCTGCCATTTTCACCTATAAACCTCTTAACACCTCTTTGGGGATGGAATATAATCCCCTCTTTGACCGCCTCTTCAAATTCCTCTTTCCCTTGAGCAGTTCTCAAAACTGGCATTTCCTCAAAAGATTCCAAACTTGCGATGTGAATTTCAAGGACACCGGCTCTTCTGGCTGTCCTTGCTGCATCCATTACAATGTTATAAGTTGAACCATTGCCGATCTTTTCTTTTTCCTCCATCTCAACAGCCATTCTCAATGCTGTCCTTGCAGCGTCAAAAGCAACAAATCCACCACCAATCACAAGCACCCTTTCACCAAGTTCAACTCTATAACCATTGTTCACGCCAACAAGAAAATCAATCGCTTTGATAATTCCATCAAGATTAGCACCTTCAACATTCATTTCTCTTCCTTCCTGCGTCCCCACAGCAATGAAGATCGCATCAAATTCCTCTTTCAATTCCTTTATCCCGAAGTTTTTCGTAAGCGGTGTAAGTGTTCTAACCTCTACCCCAAGCCATAGAATTTTGTTTATCTCCTTCTCAATTATACTTCTTGACAATCTAAATTCCGGAATCCCATGCCTCATCATTCCACCAAGGACATGCGAGGATTCAAAAATTGTAACTTGATAACCTATTAAAGCAAGATCATGGGCACAGGCAAGTCCGGCTGGTCCAGCTCCAATTATGGCGACTTTCTTATCTCTGACATCTGATTTTCTTACTTTGGCGATCGTCGGCAAATGCCAGAACAATTTATTATCTTCGGCATCAAAATCCTTCTCAAAAATTTCATCCTGAGTATCTGGATAGAGTGATTCAACCCCGTATCTTTCGGTCAAAAATCTTTTCAATGCCCTTATCGTCACAGGTTTATCAATACTTCCTCTTCTGCAAAAATCTTCACACGGAGCTGCACACACTCGCCCGCATACAGAAGCAAATGGATTCGGCGAACGAGCGACAAAATATGCTTCTTTATATCTCCCCTCAGCAATTAACTGAACATATCTACCTGCATCGGTGTGAATTGGACAGGCAGCTTGACATTTGACCTGTTTTTGCCAGTGTATCAAGTCAGGTAAAAAAACCTTGTAACTCATCAATTAATGCCCATTTGAGTTTTAATTTTTTTAAGAAGTATAAAATCCTCAGCAAATTGGAGAACTTTTTTACCATTTCTCAACTCTTTGACCATATCCGCCAAACTTTCATGGTCAAGCAATGCCCTTACTTGATTTCTCAACTTAATCCAGTAATCGTGTAAAGCACACGGATCATCAACATTACAGGGACCAACTCTCAAAATACATGTTTCAAACCAATCCGTTCCATCAATTGCCTTAACTATGTCAAAAATTGTTATATCTTTTGGGTCCTTTGCGAGGATAAATCCCCCGCCTGGACCTCTGACGGAGATAAGAAAGCCTGACTTAACAAGAAGCTGCATTACTTTGTTGAGAAACTCCTTCGGGATAGATAAAGCCCCGGCGATTTGTTTGGTGAGGACAGGTTCTTGTGAATTCATTGACGCTATAAAAATCATCGCTTGAATCGCATATTTACAGGTCTTGCTGAGCAACCCAAATTTTGGATTTAATTGTCTGAAACTAATTTAAATCCCCCGAAATTAAAAGTCAAGAAGTGGATAAACTTGTCCACATTTCCCTTGTTTTATCCGATTTCAACAACTTTGTTCTTTGATGTAAATCCGGATGCGATTTTAACTCTGGACTTAGGAACCTTAAAATAGTCCGCAATTAAGCTTATTAATTCATCATTTGCTTTTCCCTCAACAGGCGGGGCTTTCACAAAGGCAGAAAAATGTGATTCGTCAATTTTTTCAATTTTGCTGATTTTAGAGCCCGGTTTGACTTTTACAAATATTCGCATAAAGTTCTTCGTTTTTAATTTTTGCTTCAAATTATTTAAAACCTGACTTAATTTATCTTCCTAAACGCTGCCGGTATCCAGGGATTCAGATGTAAGCCCGGATACGGTCAAACTCTTGATTTTGACAAAATTATTTCTTATAATTCTATAAATTCAAGTTGAACTAAAAAAATCAAAAACAAAAACTAAAATTTTGGAGGTTAAAAATATGGTTTTATCGCAAGGTGTATTAGCGTTTTTATTCCAGGCACAACAAAAAGGATTAGTTGAGCAAATCACAAATATCCTGGTTGAAAAGTATATTGAAGGTGGTTTCTTCATGCATCCAATTCTTGCGATCTTGATAATAGGTCTTGCTCTCAGCATTGCGAAATGGATTTCGCTTAGCAAAGCAAGCATAAACACAAGGAAATTCCTTGCTGAGGTAAAGAAGGCGCTTGATGAGGGCGGTGTTGAAAAAGCCCTTGAAGTTTGCCAGAAAACCCCTGGTCCTGTTGCAAGCATCTTCCAGGCGGGACTTTTAAGAGCAAATGAAGGAATTGAAGCAGCAGAAAAAGCGATCATCTCTTACGGTGGAATTGAAATGGCTTTCCTTGAAAGAGGTCTTGTCTGGCTTTCACTTTTTATATCACTTGCACCACTTCTTGGCTTCACCGGAACAGTTCAAGGAATGATCGTATCATTTGACGCAATCAGGGAAGCAAAGAATATATCTCCAGAAATCGTTGCCGCTGGTATTTCAATAGCACTTTTGACAACGCTTTTCGGACTTGTCGTCGCAATGATACTTCAAACATTTTATAACTATTTCATTGCAAAAATTGACAGAATTGTGATTGATATGGAGGAGAGCTCAATTGAATTAATTGACGCTCTTGCAGCAATGCAACAAGGTAAAAAGGTAAGCGTGACAACAGAAGTGAAAAATACAAAATAAAATTTTTTTAAAAGCCATGTTTAAAAAAAGGAAAAGACCAGAAGCAGAAATCCCCGCTGCTTCAATGGCGGATATAGCATTTGAATTGATGATGTTTTTCCTCGTAGCAACAACATTTGATGTTGATACAGGTATAGGTCTTGTCCTCCCTCCAGCTGCAGAGGTAACCCAGCAAGTTAAAGTTAAACAAAGCGACATTGCGAAATTACTTGTAAATGCAGCCGGTGAAGTTTTGCTTGATGGTGAACTTATCACGATTCCACAAATTAGAGAAACAATAAAAAACAAAATCAGGCAAAACCCGAAACTAATCATTTCAATAAAGACAGATCGGGAAACAAGTTACAGCAGATATATTGAAGTGCTTGATGAACTGAAACTTGCTTACAACGACCTGCGCGAAGATTATTCACTGCGAACATTTGGCAGGTCATTCAGAGATCTAACAAGAGAACAACAAGAAGAAGTGAAAAAGGAAATCCCGATTCGTATCTCAATAGCCGAACCAGAAGAAGTTAAATAAAAATGGAGATGATAGAAAATGAAATTCAGAAAGAAATTTGGTGAAACAAAACCAAAAATTCCAACCGCCTCTCTCCCTGATGTAATCTTCCAGTTGATTCTTTTTTTCATGGTTACAACGACGATCAAAGTTTACGATGTAAAGGTAAGATACATATTGCCTGAAGCAGCTGCGATTGAAAAAATTGAAAACAAGCGACTTGTCTCATACATCTGGGTTGGGAGAGATGGGAAAATTCAAATTGATGACAACATCGTCCAACTTGATGATATAGTTGACATTATGTACAGGAAGCGACAGGAAAACCCGAATGTCATTGTCTCGCTTAAAATTGATAGGGACTCAAAGATGGGAATCGTGATTGACATTCAGCAGAGATTAAGGAAAGCGGACGCTTTGAGAATTAACTATTCAACTCTGCAAAAATTATAATGATCAGTCGCAGGAGTAATTTATCATATGATTTTAACCATTAATAAGGCAGGCATCGTCCTGCCTTTTTATTTTTAAAAACAAACTTAACAGAAAAAAAATGGCTCTCAAAGAGAAACTCTCAGAAGATCTGAAAAATGCGATGAAGTCAGGAGATAAAATCCGTCTTGAAGTTGTCAGAATGCTTCAAACGATGTTAAAAAGAAAAGAAATTGAAAGAAGAGGTGAAGGTAAGGAATTAACAGAAGAAGACGAGATCCAGGTAATTAAATCTGAAATCAAAAAGAGAAAAGAAGCGATTGAACTTTTTGAAAAAGGCGGAAGAAATGATCTCGCTGAAAAAGAGAAGAAAGAACTTGAAATTTTAAATGAATATCTCCCCGCGCAAATGTCTGAAGAAGAAATAAAAAATTTCGTTGAAAAAGTCATTCAAGAACTTGGAGCAAGCGGACCAAAAGATCTTGGAAAGGTTATGGGTGCAGTGATGAAAGAACTTCGTGGGAAAGCAGATGGTTCTCTTGTTCAAAAAATTGTAAAAGAAAAACTTCAAGCGTAATGAACTGGTTTGATTATGTAATCCTTGGATTTATTGGCTTGTTTGTTTATCGTGGATTTAGAAAGGGATTTTTGAAAAGAGTTCTCGGATTAGCCGGTGTTGTTGTCGGTATATGGCTTGGAGTAAAACACAATGTAAAAGTTGCGCAATTTTTAAAAGACGCTGGAGTTTCACCTGAGTTCTCAACTTATCTTGCTATGTTTCTTATCTTCCTCGCCTGCATCATAATTGCAAATCTTCTTGCAAGATTTATAAAAAATGTCTCAATTTTCATTGATCTTACTGACAACATACTCGGCGCTGTCCTTGGACTTGCCGAAGGTTTGCTCGCACTTGGAATTTTGTTAATTTTTCTCGGAAGTTTAAATTTTCCATCAGAAAAAATTAAAAACTCGTCAAAACTTTACAAACCCGTCACGAAATCAACTGTTTTAATCTACGATTTCATAGAGAAGAATTTCGGCTCAAAAATAAACTTTAAAGAGCAAATTCAAAAAACAATTGAATCAATGAAAGGTGAACAACGAGACACTAAATAAACTTGAATTTGACAGGATAAAGCAAATCATACTGCAATTTGCAACATCACAACTCGGGAAAGAACTGCTTGAAGAACTTTCACCATACACAAATAAAAACATCATTGAGCGTGAGCTGAAACTAACCATGGAAATGAAAGATATACTCGCTTACGATGACCCATTCCCTATTGACGGGATAAAAGACATAAGAATTGCCCTGAGAAGATGCGAAATTGAAGGAAGCTTTTTGATGCCGGAGGAACTCCTTGACATAAAATCCGTCCTCGGTGTATCAAGATTGATACGGGAATACATTAACAAACGAAGCGAAAAATATCCAAATCTATGGGAGATTGTTAAAAATATCTTCGTTAACAGAGTTCTTGAATATAACATTGATGAAGTCGTTGATGAAAACGGTAAAGTCAAAGATACCGCAAGTTCAGAGTTAAAATACCTTCGTGAAGAAATTTTAAGGAGACAGGATTATGTTCGCAAAAGATTATACGCAATTTTAAAACAGATTTCAGAAAAAGATTACACACAGGACGATATAATTCCACAAAGAGACGGACGACTTGTAATTCCTGTAAAAATTGAACACAAAAGACATGTTGAAGGCGTCGTCCACGGAACATCATCAACCGGATTGACTGTCTTCATAGAACCAGCTGAAATCGTTGAACTTAACAACGAAATCTTACAACTTCAATTTCAGGAGCAGAAAGAAGTTGAAAGAATATTGCGTGAACTTACAAATAAAGTAAGAGAAAATTTAAAATATCTCCAGACGAACACAAATATACTCGGAAAAATTGATTTTATCTACGCGAAAGCAAAATTCTCATTTCAAATTGATGGTTACGCCCCGGAGGTCTCTGAAACCGGTCCGATAATTCTGAACTCCGCTTATCATCCAATTCTTCTTTTAAGGCACGGAAAAAATAAAGTTGTTCCGCTTGATTTCAAACTCGGTGACGGTTCACAAATACTTGTCATCTCCGGTCCAAACTCAGGCGGTAAGACAGTTGTCCTTAAAACGGTTGGACTTCTCACACTTATGGCTCAAGCAGGGATCCCAATCCCATTGAAAGAATCAAGCAAGTTGAGAATTTTCAAAAAAGTTTTCATTGACATCGGAGATGAACAATCCGTTGAAAAAGACCTTTCATCGTTTGGTTCTCATATAAAAAACATCAAAAAGATAATTTCCGAAGCGGACAATAGAACCCTTGTTCTTCTTGACGAACTTGGGTCGGGGACTGATCCGGCGGAAGGCGGAGCTTTGGGAATCGCAATAATTGAAAAACTCAAAAGCAAAGGTTCTTTTGTCATCGCCACAACACACAACAGCGCATTAAAATTTTATGCTTATAATAATCCCGAAGTTGAATGTGGAGCGATGGAATTTGATCATCAAACACTTGCACCAACATATAGATTGAGAATTGGCGTCCCCGGTAGCAGTTATGCATTTGAAATAGCAAAACGACTTGGTCTTGATGAGGATGTTATAAACAACGCAAAGAAAAACCTTGACGAGTCACAGGTTAAAGTTGAAGAAGTTTTATCACGGCTTGAATCACTTGAGGTTGAATACAGAAAACTCGTTGATGAGTTAAGAGAAAAAGAGCAAAATCTAAACAGGATGATTTCTGAATACAGACAAAAGTTAATTGAGATTGAAAGGGAGAAAAAGAGAGCTAAAAAAGATGCGATCGCAGAAATAAGAGAAATTGCGGAGACAGCGAGGGCAAAAATTGAAGAAGCGATAAGAAAGATAAAAGAGACATCGGCTTCAAAAGAAAGCATAAAACAGGCACATTCAACAGCACAGCAAATTCAACAACAGATTCAAGAAATTATTAAACAGGTTGAAACTTCTGAAACTGAAACATTAGAGATAAAGCCGGGAGATTTCGTAAAAATAAGAGATGGTTCACAGATTGGAGAAGTTTTACAGATTGATGGTTCAAATGTTGTAGTTGCATTCGGTTCGGTGAAAATGGTTGTAAAAATTGATCAGATTGAAAAAGTTGAACAAAAAGAAGTCAAAAAACTAACTCTGGCAACGGACTTATTTGCACCTGTTGCGACTAAACTTGATGTCAGAGGTATGAAAGTTGATGAAGCAATAAGCGCAGTTGATAAATTTATTGACACGAGCTTTCTTTACAGATTAAAACGAGTTGAGATAATACACGGCAAGGGAACGGGGAAATTGAGAAAAGAGATAAACGAATTTTTGAAACGTCACCCGAATGTTAAGTCATTCCGGCTTGGAAGCTGGGAAGAAGGTGGAGATGGTGTGACAATAGTTGAATTAGATGTTGATTGAAAACAAAATCAAAGAACGGGTATGCGAATTTTAATCGCAAACCGCGGGGAAATAGCGGTGAGAATAATCCGAACTTGCAAAATGCTCGGCATTGAAACAATAGCAATCTATTCAAAAGTAGATAAAGATAAACCTTTCGTTGCGATGGCTGACTATGCTGAATGCATCGGTGAAGCAAACCCGGCAGAAACATACTTAAACATTGAGAAAATAGTTGATGTCGCCAGAAAGTTAAAAGCAGATGCAATTCACCCCGGATATGGATTTCTTTCGGAAAATGAGGATTTCGCAAAATTTGTCCAGGATAACGGATTGATTTTCATAGGTCCTTCGCCCGATGCGATCAAAAAAATGGGGGATAAACTTGAAGCAAGAGAAATAGCAAAAAAAGTTGGGGTTCCAACTGTCCCGGGTTCGGAAAGCCCGATTTCAGATGTTCAATCTGCAATTGAAATTGCAAGAAAAATTGGATTCCCAATTCTCATAAAAGCTGCTGCTGGCGGTGGTGGCAAAGGTATGAGAATAGTCCACAAAGAGGAGGATTTTGAATCAGCAATAAGAGGGGCAAAAAACGAAGCAAAATTTGCCTTCGGAGATGACAGAGTTTACATTGAAAAATATGTTGAAGAACCACATCATATTGAAGTTCAAATCCTTGCTGATAAATTCGGAAATATAGTCGCACTCGGTGAAAGAGAATGTTCAATCCAGAGAAGACATCAAAAAGTAATTGAAGAAACCCCATCACCCATCGTCACTCCGGAATTAAGAGAAAAACTTTTTGATTCAGCAATTAAAATCGCAAAAGCAGTAAATTACGAAAACGCCGGGACGATTGAATTCATTGTTGACAAAAATAGAAACTTTTACTTTCTTGAAATGAACACCCGTCTTCAGGTTGAACATCCTGTAACTGAGATGGTCACCGGGATTGATATTGTAGCAGAACAAATAAAAATCGCACTTGGAAAGAAATTAAGTTTTTCACAAACAGATATAAAACCGAGAGGACATTCAATTGAATGCAGAATTTATGCTGAAGACCCGTTTAACAATTTCCTTCCATCAACTGGTAAAATCACACTGATGAGAGAGCCATCCGGTCCATGGGTCAGAGTTGATGCTGGAATTGAAGAAGGAAATGAGATCACAATCCACTATGACCCGATGATTTCAAAACTCATCGTCTGGGGCAGAGATAGGATTGAAGCGATTGACAGAATGAGAACAGCGTTAAGCGAATATAAAATTTGTGGGGTCAAAACGACAATCCCGTTTTGCCTCTGGGTTATGAAAAATGAACATTTCCGGCAGGGTAAGTATGATACGCATTTTATCCAGAATTATTTCAAACCATCAGAGTTTAATGAATTCAGAGAAATCCCACCAGCAATTGCCTTCGCAATTTTAAGCTCCGAAAAGAAAAACCAGAATCAACAAATTGACAAATCATCAAATGCCGGAAAGAAGATGAACAAATGGAAGATGCGACGATATGAAAATTTCAGATGAGCAACTTAAACTTTTGAAACTTTACAGAAATGCACCTTCAGGGGAGAAAATAAAGATTTACGCCCGCATCATTTTTAACTTCAATCAGATAAAAAAATATCTTGACAGATTTATACCTGACTCAGGTTGCGTTTTTGACTATGGTTGTGGATATGGAATCTTCGCAAATTATATAAAGCTCAAAAATCCAAACTTAAACATAATTGGCTTTGACATCTCTCAAAAACGAATTGAGATAGCAAATGGATCGGCAAAGGCAACAGGAGTTAAATTTCAAAATGTGTTGAATTTAGATGAACTCAACAACTTAAAACTTGTTCTTTTCATTGATGTCCTGCTTTTCATACCAAAGCAAGACAAAATCAAACTCTTTAACCTGTTCTACAACAAGCTTGAAAATTCCGGTATCATCTTAATTAAAGATACTTTAAAATCAAACTCAATTCGCTTCAAATACACCAAATTTGAAGAAAAGATAAAGTTGAAACTTGGAATTTATGGCAAAGACATAAAAGCACAGCTTCATTACACAAAGAAAGAAGAATTCGTTGAGATGCTAAAAAGCGTCGGGTTTGAAATCGTTGAGATTGAAGATGAAAACAATTTAATTTATCCCGGGCTTTTCATCATCGCCCGGAAATGACATACGCTCTTTCCGAAAGTATGACGGCGGTTGAAACAGCAACATTCAGCGACTCCGCCTTCCCGAATTTCCTCACCTTTACCGTTGCATCTGAAATTTTCATTATCTCGTTACTTACTCCTCTGGCTTCGCTTCCAAAAACAAAAACAGCTTTCTCATCTTCCAGAACATCGTGAAAATCAACTTTTCCAGATGGAGATGTTGAATAAATTTTAAACCCGATATTTTTAAATTTTGCAATTGAATTTTTCAAATCAACATTTTGCAAGAACGGAACATTAAAAATTGAACCCATTGTCGCACGCAATGTTTTCGGGTTAAAAACATCAACGCTTTCATCCGAAATCAAGATTAAATCAACCCCAAACCAATCACAAATTCTGAAAATTGTCCCGAGATTTCCGGGATCTGCAATTTTTTCAAGCGCGACAATCGTTCCACTCCTTTTCCGTTCCATGCTTTTAAAAACATCTTCTTCATTATATGAAAACATTTTCGCAACAGCAATTATCCCCTGTGAAGTTTCAACATCTGAAACTTTCTCAATCTCATTTTCGCCGATCTCGTAAATTTCAATTTTTCTGTTTTTCAGGTAGTTTAAAAATTCCTCATCCTGTGGTGTCTTTAAAAATTTTTGAGAATAAGCAACGAAAGAAATTTCAGCTCCAAACTTAACAGCATCCCTGATAATCCTTTCGCCTTCAAGTATAAAAAGACCGCTTTTGTATCTGTATTTTTTATTCTTCAAAAGTTGAAGGAGTGAAAATTTTTGCTTGCTCAATTTCATAGATTTCATCTCTCCTTATATTCTCCCCAAACCTCACGCAATGCATCGGAGATTTCTCCAATTGTTGCATATGATTCAACACACTCAATAATTGAAGGCATCAAATTTTCCCCCGAAATTGCACAATCACGCAATCTTTTCAGCGACTGTTCAACCCTGTCATTATCTCTTTCTCTTCTGAGTTTTTTCAATCTTTCAATCTGTTTTTTTATAGCTTTCTCGTTCAGTTTGAAAATTTCAATTTTTTGTTTTTCATCAGTTTTAAATTCATTCACACCCACAATGATTTTCTCTTTCCTTTCAATTTTCATATGATACTCATACGCACTTTTTGATATTTCATTTTGAATGTAGCCGGATTCAATTGCTTTTATAGCTCCTCCCATTGCTTCAATTTTGTCAATGTATTCCCAAACTCTTTTCTCAATTTCATCGGTAAGATACTCAACGAAATAACTCCCGGCAAGCGGGTCAACTGTATCTGCCACACCACTTTCATAAGCGATTATCTGCTGTGTCCTTAAAGCCGTTCTTGCCGATTCTTCCGTTGGAAGTGCAAGCGCTTCATCCTTTGCATTTGTGTGAAGTGATTGACAACCGCCAAGAACAGCGGCAAGCGCTTGAATTGTAACACGGATAATGTTGTTTTCAATTTGCTGAGCTGTCAATGTTGAGCCACCTGTTTGAGCGTGGAATCTTAATTTCAAAGCTTCTTCATTTGTCACGCCAAATTTCTCGCGCATTATCTTCGCCCAGATCCTGCGAGCTGCTCTGAACTTTGCTATCTCCTCAAAAAAGTTATTATGCGCATTGAAGAAAAATGAAAGTTGCTCCCCAAATTTATTCACATCAAGTCCTGCCTTTATCGCAGATCTTACATATTCAATAGCATTTGCAAATGTAAAGGCGAGTTCCTGAACTGCGTTCGCTCCCGCCTCACGAATGTGATACCCACTTATTGAAATAACATTCCACTTCGGCAAATTCTCATTGCACCATTGAAAAATATCAACGATTAATTTCATTGACTGTTGCGGTGGATAAATATATGTCCCACGAGCGATATATTCTTTCAAAATATCATTTTGAATTGTCCCGGAAATTTTTTTCAAATCTGCTCCTTGTTTTTTCGCAACGGCAACATACATTGCAAGCAAAATTCCAGCGGTTGCATTTATCGTCATTGATGTTGTTATGTTCTCAAGATTAATTCCGTCAAAAAGAATTTCCATATCTTGAAGAGAATCAATCGCAACACCAACCCTTCCAACCTCACCTTCCGCCATCGGATGGTCCGAATCATAACCCATTTGAGTTGGCAAATCAAAAGCGACGGACAAACCCGTTTGCCCGTGTTCAAGCAGATACTTAAATCTTTTGTTTGTCTCCTCAGCGGTCCCGAACCCTGCATATTGTCTCATAGTCCATAATCTCCCTCTATACATTGTCGGATAAACCCCACGTGTGAACGGATATTCACCCGGAAAACCAAGCTTTGAAACATAGTCAAAATTTTCATCCGGAAGATAAATTCTATCTATCTCAATTCCGGAGTCGGTCTTGAAAACTTTTTCCCTTTCTCTGAATTTTCCCGAAGCCAGAAATTTTTCTTCCCACTCTTTTTTCAATTTTTCAAGTTCTTCCCGCATAATTTTGCATTATTTTGTTTTAAATCAAGAAAAAGTTCCAATTTCATCTTACCGCAATCCCTTCACCATATTTGTAAATCACATTCAAAATAACCGTTCCAACTTTTTTCAAACTTTCAGGCGAACATTTATCAGGCGTATCTTCAGTCGTGTGCCAGTATGGATAATCAAAGTCAATTATATCAATTGTCCTTATTCCCGCTTCGTTTAAAGGAATGTGGTCATCATAAACACTGTGCTTAACACTTTCTTTAAATTCAGAAAAACCAAGCTCCCGGGCAATTGACCAGACATAATTTACAACATCTGGCGCATATCTCATTGAATTCTCTTCTTTGTAAATTTCCAGATCTTTATCTCCGACCATATCAAGTAAAATTCCAAATTGCGGAACATAATTTTTCGGTTTATTCTTTGCGAAATATTTTGAACCGATGCAGAAATTTTCAAGATCACCCGAAGCCCCGAGATCCTCTCCATCAAAGAAGATAATATCAACTCCAATTGGTGGAGGATTGTCTTTGAGAATTCTCGCTATTTCAAGCAGAACCGCAACACCGCTTGCCCCATCGTTTGCTCCCGGAACCGGTTTAATTTTCTTTGACGCTTCTTTCTCTTCATCCGCATAAGGTCTTGAATCCCAGTGAGCGCAAAGTAAAATTCTATAACCCGAATTCAGGTTAAAAGACGCAATTATATTTGTGAGATTGAAATTTTTACCAAGATAAAAATGTGTAAACTCCTGTAAATTTACAGCATCGGCATATTTTGAGATTTCAGAGATGATGAAATTCTTGCAATCATCGTGCGCTTTTGTGTTTGGAACTCGTGGACCAAAAGAAACCTGCTTTTTAAGATACTCAAAAGATGAATCGGCGTTAAATTCGGGAATGGATACTTGAATCTTTGGTTCAATCTGGGGTTTTGACTTTTTCTCAGAGTTGCAACTTAAAACAAAAATTAGCAAAATTAAGAAGAGCGCTTTTCTCATTTGAACTTTGCTGAGTTTTTATTGCGATTTTAAGATAAAAAATCAACAAATAAATTACAATTTCAACCAATGGCTCAATTCAAAACATTACACTCATGGGATGTCACACCAGAAGAAGCTATAAAAATACAGAATGAATTGCGTGGACTTGTAAAAGTTGAAAGCTTAAAAAAAGAAATCCGTTATATCGCCGGTGCGGATATATCATTTGATAAGGGTTCAAACATAGTTTACGCCGGAATTATTATTTTAAAGTTTCCCGAACTTGAAGAAATTGATCGTTCCCTTGTGATAACGGAAGTAAATTTTCCATATATACCCGGGCTTTTGTCGTTCAGAGAATCGCCAGCTTTAATTAAAGCATGGGAAAAAATCAAAGTTGAACCTGATGTTGTTGTAATTGACGGGCAAGGCATCGCTCATCCGAGAAGATTCGGAATTGCCTCGCATTTTGGTGTCCTTGTTGATAAACCGACAATAGGATGTGCAAAAAGTTTACTCGTTGGAAAATATGATGAACCGGGAGAAAAAGCCGGAAGTTATTCTTATCTCTACGATTCCGGCGAAATAATCGGTGCAGTTTTGAGGACAAGAGATAATGTTCAACCTGTTTTCGTCTCTGTTGGTCATAAAATTACGCTTGAAGAGTCAATAAAGATAATACTCCAGAATGTCCGTGGTTTCAGAATCCCGGAACCAACAAGACAGGCGCATAATCTCGTTAACGCACTCCGCCGTGGAGAGATAAAACCGGGTGAACAGAGAAAACCAGAACAAGAAAGTTTATTTTAAAACAACTTGTTTTAAGTTCAAATACTTTTTCATAACTTCAAGAGGTGGATTAAAATATCCATAAGCAAGATGTGGGAATTCATCCTTAAAAAGTTTCATAACATTTTTAACACCGAGTTTTTCTGTGTTTTTATCAGCGCCAATTAACTCAAGATACCAATCGGGATCAATGTTAAAATTTCTCCATTGTATCATTGATATGTCTGTCTCCCTTATTAACTTTCTCATCGCTTGATATTCCTCAACCCAGTCAGTCATCCCGGGGAAAACGAAATAGTTAACCGAAACCCAGCAATTAAATTTTCTCGCAATTTTTATTGATTCAACAACATCATCAAAAGAATAATTATTTGGTCTGTAATATCGGTGATAGATTTCAGGTATAGCGCTGTTCATACTCACACGAACGCTGTTAAGTCCGGCTTTGCAAAGTTGCTCAATTGCACCCGGTTTGCTTGCATTTGTGTTTATATTTATAATTCCTCGCTTTGTTCTTTTTCTTATCTCTTTTATCGCATCTCTTATGACTTCCCAGACAAGCAACGGTTCTCCTTCACATCCCTGACCAAAACTCACAACAGGTCTTGGAGCATTTTCAAGATGCGGGACTGCAATTTCCACAATTTCTTCAACAGTTGGAATAAATGTTAATCTATCCTGCGTGCTTGGAATTCCTGATTCCTGAGGCTGAAGCGAAATACATCCGATGCAATTTGCATTGCAACCTGGAGAAGTTGGAATAGGTGCTTCCCACCTTCCAAGGAAATAATTTCTTGCAGCCGGACAGAGATAACGAAGCGCACAATTTTCTCCAAGATGACGGATTAAACGATTTTTCGGATATTGTTTGAATTTTTTATAAACATTTTTAATCACGAGATTCTGATCAAATTGATCACAATCCTGCCTTATATCAGGATCAATTCTAACTGCGGGAACATAGAATTTCCCGTTAAGCCATCCAACCGCAGTGTAAGCAAAAAGTGGAAGCGTTGGGGCATTGTTTTCTTTTTCAAAAGCGGAAAGAAAAAACTGTGTATGCGCAGGCGCAAGAAAGGCAGCAACAGCCCAGCCATCTTCAATGACAATTCTTTCACCGGTTTTTCTATCAAATCCAACCGGCTTTCGCATCGGAAGTTCAAACAATTGACTCCCTTCGGGTAGTTCAATTAAATCATCAGGATTCATTCGCACAAAATCATATCCACTTCTTCCTGCCATTTCAACATCCGGGACATCATATATATTCCCATTTCCATCGCTATAAACGAGATTTGGAACTCGCTTCAAGGGCATAAATTCAGCTTGCGGATTTTACTTTTTGGGTGATAATATAAACTAAAAAATGAAATTTAACAATTTTTCAATCCCC
>CAZQJI010000011.1:33787-51059 GCA_964593475.1 uncultured Bacteroidota bacterium | reverse complement strand
GAAGAAAAGGGAGTTGTAATAGACCCGTTCTGTGGGACGGGGACAACCTGTGTCGTTGCTAAACTACTTGGACACGACTACATCGGAATAGATATTTCTCCCGACTATGTTGATTATGCAAAAAAGCGCCTTGAAAAAGCAGAAGAAGAGAAAATCAGGGTTGCAAGAGAAATCTCAATGCATACTGTTGAACTGACATTTGAAGATAGAAAATTAGCGGGTCTATGGGATAAAAAAATAAAATAAATAATCGTTTGGGCAAATGCTTGACTTAAAATTTATACGAGAAAATCCAGACCTTGTCAAAAGGGCAATTGAACTTAAAAAGGAAAAAGATTGCGTTGATGAAATTTTGAAACTTGATGAGAGAAGAAGAGAACTTATAAAAAAAGGCGATGCGCTCAAAGCAAGAAGAAACGATGTCACGGAGGAAATCGCAAATTTGAAAAAGCAGGGTAAAGATGCAAGTGAATTAATTGAGGAGATGAGAAAGGTTTCAGACCAAATTAAAGAAATTGACGCAGAACTTAAAAAAGTTGAAGCTGAGCTTGAAAATCTTTTGCTCTGGATTCCAAATATACCCCATGAGTCGGTTCCAATTGGAGAAGACGCAAGCGACAATGTCGTTGTCAGAAGATGGGGAGAAATACAGGAATTTGATTTTGAGATAAAAGATCATCTTACGCTCGGAAAGAGGCTCGGGATAATTGATTTTGAGCGTGGTGCGAAATTAACAGGCAGTGGTTTCCCGCTTTATATTGGAAAAGGTGCAACGCTTGAAAGAGCTTTGATAAATTTTATGCTTGATCTTCACATCCAGAAACATGGTTATGTTGAGGTATTCCCGCCGTTTCTTGTAAATGAAGCATCAATGCGCGGGACAGGTCAAATCCCGAAGCTTAAAGAAGATATGTATTACTGTCCTGAAGACGATCTTTATTTGATTCCAACTGCGGAAGTCCCTGTTACAAATATTCACCGCGATGAAATTCTTGATATAAGTGAGCTTCCAAAAAAATATGTTGCATATTCAGCTTGTTTCAGGCGTGAGGCTGGTTCCTGGGGCAGGGAAACGCGCGGATTTTTAAGAGTCCATCAATTTAATAAGGTTGAGCTTGTGAAATTTACAACCCCTGAAACTTCTTATGATGAACTTGAATCACTCGTTAATGACGCTGAGGAAGTGCTTCAACTTCTTAACATTCCGTATAGAGTTGTTCTTCTTTGCACAGGTGATATGAGTTTTGCTTCAGCAAAAACTTATGATATTGAGGTCTGGTCTCCAGCTGAAAAGAAATGGCTTGAAGCATCAAGTTGCAGTAACTTTGAGGATTTTCAGGCAAGAAGAATGAATGTTAGATTTAGAAGGGATAAAAAATCAAAGCCGGAATTTGTTCATACACTCAATGGTTCCGGGCTTGCAACTTCAAGATTGATGGTAGCTCTGCTTGAAAATTATCAGACGCCAGAAGGAAAAGTTATAGTTCCGAAAGTTTTACATAAATACACTGGATTTACGATCATTGAATAATCAAAAACAAAATTTGACCGGGAGATGAAAAAGAACATTGTTTTTGTCTTAATTGCATTTATTTTTTCGGGTTGTGCTTTTTTAAAGAATATCGGGATAATTGAGGAAAAAGAGTATGTTGCAAAAGTTGGGAAAGAGATCATCACGATTGACGAATTTGAAAAATCATTTGCAAAAAACAACGGTGGATTTGCAAAGGCAAGGGAAAAATCATTTGAGGACAGAAAAAATTATCTTGACCTTTTGATAAAGTTTAAACTTAAAGTTCTTGACGCAAGGGAGAAAAAATTTGATAAAGATCCAAATGTTCAAAAAGAGATAAACGATTATTACACAACGCTTGCTCTTTCGTATCTTACAAAAAAAGAAGTGATTGACCCGGGCTTAAAACAACTCTATGAAAGGCGAAAGGAGGAAATAAGAGCAAGACATATTTTAATTGAGTTGCCGGGTGGATTCCACGGCTCTCCAACTTCCGATACTTCAAAAGCGTATGAAAGAGCAAAAAAGGTCATTGAACTTCTAAATGCGGGTGCTCCGTGGGATTCCGTAGCTCTGGAATTTTCCGATGATCCCACAGTTATTTTTAATCGTGGTGATTTGTATTATTTCACAGCCGGGATGATGGTCCCTGAGTTTGAGGATGCGTGTTATTCAATGAAAGTTGGTGAAAGGACGAAAGAGCCGGTTAGAACCAAATTTGGTTATCACATTATTGAAGTTCTTGATAGAAAACCACGTGTTGAGATGGTAAGGATAAGTCACATCGGACGAAGAGTTGATCCGAAAGCAAGTCCGGAAGATACGCTTAAACTTTACAACGAGATGAAAGCTGTGCTTGATAGCTTGAGGGCAGGATTTGACTTCGGGGAGCTTGCAAGAAGACATTCTGATGATAAATTTTCAAATGAAAGAAATGGCGACGCCGGCTATTACGAGCGTGGCAGAGCTTACAGGGAAATTGATCGCTTTATGTTCAGTGCAAAAGTCGGTGATATAAGCGACATAATAAGAACAAGATGGGGTTATCACATCGTCAAAGTTACGGAGATTGTGCCGGTAAAACCATTTGATGAAATCGTTGAAGACCTTAACAAACTTTATCAGTCATATCGGCTTGAATACGATTTTAAAAACTATGTTGAAAGATTGAAAAAGGAATATAATTACAAGTTGAATCAGCAGACATTTGATCTTTTCGTTTCAAAAGCGGATACATCAAAGACGACCTCACATCAGAACTGGGATAGTGTTTACACAAAAGAAGATAGAGCTAAAATTTTGTTTGAGTTTGCAAATCAAAAAATTACGCTTGATTCTGCGATAAACATTATAAAGCGAAGCTCCGAATTTTCCGGAAGAAAACTTGACCCGGCTTCAATAAAAGGTATTGTTGATAGAATTACGGAAATGAAACTCACGGAATACAGAGCAAGAAATGTTGAGAAGCTTTATCCGGAGTTTAAAAATGAACTCAAAGAATTTGTTGACGGGATTTTACTTTATCATGCCGAGCAGAAAATGGTCTGGGATAAGGTAAATTTGAGTGAAGAAAAATTGAGAGATTATTATGAGAAAAATAAGGAAGAATATCGTTTCCCGGATAGAGTCAGGTTCAGTGAAATCTGGGTTGCAAGTGAATCGCTTGCAAAAGATATTTATTCAAGAATTAACAGTGGAGCATCTTTTGACTCACTCGCTGAAAAATATACAGAAAGACCGGGAATGAAAGAGAAAAAAGGCGACTGGGGACTTGTTCCATCAACGGAAAATGAGATTGCGTGGAAAGCGTGGAATATGAAGGTGAATGAAATTTCAGAGCCAGTTAAGTTCCAAGGAGGTTATTCAATTATAAAAGTCACAGGCAAAGAGCCAAGCAGAGTTAAAACATTTGAAGAGGCGTTCAGCGAAGTTGCAAGCGCAGTTCAAGAACAGGAACTAAAACGACTTGAAAAAGAGTGGGTTGAGAATTTGAAAAAGAAATATAGAGTTGTCGTAAATGAAAAAGCACTTGAAAAAGCTTTCAATCGTTAGTTTTATCCTGATTTTGAGTTGTGGTAAAAATGTTAATAAAAAGGATTACATCGCACGGGTTGAGAATGAATATCTTTTGAAACAGGAAGTTGCAGGGATGGATTCAAACTTCGTCAGAAGTTATATTGATGTCTGGGTGAGGAACAATTTGATTTATAATGAAGCGATCCAAAAGGGTTATAAGTCTGACGAAAGGATTGAGAGAATGGTTGATGAATTTAGAAAGTCCTTGATAGTTAAAAATTTCCTGCAAAATGAGATTTTGAAAAATGCGGAGAATATCTCAGATGAGGAGTTAAGACAATTTTATGAGAAGCATCAAGATGAGTTTATACTTGATAGACAAGTTGTGAAGATCGGGTATGTCAAGTTAAATTCAAGAACTGAGGCAAATTCTTTGAGAAGTAAACTTCAACGGGTTAAAGATTTTAAAAGTGCAATTGCTAATCTTTCAAATGAGCCGGGTGTTGTTGAGATAGTGCAGGAGAGATATTATGATCAATTCAATATACCGTTTCCAGAGCTGTGGCGTGTTGTCTGGAATTTGAACAGAGGAGAAATTTCTTTCCCGGTAAAATCTGGAGAAAATTATTTTTTGATTTATCTTTATGATAAGAAAGATGTTGGAAGCAAGGCGGATTTTGAGCTTGTTGAGGATGTGGTGAGAGAAAGAGCGATAGTTGAGAGAGAAAATCTTTTGCTTGACAGTTTAGTTTCAAAGTTGAAAAGAAAATATCATTACGAGGTAAAATGGTGAGAGTGAAAATTTTAGTTTTAATGTTGCTGTTTAACTTCGTCTCGTTTTCACAGCAAAAAGTGCTTGACAGAATAGTTGCGATCGTCGGGAATGAGGTAATTCTTGAATCTGATTTGAATTATCAGGTCTATATGTTTGCAATTCAAAACAATTTGAAACCAGATGATCCAAATCTGAGAAAGTATGTTTTACAGGAGATGATAAATGATAAAATTGTGCTTAACAAAGCAATTGAAGACACGGTGGTTGTTTCAGATGATGAAGTTGACAGACAAATTGACGCACAGATTCAGGCACTTGTCCGTCAGTATGGTTCAGAGCAACGGCTTGAGGAAATCTACGGTATGCCAATTGGCAGGATAAAGCGTGAGATAAGAGATGATGTTAAGAAGCGCCTTATGATAGAGAAACTCAAACAGCAAAAGTTCGGCATGATGACGCTTTCGGGCTATGAAGTTGAAAACTTTTACAATACCTATAAAGACAGTTTGCCAGAAGTTCCAGAGATGGTTGAACTTTATCATATTATGATGATTCCAAAACCGATTGATTCAGTTGAACAGGCGGTTTATCAGAAGGCGAAGGCAATTCTTGATAGCATAAAGGCAGGTGGGGATTTTGCTTATTTTGCAAGGACTTATTCTGAAGATAGGGCAACTGCAAGTGATGGCGGTGATCTTGGCTGGGTCAGGCGTGGAATGTTCGTCAAAGAATTTGAGGAGGCGGTCTTCAGATTGCAGGAAGGTCAAATCTCTGATGTCGTCAGAACGCCGTTCGGATATCACATAATTCAACTTTTGGAAAGGCGCGGTGAGCAGGTTCATCCAAGGCATATTCTCTTTAAAGTTCCTTTAACTGAAGAAAGCGATAAACTCGTGATCTCAAAACTTGACGAGATAAGATACAAGATAATATCAAAACAGGCAAAGTTTGAAGAGATGGCAAAAAAATTCAGCGAGGATGAAAACACAAAACTTACTGGTGGATATCTCGGTATGATTGCTGTTAATGAGCTTGAACCGGATTTAAAGGATGTTGTTAACTCTTTAAATGAAGGTGAAATCTCTCAACCTGTCAAAATGAAATATGGAAACTCCTACGCTTATCACATCGTCTTGTTAAAGAGAAGAATTCCGGCACACAAAATGAATTTGAAAGATGATTACATGCGAATTTATCAATACGCATTAATTGAGAAGCAAAACAGAGAATATCAGAAGTGGATTGAAAAATTGAGAAACGAAGTTTATGTTTATGTAGTTGATGATTTGAAATGAGGAGTAACAAAAAGTTTAAAAATTAAATTCTGGTGAGAAAATGAAGGTAAAATTTTTAACTTTTGCAATTTTAACTTTAGCATCGTTTGCTTTTTCGCAGGGTAGGATTAATTTTGTTGAGTATGATTTGCCAAATGGACTTCATGTGATTTTACACGAAGATCACTCCGCGCCGATTGTTGCTGTTGATATCTGGTATTATGTCGGTTCAAAGAATGAAGACCCCGAAAGAACCGGTTTTGCGCATCTATTTGAACATATGATGTTTCAGGGTTCTGCAAATGTTAAAAAAGCAGAGCATATGGCATATATTCAAAAAGCGGGTGGAACTTTCAACGGCTCAACCAGCTGGGACAGGACAAATTATTTTCAGGTTGTCCCATCCAACCAACTTGAACTCGTTCTCTGGCTTGAATCTGACAGGATGATGAGCTTGAATGTGAACCAGGAAAACCTTGACAATCAACGTGAGGTCGTGAAAGAGGAAAGGCGCTGGAGAGTTGATAATCGCCCGTATGGAACACAATGGGAAAACACATTTAAGCATCTTTTCAAAGTTCATCCTTATAGATGGCCAGTCATAGGTTATATGGAGCATCTTAACGCAGCAACCCTTGATGAAGTTAAAAGATTTTTTGAAACATATTATGTCCCGAACAATGCAGTTCTCGTGATAGCGGGAGATATTGATATTGAAAAGACGAAAAAGCTCGTTGAAAAGTACTTTGGTGATATACCGCGCGGGAAATATGAGATAAAAAGACCTAATGTTGTTGAACCGCCGATGACAGCTCAGGTAAGGGACACAATTTATGATAATGTCAGATTACCGGCTGTATTTATCGCTTTTAGAATTCCAAAGGATGGGGAAAGAGATTATTACGCACTTGATCTTCTTGCAAATATACTTGGCTCGGGTAGAAGCTCACGACTTTATCAAAAACTTGTCTATGATAAAAGAATTGCGCAGAATGTAAATGTTTATGCAATTGGTATGGAAGATGCTGGCGTTTTCAAAATTGACGCTTATTGTGCAATAGGACATACACCTGAAGAGGTTGAAAAGGAAATATGGAGCGAAATTGAGAAAGTAAGAAACGAGCTTGTTGGGGAAAGGGAACTTCAAAAAGCCAAAAATCAAACAGAATCTCAAACAGTTTCAAGCTATCAAAGCGTCCTGCAAAAGGCAGATCAACTCGCTCATTACTATGTCATTCACAAAAATACAGATGAAATAAATCACGAACTTGACAGGATTCTTTCTATCACTCGTGAGGAGATTCGCGACGCTGTTGTTAAGTATTTAAAACCGGAAAATTCCGTCGTTCTTTATTATCTTCCAAAGGAACAGAGAGCATCAAAATAAATAAGTTGAAAACAAAGCGATTTATAAAATGAGACATTTAAAACTAATCCTGATTTTAGTTATGAGCTTGACATTGATTAAGCCGATTGAAATTTATCCGCAAAGCGATGGAAAGATTGATTTCGTTGAATTTACACTTGATAATGGTCTTCATGTGATATTGCACGAAGATCATTCAACTCCTATAGTTGCGGTCAATGTTTGTTATCATGTTGGTTCAAAAAATGAAAAGCCGGACAAAACCGGTTTTGCTCATCTTTTTGAACATCTTATGTTTGATGGTTCAAAAAATGTTAAGCGTGGTGAATTTGACAAATACATAACTCAAGCTGGCGGTTATGACAATGCATATACGACGGAAGATAAAACGAATTATTATGAGGTTCTTCCATCAAATTATCTTGAACTTGCGCTCTGGCTTGAATCTGATAGAATGCTTGGTTTTTCAATTCAAGAGATAAGTTTGATAACTCAAAGAGAAGTTGTAAAGGAGGAAAGACGCTGGAGATATGAGAATAGACCTTATGGTTCTGCGTGGATAAAAATTTCCGAAAAAAGTTTCAAAAAACATCCATATAGATGGCCTGTCATAGGTTATCAGGAACACCTTGATAACGCAAGTATGGATGATGTGAGGGAATTTTACGAAACATTTTATGTTCCAAACAACGCTGTTCTTGTGATAGCGGGAGATATTGATGTTGAAAAGACGAAAAAGCTCGTTGAAAAATACTTTGGTGAAATTCCAAAGGGTCCGGAGAATATACCACGACCCAAGCCAGATGATGAACCACTTGGAAATGAAGTTAGGGAGGTTGTGGAAGATATAAATGCACCTCTGCCGGCGGTTTTCATGAGTTATAGAATTCCGGAAGAGGGACACCCGGATTCATATGCCCTTGCTTTGCTCTCAAATATACTCTCCGTTGGTGAAAGTTCAAGATTGTATCAACGGCTTGTTTATAAAGATAAGATTGCAAATGAGGTTGAGACATTCGCTGATTCAAGAGAACATCCGGGACTGTTCTTGATTTATGCGATTTCAAATCCGGGATTTAATTCTGATACACTTGAAAAGGTTATTGATGAAGAAATTAACAAGGTAAAAAATTACGGTGTTGATGAAAAGGAACTTGAAAAAGCGAAAAATAAAATTGAATCTGCGCTTGTCTCAGCAAGGCAAACTGTTCAGGGAAAAGCGGATCTTCTTGCGCATTATTACACATTTTTTAAAAATCCGGGTTTGATAAACACGGAAATTGAGCGTTATAGAAAGGTTACGGTTGACGATATAAAACGGGTTGCGCAGAAATATTTCACAGAGAAAAATCGTGTTGTTTTGCATTATCTGCCAAAAACAAATTAAATTTAAGATAACAAAATTTTCGGAGGAGAAAGATATGTTTAAAAAAATTGGAACATTGCTCATGCTCATATTCTTCTTAACTTCAGTTTCTGATTCACAGGAAAAAATTGATCGGACGAAACCGCCGAAGCCGGGTCCTGAGAGCAAAGTTAAATTTCCATCATATTTTGAAAAGACACTTTCAAACGGTCTCAAAGTTATCGTTGTTGAAAATCACGAGCAACCGATCGTGTATATTAGTTTTGTTGTGAAAAGTGGTTCAACTTATGATGGGAATTTGCCGGGGCTTGCGAGCGTAACCGCTGAACTTTTGACGAAAGGAACAAAAACAAGAACGGCAACTCAAATTGCAGAGGAAATTGATTTCGTCGGCGGTTCACTTAACACATCCGCAAGCTGGGATGCCACAAATGTAAGCGTCCTTGTGCTTAAAAAGTATTTAGGCGTTGGAATGGATATTCTTCAAGATGTGGTTTTAAATCCAACTTTTCCAGATGAAGAGCTTGAAAGAATAAGGACGCAACGGCTTGCCTCAATCAAGCAATCAAAAGCGGATGCAGGTTATCTTGCAAATGTGAGGTTTTCAAAAGAACTCTTTAAAAATCATCCATATGCAAATGAAAGCGGTGGAAATGAAGAATCAATTCAAAAGATGAAAAGAGATGACATTGTTAATTTCTATAAAACGCATTTTATCCCGAATAATTCATTTATAATTTTCGCCGGTGATATTACACCGAATGAGGCAGTTCCACTTGTTGAAAAATATTTCGGGAAATGGGAGAAAGGGAAATTACCCCAATATAAGTTTTCAAATCTGGAAAATGTAAGTGAGACAAAAGTTGTAATCGTGGATAAACCGGGTGCTGTTCAGTCGGCTATAAGAATCGGGCATCTTGGGATTGACAGAAGAAATAAAGATTATGTTAAGGTTTACACGATGAATATGTTGCTTGGTGGATATTTCAACTCAAGGATAAATATGAATTTGAGAGAAACGCATGGTTACACTTATGGGGCTTCAAGCTTCTTTGATTCAAGAATGTATCCGGGTCCTTTCATTGTTTCGGCTGATGTGAGAAACGAAGTTACAGATTCTTCCGTTGCGGAGATATTGAAAGAGTTAAAGAGAATAATTGAGGAGCCGGTTTCGGAAGAGGAATTAAAGATGGCTAAAGATTACATCGTTGGTTCATTCCCGCTTCAAATTGAAACCCCGGCTCAAGTTGCTTCAAGAATTATGACGATTGAAATTTATGGACTGCCAAAAGATTTTTATGATAAGTTCAGAGATGAAGTTAAGAAGATAACTGCAAAAGATATTCAGGAGACAGCGAAAAAATATCTGCGTCCAGACAAAATTTTGATCGTCGTTTCCGGAAATTCAAAACAGATAAAGCCGGTTCTTGAAAAGTTTGGTCCGGTTGTCGTTTATGATGCGGACGGAAACAAAATTGAATGAAAAAATTAAAACAAGAGGTAAATGTGTGGAAAGAAAAAAGTGATGTTGAAGCTGTCCAGCAATTAAATGAGGCATATAAAAAGATAAAATCCGAAATCGCAAAGGTAATAGTTGGACAGGATAAGATCATTGAAGAGATGTTGATTGCTTTGTTTGCACGAGGGCATTGCTTGTTAGTTGGTGTTCCCGGGCTTGCGAAAACTTTGCTCATAAAAACGCTTGCACAGGTTCTTGATTTGAAATTCAGCAGAATTCAATTTACCCCGGACCTCATGCCAAGTGATATAACTGGAACAGAGGTTATTGAGGAGAATATAAGCACGGGTGAAAAATTTTTTAAGTTTGTAAAAGGACCAATTTTTGCGAATATAATTCTTGCAGACGAAATAAACAGAACCCCGCCGAAGACGCAGTCGGCTTTGCTTGAGGCAATGCAGGAATACAGAGTTACCGCAGGTGGGCAGACCTATGAACTTGAACAACCGTTTTTTGTCCTTGCGACGCAAAATCCAATTGAAATGGAAGGAACTTATCCATTGCCGGAGGCACAACTTGACAGATTTATGTTTAACATCTGGATAGATTATCCAAATTTTGATGAGGAGGTTGAAATAGTCAGGAAAACGACAGGCATGTATCAACCGGAGGTGAATAAGGTTTTAAAGCGTGAGGAAATTCTGGAACTTCAGGAACTCGTTCGCAAAGTTCCGGTTGCGGACAATGTGATTGAATATGCTGTTAAGCTTGTTGCGATGACAAGACCGAACTTAAATGGAACGCCAGATTTCATCAAGCGGTGGATAAGCTGGGGTGCTGGTCCAAGGGCTTCACAATATCTCATACTTGGAGCAAAGGCGCGCGCAGTTCTTGACGGAAGATATACTCCAACAATTGACGATGTGAGAGCAGTTGCCTTGCCGGTTTTAAGACATCGTCTCGTTACAAATTTCAATGCCGAAGCAGATGGCGTCTCAACAGCTGACATCGTAGAAAAACTTTTAAAAGTAATTTGAGGTAAAAAATGTCCGAAAATTTTCAATCTTATCAGCAAGAACCAAGCTTTACCCCGGAGGTAAAGCCAATGCCATTCATTGATAAGCTAACGGGGATTTTCACTTCACCATCTGAAGTTTTTGAAAACCTTGTGAAATCAAAAATTTCTTTGTCGGATTGGCTTATTCCGATGCTTATTTTAATTTTTCTCTCAATTGTCAGCACATTTTTGAAGTTCGGAAACGAGCAAATCAGAGATTCGCTGATTCAATTTCAGGAAAAAAGATTTGAGCAAATGGTTGAGCAAGGGAAAATGACGGAGGAACAGGCGGAGATGGCGCGTGAAAGATTGGAGCAAATCGGAGGAACACAGAGAATTTTCAGCGTCATTGGAGTTTTAATTGGTATCCCTGTAGTGTTTTTAATCGTCACACTTGTTTATTTCTTGCTTGGCAAATTGTTTTTCGGCGGAAAAGTTGAATTTATGACTGTGTTCACAATATATTCGCTTTCAAGTTTAATTTTGTCTGTTGGTGTGATTGTTTCAACCATACTCGCATTTTTAACCGGTTCATTCTTCGCAAGTTTAAGCCCCGCAATTTTTATGGAGCCATCAACAGATAAAGCATATGTCTTTGCATCAAAGTTTGAACTTTTCTCTCTTGCGCAACTTGTTATTTTTGCTGTTGGACTTGCTAAGGCATTTGATAAAAAATATGTCCAATCGTTTGCGCTTGTCTTCGGGGTCTGGGCTGTGTGGGTTGTGTTACATTTGTTCGTTCCATTTCTTGGATAATTTTTTTGCTCTGTTAAGAACTATAAACTTGAAAAAATCTATTATGCCGGTTTTAATTCTGATTTTTGTTTTTCTAAATCTTTGCAGGGCTGAAGTGTCAGATTCAGATAGAGTTGTGCCAAAGCAAACACAGATAAGCAAGTTAAAGCTCGGTATAGTTTCAATTGGAACTGCTGGATTTGCAGTGTTAACTTACGATTACTTTAATCGTGTCTGGTGGAAACCAACAAAGGTTAAAAAATTTGTCTGGCGTGATGATTGGAACGATTTGATAAGAGCAGATAAAGCGGGTCATTTTTATTTCTCTTATGTTCTTTCAGATGCGTATAAAAGTATCTTTAAATGGGTTGGATTTAACAGTAAGACATCGGCGTTTCTTGGAGCTGGGATAAGTATTATTTACGAAGTTGGAGTTGTTGAATTAACGGATGGATTTACAACACGCTGGGGATTTAGCCCAAGCGATGCGATCTCGGATATCCTTGGTGCGTTTTTCCCCGTTGCACAAGAATATCTCCCCTCTCTAAATTCAGTAAGTTTCAAATGGAGTTATACGCCATCAGGTTATACATGGCTTGATTATTTACGGCTTGGAAGTTTGAAAGATGCACTTTACAAAAAACAGTTTCACACAGATTATGAGGGAATGACATTCTGGATGAGTTTGGATTTTCAGAAATTTTTGCCGGAGAGGATTGAAAAATTTATACCCGATTTTTTAAATCTTGCTATCGGTTATAGCGTCAAGGATATAAATTACGCCGGGAGAGGTTATTCGGAGATTTATCTTGCGATTGATTATGACCTTTTAAAAGTTAACACAAGATCTGACATCTTGAACCGAATTATACACACTTTAAATTACATTCATTTCCCGGCTCCAACTTTACGCATCAAACCGAATGTTAAGTTTTATTATCTTTATTTTTAACAAAGTGAAATCAAAATATGAAAAAGCACATTGTTTTTGCACTTTTAATTTTTTTATCCTCGTGTTCGGATGATAAAACATCGGGGGTTTTTGAGACAAGTGGGACAGTTGAAGCAAGAGAAATAATCGTTAGTTCCGAGGTCGGCGGAAAAGTTATAAGTGTTAATTTTGATGAGGGTAGCAGAGTTGATAGCGGATTTGTCCTGTGTCAGATTGATACAGAGCTTACATATCAAAGATATCTTGAAGCCAGATCTCAGGCTGAAGCTCTTTTTTCTCAATATCAACTTCTTTTGAGCGGGGCAAGGACAGAGGAAATTGAGGCAATGGAAGAAGTTGTTAATCGTGCAAGGGTTAATTTTGAAAACGCACAAAGACAATTTCAGCGAATTAAAAATTTGTATGAAGAAGGTGTCGCAACGCAGGAACAATTTGATAACGCAAAGACACTTTTTGAGTCAAGCAAAACGCAATACGAAGAGGCAATGAAAAAACTTGAGATTCTCAAAAAAGGCGCAAGACCTGAGGAAATAAAAATTGCTCTTTCAAATTACAACAGGGCTTTAGCACAGCTAAATGCAATTGAGATTCAGTTAAAAAAATCAAAAGTCATCTCTCCAATTTCTGGCTTTGTCCTTGAAAAATATGTTGAATCCGGAGAGTTTGTTTCAGCAGGGACACCGATTGCAAAAATTGCAAACCTTGATGAAGTTTACATCAGAATTTATGTCCCCGAAAAAGAACTCGGCTTGATAAAACTTAACGATACAGTTGATGTCAAGATTGATTCACATCCTGATAAGGTCTTCAAAGGAAAAATCATCTTCATATCCCCGAAATCTGAATTTACGCCAAAGAATGTGCAAACTAAGGATGAAAGAGTTAAACTTGTTTATGCCGTTAAGCTAAAAGTTGATAATTCCGATGGAATTTTCAAACCGGGAATGCCAGCTGATGTTATAATCAAAGTGAGGTGATTTTAAAATGTATGATGTTGAGACATTTGATCTGACGAAAAAATTTGGCGATATAATTGCTGTAAATTCTGTTAATCTAAAAATTCGTGAGGGTGAAATTTTTGGGTTGCTTGGTCCAAACGGGGCAGGAAAATCAACGCTTGTTCGTCTTTTGTGTGGTCTATTAAAACCAACCTCCGGAAGCGCAATCGTTGGTGGTTTCTCTGTTACGAAAGAACCGGAGAAAGTCAAGAAAATAATCGGTTATATGTCCCAGAGGTTTGGGCTTTATGATGACTTAACAGTTGAAGAAAATATAAGTTTTTATGCGGGAATTTATCTTAATGACAAAAATCTTGCACGAAAAAGAACCGAGGAAATAATTGAGCAACTTTCATTTGAGAAGTATCGCAAAACTCTTGCCATGCATCTTTCGGGTGGGTGGCGACAGAGATTGTCTTTTGCCACTGCCATAGTTCATGAGCCGAAAATCGTTTTTCTTGATGAGCCAACCTCAGGCGTTGACCCCGTCTCAAGAAAACAATTTTGGGAACTTGTTTATGATTTATCTGCAAAGGGTAAAACTGTTCTCGTCACAACTCACTACATGGACGAAGCGGAGAGATGCAACAGAATTGCATTTATTCTAAATGGTAAGATAATGGCTGTTGATTCACCAACCGAAATAAAGAAAAAATATATGAGCGGTGAAGTTATCAGCATAGTCCCGGAAGATTTGATGAATGCCTTTGCTGTGCTTTCAACGCTTGATTTTATCCAAGATATTGGCATCTTCGGGGATTCAATTCACATTGTTGTTGAAAATGCGGACGAGAAGATTCCGGAGATTTCGGAGTTTTTGAAGAGGAGAAATCTTGTTTTTTTGAAAATTGAAAAGATTCAGCCATCAATTGAAGATGTTTTCGTTTCGCTTACAAAAGCCAGGAACACTGGCGCTTTTTAACATAATACGCAAGGAGTTTATACAGTTGAGTCGTGATTTGAGAAGTGTTATAATAATCATTTTCATCCCGCTTTTCCTTCTCATCGTTTTTGGTTATGGGGTTACGACTGATATTAGAAATGTCAACCTCATTGTTTGCGATCTTGATAGAACTCAATTCAGCGATAAATTTATTCAAAAATTTACATCATCTGGATTTTTTAAACTCGTTGATGAAGTTGACGATTTACACGAACTTGATAAGTTTCTTATATCCGGCAAAGCGAAGGTTGGGATTGTCCTGCCTTCTGATTTTTCAGGTAAAATTGGCTCCGGGCGGGTGGTAAAAATTCAGGTCATCCTTGATGGTAGCGATGCAAACACAGCAAATGTTGTTTTGGGATATGTTTATCAAATCATTCAAAGTTTCTCAAAAGATATTATCGCAGATTTTATTTTCAAACACACGGGAAGAAAGATTATAACAATTGATTTAAAACCGAGAATCTGGTTTAATCAGGAACTTAAAAGCGTTAATTTCTTTATCCCCGGACTTATGGGCTTAATTATGATGGTGATGACTGTTCTTATGACTTCGCTTTCAATTTCAAAAGAAAGAGAACTTGGCTCTTTTGAGAAATTGATATCCACACCTGTTAATCCTTTCTATATCATCTCCGGCAAGGTTATTCCGTATGCTGTGCTTGCATTTCTTGATTCTGTTTTGATTTTGCTCGCTGGCTATATTTTGTTTAATCTTGAAGTGAAAGGAAATCTTTTCTCTCTTCTTGCTGTGACGCTTGTTTTTATATTCTGCGGGCTAAATCTTGGATTGATAATTTCAACAGTTGCGAAATCTCAGCAATCAACTATGGCAATTGCTTTTATAGCAACGGTTGTCCCGAGTTTTGTTCTTTCCGGTTTCGTTTTTCCTATAAGGAATATGCCCTTGATTTTACAGGCGATTTCCTATGTCGTTCCAGCAAGATATTATCTTGATGTCATACGTGGGATTATCTTGAAGGGCAATGGAATAAGAGAACATCTTGAAAGTGTTTCATTTCTCTTGTTGTTTATGATTTTGACATTTCGTCTCGCTTTTTTCAGATTGAGAAAATTAATGCGTGAAATTTGATGTTCAGGATTATAGCAGTTTTTAAAAAAGAAATTTATCAGATCCGTAGAAATCGCCTTTTGATAGGAATTATGCTCATTGCGCCGGTGATTCAACTTTTTATACTTGGCTATGCTGCAACTTTTGAGGTCAAAAATTTACCGATAGCGATTCTTGATGAAGATAACTCAATTTTGACCCGTGAGATCTCGGAATCTATAAACTCAACCGAGACATTCAATATCGTTGTTAATTTGAATTCGCTTGATGAGATTGACGATGCTTTGAAGCGAGGCAAAGCAAGTATGGTAATTATTTTCCCGAATGAATTTGAAAAGAAATTAAGCAAGAATGAAAAAGTTGAACTTCCTGTGATTATAGATGGGACGGATGCAAATTCAGCTACAATAGCTATGGGCTTTTTCTCAAGCATCGTGATGGAAAGATTTGTCTCAATCGTTGATGAAAAAGTAAAAAGTCAGGGATTAAGATTTATTCCATTTTGTGAACCGGAGATAAGAATCTGGTTTAATCCTGAGATGAGGTCAAGCTCTTTTATAATTCCGGGTTTAATTGGAATGATTTTGATAACAGTTACATTGATAATGACAGCGATGTCAATGGTTCGGGAGAAAGAGCAGGGGACGATTGAGCAATTGCTTGTAACTCCTGTTAAAGGTTATGAATTATTGATTGGAAAGATTTTACCGTTTATTTTGATCGGTTTAATAGATGCAACTGCTGTCATCCTTGTTGGCAAATTCTGGTTTAAAGTTCCATTACGTGGAGATATTGTTTTGCTTTTCATCTCTGTTTTCGTTTTTCTTTTGACAACGCTCGGACTTGGGATTTTCGCATCTGTTATTTCAAGAACGCAACAGCAGGCACTTATGACAGCCTATTTCTTTGCGATGCCAAATATAATTTTATCGGGTTTCGTTTTTCCGGTTGAAAGTATGCCACCCGTTATAAGATTCATCACGAATTTTGTTCCGTTAAAATATTTTCTCATCATACTTCGTGGAATTTTTCTTAAAGGTGCGGGAATTGAAGTTATTTATCCGCAAATTTTAATTTTGCTCTCATTTGGAATTGTAATCTTCGGTTTCAGCGTCTCAAGGTTCAGGAAATTTCTCGGTTAATTTTTTAGTGTCTCATCGCTTCAAAGACAAATAGATAAAATTGTGACACGAATCACTTTTATGAAATTTGAATTCTTCTTAATTTTATGAAAAAAAGCAAAGGAGGTTTAACTATGCGAAATATAGCAATTGTTAACTTTCTTTTTTTTATGTTTTTCAATTTATCCTTCGCTCAAAATTTAAAATTCTTTCAAGTTTCAAATAGTGAAGCGGTGGTAAAATATGACCCGCAGGGGAATCCGTGTATTGTGACTTATCGTTATTTTAGTTATGATTCAGCTTATAAGTTTTTTCTAATTCGTAGTGAGAACGGAATTTTCAAAACCCCGATTTATATCGGTGAGGTTAAAGCCGTTTATCCATTGGCTACTGTGTATAGTTTTGATTTTGACATTGACACATCTGGAATTGTTCATGTTGCTGTATGTATGGGTGATGATATGGATCCATCTTATGCAAGAAAAGTTTCTAACTTCTATTTTAATTCTCAAATGAGAGAAGCTGTCAGGCTTTATGAGTATATCCCTCCTACTAATGATATTAATGGGATAGTCACATATTGTCAAGTAATGAGGACTAATGACAATAATATAGTCGTAAATTA
>CAZQJI010000011.1:17861-33687 GCA_964593475.1 uncultured Bacteroidota bacterium | reverse complement strand
GTAATGTCCCCCCGGTTTTCCCACTATGCTTGCCTGACTATAATGATGGTATCGTAGTTTGGTTTAATAAATCTATATCGGTGGGGTCAGGGAGATTTGTTCAAGCTTTAAAACTTGATAGATCCGGTAATTTACATCTTGTGGATACAAATGGTGTTTATAGTGTCTATACCCCGCAAAACCTGCCTATAAATTACGGGACAACACCACCTGTATATCAGTATCCCGTTGTAAATGATTCAATGACACACTACTATCTGAGGAGTAGATATAAACCGAGTGCGGTTTATTTAGACGCATTTAACTTAAACAAAGCGTTTATGATATTGAGGAGTACAAGGTCATTTGTGGGATCATCAATTGTTTATCAGGATAATGGCAGTTTTAGATATGAATTATTACCTTTATTTACAATAGAAATATACGGATACGCCTTTGGAAGACACTATTGGGTTGATATGGATAATAAAATTAATTTGTTCCCGATGTCTTATCCAGTGCCTGAGGTGGATATAGATACAAGTCAGGGTCTGGCGTATATTTATCTTTACCCTTTGAAAGATCTGGGCGATGATTTTGCGATGAATTATAGATTCAATGAAATAAAAAGAATTCAAATTTCACCGGTTCCGTTAGGAAGATTGAAAAAAGTTAACTTTCTCAAGTTTGCGCTTGATAATAGCAATAGAATGCATTTCCTCCTTTTCGTAGCCGACAGTTTACGTCCTACTTATGGTTATTTTGGGCGATTCTATCTTTTGAGGCAAACTTCATCAGGCACTTGGGAAACTTCATTGGTTTCAAATGATACATTAGGCCAGCTTGTTGACCCCGGTTTCACCGTTGATTTAAATGGTGTTGCACATGTTGTTTATTCATATAGAAATAGGACATTTTACACAAACAATGAAGGTGGTTCTTTCAAACAACCTATAATTGTTGATAGTGCCTATATTCGTTACATAAAAGTAAAAGCGATAAATAGCAATCTTGTTTATATTTATGGGGATAATTACTACGACAACGATTATTACTATTATGGCAACTATGCCTCCGGATTTAGAAAGTCAAGCAGATTTTATAATGGTATAGAATACCTTGAGATTGACAACAACAGCAATCTTTACATGATTGTAGGTCCGGTGATTTTGAGTGGAGGGAGAGGATTTCAATTTGTTAAGGTGTATCGTGATTCGGTAATTATCCCGGGAAGAACATTTTTTACCTATACTCGGACTACACCGGCTGATCCGTTTTTATTTTTTGCGAGAGATAAAAATGGTTTATTGCATCTGGTTGGTTCATTTGAAGGGAAAATTTACTACTGGAATTCAAGTGATGGATTTAATGCGAGAACAGAATATGATTACCCGGGTCCTTCAACAAAGGCAACGTTCGGGTTAAATTGTTTTATAAGAGAAAAAGAAAGGAGAATTTACTTAGTTGGAGTAGGTGCTTCGTATGAAGGTGCTATATTTATAGGTTGGATACCTTACACAGCAACTTCTGTTGAATCCGAGGGTCAATTTTTACCGTCCGATTTTGCACTTCATCAAAATTATCCGAATCCGTTCAATCCCGCAACGACGATAAGTTTTGAGCTACCGCTTAAATCATCGGTTGAAATTGCAATTTATGATGTTCTCGGTCGTAAGGTAAGAACTTTAGTTGATGAAGTAATGGAAGCTGGAAGATATCGTATACAGGTTGATATGTCTGGATACGCAAGTGGTGTGTATTTCTATCGTATGGTTGCAAAGCCGGTTGGCGGTGGTGATAAATTTATCTCGGTTAAGAAGATGCTTCTTGTGAAATAAAGTTTGAAACTCCCCCTTTCCGGGGGAGTTTTTATTTAGAAACGATTAATTCGGATAATACCTCCTCCAATTTAAAAGTCATAAACATCTTTAAAAGGGGATCTTTTTTGATCTCCGGGGATTGGAAAATGGCTGGTGAAGTTGAAATGTCAAAAGGTCCGAAAGTTGGTCTTAATGGTTTTTACATTCAAATGATGTTTGGAGGTTTCAGTAGCAGAATGATTGGAAGAAAGCGTTAAATTTGTACCGTGAAACAGAAAAATTTTGGTTTCGTCTAATAAAATTGACCATTTTAAAAAAATAAAAGTTCAGGTGGAAGTTATGAGGAAATTATTTTTTGTTTTGTTGTTCTTCTCGGGCTTTGTTTTTTCACAGACAAAGAAGACATTGACGCTTTCAGAATGCATTTTGATAGCGCTTGATAACAATACTGCGATAAAGCAGGCTGAATATTCTGTGCAATCTCAATCTGCAAGCGTTATGCAGTCATACGGGATTTTCCTTCCGAATTTAAATCTTTCAGGAAACTGGAACAGGACACGGCGTGAATCGGATTTGACCTTTATCCCGGGACTTGGGACGGTGCCTTTTAGAACTCAACAAACTTTGAATTCTTTTTCAACAACTGCAAGCACGAGCATAATACTTTTCAATGGTTTTGCAAATTTTAGTTCTGTTAGCAGGGCAAAGGCAAATTATCTTTCAGCAGATTACAATTTCAAACGGACACGCCAATCTGTTATTTTCCAGACATATCAACTTTATTTGAATGTTTTAAGAAATAAGCAATTGTTGAAAGTTGCTGAGGATAATTTGAAGCGAAGTCAAAGACAGCTTGAAAGAATTCTTGAAGCAAATCGTGTTGGCTCGGTTTCGCTTGCGGATGTCTATAAACAGGAAGTTCAAGTTGGGAACGATGAGTTAAATCTTATAAGAGCGCAGGCAAATTATGATAAGTCAAAGGCAGATTTACTTGTTTATCTCGGGATGATACCGTCGGATGAATATGAGTTTGAGGACCCATCAATAAAAATGGAGATAGATACAACTGAATTTAGCGCTTTAAGGGAGCAGGTTAAAAATCTTGATGCTTTGATTTCAAAGGCGATTGATACAAGACCTGACTATAAGAGTGCGGTTGCAAATTTAAATTCTGCAAAGTCAGGTGTTACGGTTGCTATGTCAGGTTATATGCCGACAATCTCTGCGTCCGCAAGTTATAATTTAAACAGTAATGAACTTTCAACATTGACAAAAAATCGCTCATTTGGCTGGGGAATCAATATAAGTTTCCCGATCTTTGATAGATTACAATTGCAAACGCAAGTTCAACAGGCGAAGATAAATGTTAAGAACGCCGAAGTTCAACTTGAGCAGACGAAGAGACAGATAACAGCGGATGTTAAGAAAGCAATTCTTGATCTTGAGTCAGCGATGAAGCAACTTGAAGTTGCCGAAAGACAGGTTAAGTCCGCTGAACTTGATTTGAAGACCGCAGAGGAGAAGTATAACATCGGTGCTGGAACTTTGCTTGATCTTTTGATTGCGACGGCAAATTATACTTCAGCAGTGAGTTCAAGGGTGAATGCAATTTACGATTATATAATTGCAAAAACACAACTTCAATATGCGCTTGGAGAACTTGATGTTGAGTAATGTAACCGAAGCACCTTTAAATTCGTATTTCAAAATAAAAAAATTTGGATGAACATGGCGAACAATAATAGGAGAAAGAAAAGAAGAGTGATTGTTTTTGCTGCGCTTTCATTTCTTGTTGTTGCGTCAATTGTTGTTGCGGTATTAAGTGGTGGAAGAGAGAAAGTTGTTGCAGTTCAGGTTGAAAAAGTACAAAGAAGAGATGTTACTCAAATTGTGACAGGAACGGGTAAAATTCAGCCGGAGGTTGAAGTTAAGATAAGTGCGGAAGTAAGTGGTGAAATAATTGAGATGCCGGTTAAAGTCGGGCAAAATGTTAAGAAGGGGCAATTGTTGGTAAAGATAAAACCTGATTTTTATATTGCGAGGAAGGAAGCGATGGAAGCAAATTTGAAGTCAGCTATGGCTCAGCTTGAAATCGCAAGAGCAAATCTTTCAAAGGCTGAGTCAGAATTTAAAAGGGCTGAGGAACTTTACAGCAAGAAATTGATCTCAGATGCAGAGTATGAGAACATAAAAACAAATTATAGTGTAGCAAAGGCACAATATGCTTCTGCAACTTCTGCTGTTGAACAAGCAAAGGCATCACTCAAACAAGCTCAGGAAGACCTTGCTAAGACGGTCATTTATTCGCCAATTGATGGAGTTGTGACTCAACTTAACGCTGAAATTGGTGAGAGGGTCGTCGGGACAAGTCAGATGGCAGGGACCGTGATCATGGTTGTTGCAGACCTTTCAAAAATGGAAGCAAGGGTTGATGTAAGTGAAGTTGATGTTGTGCATGTTTCAATCGGTGACACAGCAATTCTTTCAGTTGATGCTTTTCCAGAGAGAAAAATTAAAGGTGTGGTTTATGAGATTTCAAACGCAGCAAAGACACGGGGACTCGGGACACAGGAGGAGGTTGTGAATTTTGAGGTTAAAATAAGAATTCTTGACAAAGATATTCAGCTTCGCCCGGGTATGTCTGTCACATCTGATATTATAACCGAAAAAAAATACAATGTAATTGCTGTTCCAATACAGGCAGTTACGGTCAGGTCATTGAAGAAAAATAAACAGTTGGCAAATCCTGGTTCACCCGAAGAAAAAAAGAATTCAAAAGATGATGTTGTTGAAGTTGTTTTCATAGTTGAAAATGGAGTTGCTAAAATGGTTCCAGTAAAGCGAGGGATAAGTGGTGAGATTTATGTTGAAATAGTTGAAGGATTGAAGGGGGGAGAAGAAGTTGTTGTCGGGAGTTTTAGAGCGATTAATAGAGACCTTGAAGATGGAGTTAAAGTCAGAGTTCAAAAAGAAAAAATAAAAACAAAATCATAAACGGAGAAATGAAGATGCCTTTAATAAAACTTGAAAATGTTGTGAAGATTTACGACCTCGGTGCGGAGAAAGTCCACGCTTTAAGAGGGATAAATCTTGAGATTGAAAAAGGAGAATATGTTGCGATAATGGGACCTTCTGGTTCGGGAAAATCAACCTTGATGAACATAATTGGCTGTCTTGATACTCCAACATCCGGGAGATACTTTTTAAATGGTGTTAATGTGAGCGAGCTTGATGATAATGAGCTTGCAAGGATAAGAAACAAAGAGATTGGATTTGTTTTTCAAACTTTCAATCTTTTGCCACGTGCGGATGCTCTCCACAATGTTGAGCTTCCTTTGATTTATGCCGGTGTCCCAGGCGATTTAAGAAAGAAACTTGCTCGTGAGGCGCTTGAACAGGTTGGACTTGGTGATAGATTGCATCACAAGCCAAATGAGTTATCCGGAGGTCAAAGGCAGAGAGTCGCAATTGCTCGGGCGCTTGTGAATAAACCCTCAATAATTCTTGCAGATGAGCCAACGGGAAATCTTGACACAAAAACAGGTGCTGAAATCCTTGCTTTGTTTGATGAACTCCACGCAAAGGGAAACACCATAATTATCGTCACGCATGAACCAGATGTCGCAAGGCATGCGCACAGGATCATAAGGATAAGGGATGGTATGATTGAAAGCGATGAGAAAGTCGTTGATAGAATAATAGAACGAAAAGGATAAACAAACAAAATTTATCCGGGATGCGATTTTCACTTTATTTAAAAGAAAGTTTTAAAGTTGCTGTCCAATCAATACTTGCACATAAACTTCGTTCTTCTCTTACCACACTTGGTATCATCATCGGTATTGTTTCGGTGACTTTGATGAATATGACAATTGAGGGATTAAGGGGAGCGTTTGAAAGGAGTATATCGGCAATCGGCGCTGATGTTCTTTACATTCAAAAGTGGCCATGGTTTGCCGGTGAGGACTGGTGGAAATACAGAAACAGGCGTGAAATTCAAATTAAATTTGCAAATGTAATAAAAGAAAGATCAAATTACGCTGTTGCAGTTGCCCCTACAACTTTTGCAATTACAACCGTCAGATATGGAAGTAATGTAATTGAAAACATTCCTGTGATTGGGACTACGGATGAATTTGTTTATACATCTGGAATGGCTCTTGAACTTGGAAGATTTATGAGTGAAGTTGAGGTAAAAGCAGAAAGACCTGTTTGTGTGATCGGGGCAGAGATAGCGGAAAAACTTTTTGGAAATGTAAATCCTGTGGGAAGGGAAATTAAAATTGCGGGAAGAACATTTAGAGTCGTTGGTGTTTTTGAGAAACAGGGAAAATTTCTCGGGATTGAGTCGCTTGATGATAGAGTTTATATACCGATCGGGCAGTTTATAAGAATGTTCCCGTGGAGAACTGGGGCATCTATTGCTGTTAAAGTCAGGGATATAAATGAGATAGAAGAAGCAAAGGAAGAATTGAGAGGAATAATGCGGACATTGAGAAGATTGAAACCGTGGGAGGAAGATGATTTTGCAATAAATAGACAGGAGTTACTTTTGAATGCGTATAATCAAACAGTTGGAGTTATAGGAATAGTTGGTATCGGAATTACAGTTTTGTCTTTAATTGTTGGTGGTATCGGGATAATGAACATAATGTTTGTTTCTGTTAAAGAAAGAACAAGGGAAATAGGTATACGGAAGGCGGTCGGGGCAACTCAAAGGGCGATTCTTTTACAGTTTCTTATTGAAGCTATTTTGATAGGTCTTTTGGGCGGAGTTATTGGTTTAATTTTTGCAATTTTGCTCGGGTTTGTGGTTGATCAGGTCATCCCGACTTCGCTTCCTTTATGGGTTGCTTTTATGGCAATTTTAATTTCAATCTTTGTAGGCGTTGTAGCTGGCTTTATCCCTGCTTATAAGGCATCAAAAGTTGATCCGGTTGAGTCGTTAAGATATGAGTAAAACAAAATCAATTTTAAAATGTTATCACGTAAGTGGGAAGTCCTCTGGTTTGAAGTCATTGAAAGTTTAAATATGGTTTGGGATTCTGTTAAGGCGAATAAATTGAGGTCATTTTTAACTTTGCTTGGTATAATTGTCGGGGTCTTCTCAATAATTGTTGTGATGACAGGCGTAAGAGTTCTTCAGAGAAGTGTTGAGAGCTCTTTGAGTTTTTTAGGTTCAAATACATTTCAGATTCAGAAATATCCGGCTGTTAATTTTGGTGGTCGTGCAAGCTGGGCGAAATACAGAAACAGGAAAGATATAACTTATGAACAGGCGATGTATGTTGTTGAAAATGCAACTTTACCAGAAGTTGTTTCGGTTGAAGCACTTGTTGGACCTAAAATTATTCAATATGGCGATGTCAAAACCAATCCTAATATCTTCGTCTATGGAGTGATGACTGGAAGTTTCATCGGGAATAATTGGATTATTGCAGAGGGGAGAGCATTTTTTGATGACGACCTTGAGTTTTCAAGATTTGTGGTTGTTCTGGGGGCAAATGTTGCAAAGAAGCTTTTTCCAAATACAGACGCGATTGGAAAAAGAGTTAAGATTGATGGATATGATTTCACGGTTGTTGGAGTTATAAAAGAGAAAGGCGGGTTGTTTGGAAATAGTGTTGATAATTTTGTTGCAATTCCACTTACGACTTTTTTAAGTTTATATGGGAAAAATAGAAATTTGAACATTCTTGTCAAGGCGAAAAGTCAGGAGCTTTATGATGAAACGGTTGAGGAAGTCACAGCGCTTTTGAGAGTTGCGAGAAAAGTTCCACCGGGAGCTGAAAACGATTTTGAGATTTTTTCAAATGAGACGCTTATAAAACAATTTAATGATTTGACGCTTGCTTTGAGAGTTGGCGCTTTCATTGTGAGCTTGATCGCACTTGTTGCAGCTGGCGTCGGCATAATGAATATAATGCTTGTATCTGTTACTGAAAGAACTCGTGAAATCGGGATAAGAAAGGCGGTCGGGGCTACGAGGAGAAACATTTTAACACAATTTTTGCTTGAAGCTCTCGCTTTAAGTCAATTCGGCGGGATAATTGGAATAATACTTGGAGTGTTGGGTGGAAATGTGGTTGCATTTATATTGAAGGTTTCGCCTTTGATACCTTATGATTGGGTTGTTATCGGATTTTTGATTTGTTCTCTTGTCGGGATAATTTTCGGGGTTTATCCCGCATGGAAAGCAGCAAGCGTTGATCCCGTGGAGTCGCTGAGATATGAGTAAGTTCATTTTTTGAGTGTGATTGAGCTTGAAAATCCGATGTTTATTTCGTTTACCCTTTTACCTGAGCCAAGTTCAAATCCGCTTCTGAATTTTATAAATAAGTGATGTTGGGGGAAAAGCAGAATGTAAGGAACATTCATCGCATTTCCAACCCAGAGCGCTGTTTCAACTCCAGCTGTGGAAAAATTTTTGAAATTTGTCCAGAGGAAGAAACCTGCCGATGTGCCGAAGCCAAAAATTTTATAACGCCCGAATCTTTTCAATGTCACATCACGGTTTAAAGCAATTAAAAATCTACTTTTTAAATTTTCAACGAAGGAAAACTGAAAAATAAATCGTGTCTGAGAAAATCTAAACCTTGTTGAATCCCCAAAGCCAATTGATGTCTCAAACCCAAACCCATGATATAAATTTTTATTCTCCTGAATCAGCATATATGAAGGTGGTGATAAACTTAACATAACAAGCCCTGTTGTGATTGGGATGCCGATGACGGCAGATGTTGCAAGAAAAATTTTTCCAATGGTTATCTCAGAATTTAAAGTATCAACTTCAACTGGTTTTGAAATTTTAACCGTGTCTGTATCAACCGATTGAGCGCTCAAAGTTTGGAGGAAAATTAAAAAAATTAACACATAGCAAAGTTTTACCATCAACGAATTATGCGTTTTTAAATTTTCATATCTCGGTTATCAGTTTGTCAAACTCTTCAACGCTCACAGCAGGGGCAGTTTTAAACGATATGTTTGTCAATTTTGATAAAGCAATTGATGCCTTCATTGCCTCTGAATTTCCCGGAAAGTCAGCGATTATGACAAGATCAATATCTCCAAGCAATGCGTAAATTTCTTTGACTTTTCCCCCAAACTTTTCAATCAATTTGTTTGCCTCTGTTGTTCTTTCGGGGGACATCCCCTTCATCGCCTCGTGTGTGTATTTCCCGAAAAGAAAGTATGTTGCCATTTTTAAGACCTCTCTTTTTTAAAAATTTATCAATTGCCCGCTTAATTTCAAAAGGTTTATCTCCGCAACTTTTGCTTGATACAATGCTGAAATTAAACGACTTTCGGCGTCAATGTATGTCTTTTGTGCTTCCCTTAATTCAAGTGGTGTCAAAACACCGAGGCGATATCTTTCAATCGCAATCTCAACATTTTCCCGGGCTATTTCAAGATTTTCCTTTTCAAGTTCAATCAATTTCAAACTCGTTTTATAACTTTCGTAAAGTTTCAGAATTTGTGCTTCAACGATGTCTTTTATTTGCTCGTATCTTATCTCGCTGTTTAAGACCTCGTATTGTGAATTTTCATATTCTCTGACGCTGTTAAATCCATTGAAGATGTTGAATGAAAAATTTAAACCATAATTGAATCCGAGATTCTGATTTGATGCTATGAAGCCAGCTTGAGAATTTGAGCGATTAAAATTGTATCCGATAAAGAAATTGATTTTAGGTAAAAATCTTGATTTCACGCTGTTTAAGTTTAACTTTGCTATTTCCCTGTTTGCTTTAGCGATGAGTATGGAGCGATTGTTCTCAAGAGCTTTGACTTTTAATTCTTCAAATGAAAGATTTTTTACATTGATTGTATCTGAGATGTCAAAATCAATGTTCGGGTCTCTGCCGAGAAGCAAATTTAAATTCACCTTTGCATTTTTAAGTTCAGTTTCCTGTCTTAAAAGTGAATTCTGATCTGCGTTTAAATCCGCTTTTGCCTGAAGAAGTTCTGTCTTTGAGCCAGTCCCAACTTTATATTTCTCTTCTGCTATCCTGACACGCTGTTCGGAAATTGCGATATTTTCTTTGAAGGTTTTCAAAATTTCCTTCTGTCTCAAGATGTCGTAATAAGCCAGCATAACATTTGCGATGATATCTTCCGAGGTTGCAATGGTTGAAGTTTGTGCAAGTTCTTTTGTCTCTTTAAGTTTTCTGTAATTGTTGTAATTTGCCAAGCCGTCAAAAATTGTCCAGTTTAATGTGACGCCAAGGTTTAAAGAATTTGATAATGCTCCTGTTCTGTTTATTGACCTTCCGTCAAAATATTGTTGTTTTGTGTTGTTTGAACTTTTTGTATATCCCGAGCTCAAATCAACAGTTGGCAAAAGTCCGGCATTGCCAGGTGAGTAATTGTTCAGGGCGATTTCAAATGTGTTCTTTGAAATTTTTATGTCGTGATTATTTTTCAGCGCAAGATTTATCGCTTCTTCAAGCGTGAGAATTTCCTGTGCGTTTGCTGTTAAGAGAAAAATTAAAATTGCAAGGATAAACCTTATCATGATTTGCTGAAACTTTGTTTGTGTTTTTAGTCAGCAGTTTGTTTTATCTCTTCATTTCCGCCGTTATCAACCTTTGCGAGTTCAATTTCGGATGGTTTTTCTTCAATTTTAATTGTCTCTTTTCTTTCTTTTGAAAGATAGGAGTAAATTGCTGGAATAACATAAAGTGTTAAGACGGTTGAGAAAATCATTCCACCTATCACGGCTATACCCATGGATTTTCTGCTTTCAGCTCCAGCTCCGAGGGCAAGCGCAACCGGAACGAAGGCGAGTATAGTTGTCAAACTTGTCATAAGTATCGGTCTGAATCGTTGAGCAGCTGCGTCTTTTACAGCTTCAATTTTTGAAAGTCCCATCGCTTTTCTCTGATTTGCAAATTCAACGATTAAAATTCCATTTTTCGTGACAAGACCAACGAGCATAATTTGTCCGATCTGGCTAAATATGTTAAGCGTTTGATTGAAATACCAGAGTGAAAACAAAGCGCCAGCAAGAGCAAGCGGAACAGTGAACATTATAATCAGCGGATCAAGGAAGCTTTCAAATTGCCCGGCAAGAACAAGATATGTTAAAAGCAGAGCCAGAAACATAACGAAAGCCAGGCTTGAGGAGCTTTCAGCGTAATCTCTTGATGGACCGCTCAAATCCGTCAGAAATGTTTCATCAAGGACTTTATTTGCTACTTCTTCCATTGCTTTAATTCCATCGCCAATTGTTTTTCCGGGTGCAAGTCCTGCGGAGACGGTTGCGGAGATATAGCGATTGAATCTGTAAAGTTGAGGTGGGTTAGCTTCTTCTTCCGTGATTATCAAATTGTCAAGTTGAATTAATTTGCCCTCACTATTTCTCACATAGATTGATTTTAAGTCAGCGGGTTTTTCAGCATTTTCCTTAATGATTGAACCTATGACCTGATACTGTTTTCCACCTATTGTGAAAAATCCCAGACGCTGTTCGCTGTATGCAAGTTGAAGTGTTTGCGCAACATCTGCAACGGAAACACCCAATGCTTTTGCTCGCTCACGATTTACTTTAACTTTTAATTCTGGCTTGTTGAATTTAAGATCAACATCAACTATTGTAAACTCAGGGCGTTTGCTTGCTTCTTCAAGAAATTTGGGAAGGAATTGTTTTAATTTTTCAAAATTTGGAGCTTGAATTACGAACTGAACCGGAAGACCACCTCTTGCAACACCGATGCTTTGATCTTGCGTGACGAACGCTCTAATCCCGGTCAATTGTCTTAATTTTTTTGACAGGTCATCTGCAATCTCTTGTTGAGTTCTTTCTCTTTTATCTTTCTCGCTTAATCTGATTCTCATAAATCCGGTGTTTGAACCAGTTCCTCTCCACGCTGGCGAGGTTATTGCAAAAATTGCTTCAGCTTCAGGGACATTTGACTCAACGAGTTGCAAGAGTTCATCCATATATTTTCCCATTTGATAATATGATGTCCCCTCTGGAGCTGTTGCGTTTATGTTTAACATTCCTCTATCTTCAAGTGGCGCAAGTTCAGAGGACAAATTAAGCCCGAAGACAACTATCGCAACCGCAGAGACACCCATTATCACGAAAGCAAGCCATCTTTTCTCCATAAATTTATCAAGTGAGCTTCTGTAAGCATTCATCAATTTTCTGAAAAATGGTTCTGTCTTGAGGTAAAATTTTGAATGTTCTTTCCCCAAAAATCTTACGCTCAACATTGGTGATAGAGTTAAAGCAACGAAAGCTGATATAACAACAGAGCCAGCTATGACAACGCCAAACTCTCGGAACAATTTCCCGGTAAATCCCTGAATGAAGATAACCGGCATAAAGACCGCAACAAGTGCGATTGTGGTCGCAATTACCGCAAAAAATATCTCCCTTGTTCCTCTTATCCCTGCTTCATATGGGTTGAATCCCCTTTCAACTTTTGAATAAATGTTTTCAAGCACGACTATTGCGTCGTCAACGACCATACCTATTGCGAGGACAAGTCCGAGAAGTGTTAACACATTAATTGAAAAGTTTGCAAGATACATGATGAAAAACGCACCTATAAGCGAAATTGGAATTGCAATTATCGGTATAAGTGTTGCTCTCCATTCACGGAGGAAGAAGAAAATTATAACAATGACCAAGCCAAATGCTATAAGAATTGTTTCTCTAACTTCTGCGATTGATTGTCTTATATATTTCGTCGTGTCAAATCCGATTCCGAGCTGGATGTCTTCCGGGATTTCTTTTTTGAGCTGTTCAATTCTTCTATAAAATTCGTCTGCTATGTTTATGTGATTTGCTCCTGGCTGTGGAATTATTGCGACGCCAACCTGTGGGATTCCACCTTTGCCCTTCATTATCGTCCTTATATTTTCAGGAGCGAGCTCGGCATAGCCGATATCCCTTAATCTTATGATCTTATCTTCGGATTCTTTTATGATTAAGTTGTTGAAATCTTCCGGTGTTTGAAGTCGCCCGATTGTTCTAATTGTTAACTCAGTTGTTTTCCCCTCAATACGCCCGGCTGGAAGTTCAATGTTTTCTCTTAAAAAGGCATTTCGCACATCAATTGGTGTCAGGTGGTATGCGGCAAGTTTTATCGGATCCATCCAAATTCTCATTGAGTATTTTTTCTCCCCCCAGATTCTAACTTCACTTACGCCCGGGATCGTTTGCAATCTCTCCTTAAAGATGTTGTTCGCTATATCTGTTAATTCAAGCAAACTTCTTTTATCGCTTTGAACGGTCAAAACTATTATCGGGAATGCATCAGCATCTGATTTTTGAACGATTGGCGGATCAACATCCGGCGGGAGAAGTCGCATCGCTCTTGAAACTCTATCCCTGACATCATTTGTAGCTGCTTCAAGGTCCTGGTCAACTGTGAATTCAACCCTTATCGTGCTTCTCCCATAACTGCTTACAGATGTGAGCGTTCGTATTCCGGCGATACCGCTTATTGATTCTTCAAGTGGCTCGGTTATTTGTGATTCAACAACATCTGGATTTGCCCCGGGATAACTGGTTGTCACAGTTACAACCGGTGGATCAACCGCTGGATATTCTCTTACTCCTAAATAAAAATATGAAATTATCCCAAAGATCATGATAACAAGAGACATCACGATTGATAAGACGGGTCTTCTTATGCTAAGTGATGAAAGCCCCATAGATCTATCTCCAATTTAGATTTTATTCAAATTGATTTATTTTGACCTTAAAACCTGATTTAAGTTGCAAAAGTCCCGTTGTGATAACTGTATCTCCACTTTTGATACCGGATTTAATTTCAACAAATCTTTCCGTTCTTGTCCCGGTTTCAACTTTCCTTTCAAAGGCTTTTCCATCGTTGTAAATGAAAACTTTGTTTCCCTCAGCGCTCGGGATTAATGATTCCGCGGGTATCAAAATCGCATTCGGAATTTCTTCAAGTATGACTTCAATCTCTGCAAATGCGCCGGGTAGAATCTCATAATTTTTATTCGGGAAAATCGCTCTGACCTGGAGGGTTCTCGTCGCCGGGTCTATTTTGGGGTCAATAGCATAAATCACTGCACTATATGTTTTATCCGAGCCCTGGACTTTGAAATTTATTTTATCTCCGATATTGACAAGTTTCGCATATTTCTCTGGAACTGCAAATTCAATTTTCAATGTGTCTATATTTTGTAAAGTTGAAATTTTTGTCGCTGGTGATATATAACTTCCTTCGCTTACATATCTTAGACCTATGACGCCGTCAAACGGTGCTCTTATTTCTGTTTTATCAATTCTTGCTTTTATAAGCTGGATTTCCGCCTCAAGCGTATTAAGTTCTGTCCTCGCTATATCATATTCTTGCTTGCTTATGGCTTCCTTTTCAAGCAACATTCTTTGTCTGAATTCTTTTTCTTCCGCGAGTTTTTTCTGATATTGCGTTTTCAAAAGTTGCGCCTGAAGCTCAGAGTCATCAACTTTTACAAGTAAATCTCCCTTTTTAACTTTTCCACCCTCCTTGAAAAATATCTTTTCAACCTTGCCAGATATTTCACTTCTTATCTCAACTTCTTCATTCGGGAGAACCGTCCCCGTAACTATGATCTTATTTTGAAGTTTTTGTGGCTTTACGATGTATGCTTTGACATTTAATTCAGGTGTAAAACCTGGATTTCGGACGGATGTCTTTTTATCTGCAAAAATTGATTTAACTTTCGGGAGAGCAAGCCCTACGATTACAACAATTCCGATTAAAATCAATCCTTTATTTGAAATTTTCACTTTCAATCAAAGTTTTGTTTTTTCAAATTAGACGCTTTTAAATTCTGCAAGTTCCTAAATAAATCATAATCGCAGGGGCAAGATTTGGAATTTTTTTATGGTTTCACAAAACCTAATTCACTCTTTACTTTGTTCAGCCATGCTGAAAGTGTTTCGTATTTATGAGCTCCGACAATCCCGTATCTTCCGTTTGCGACAAGTGTTGGAACTCCATTTATGCCATAGTGCTTTGCAAGTTCAATGTCAAAAGCGAGTGCTTGAAAGACCTCTTCGCTTTGATAATCTTTCTCCCATTTCTCAATATCAAGCCCGATATCTTTTGCGCACATTTTTAAAACTTCAAAATTAGCGATGTTAAGACATTCAACCAAGTGTGCCTTTTGAATTCTGTCAAACATTTTCCAGTGAGCATCCTGCCCGCCTTGAAGCTCTGCAGATTTACACGCAAGAAGACCCGGAATTGAATAAGGGTAATCAAATTCACGCTGTTCCATCAAATCGGCATTGATCCTGTGTTCGTCATCATTTTCATTAGCCATTCTCCAGTGGTTTAAAATTTCCTTTTTTCCGTTCTCTTTTGAGCCGAAAATTTGAACTATCGCATCCGGATTTGGGGCAAGTGCGAAAGCACGATGTATTATCTCAACATCTGGATTTTCTTCTGCGAGTTTATGAACACGTGGTGAAATTGCAAAACACCACGCACACAGGACATCATGGAAGAATTCAATCTGAATTTTCATTTTTCTCTCCTTAATTTATTTTCGGTAAAATACGAAAACTCTAAGTATCGGGGGAGCAACCACAATTACAGCATCTTTCATTCCACCTGCACCCAAGCCGTGATTTCCTTCAATTCCCAAACCAAAATTATTTAATGGAAATGCAACAAGTTGCAACCCGGCTGATCCGTAACCATAGCTGAAGCCATATTTCGTTGGTTCATAAGGAAAAGCAAAACCAGAACCACCTCTGATGACAAATGCAAAATTAAACCTTCGCCTGTAAAACCCCGGCGCCACGCCAAACTCAAGATGAACTGATGAGTAATTCCCATAATCTTCATTCCAATTTGATGAATATTGGATTCCACCATATATATTAGCCCAGGGATTTTCTGCACCACTTGATTTAATCCATTTCCTTGCGAATCCAGAAATGTTAGTATAATCTTCATCTTTTTCACTCTGGATGAACCAGCTTGCCATTAATCCGATGTCAACATCATCTTTTTTGAATCCCCAGATTTGTGCCTCTGTGTTGGCTATTGGAA
>CAZQJI010000011.1:0-17761 GCA_964593475.1 uncultured Bacteroidota bacterium | reverse complement strand
TCAACATCATCTTTTTTGAATCCCCAGATTTGTGCCTCTGTGTTGGCTATTGGAAAACCAGCTCCACCGGAGAGAAAAATTTTATCTTTATGATAAACGGGCGCCGGCGATGGGTTAAGTAAAATTCCATTAATCTTAACCGCACAACCACTTGAGAAGAAAATTACAAATAAAGCGAGAAAAATAAGCCCGCATCTCATAGCAACCTCCGTTTTTTGTAAAAATTAAATTTTTTTCAGCACTATTTCAAGTTTTTTAATATCAATTCCGCATCAAATGTCGCTGGCTCTATTTGAATTGTTATGTGTTCAATGTTTGAATTTTCTTTTATCGTGTCTTCAATTTCATTTAACAGAGTTCTCAGTTTATTTCTATCAATTTCACCTTTGACGCTTATGTGGGCTGTTAATATGTTTTTCCCGCTTGCAAGCGTCCATATATGAAGATCGTGAATTGCCATAACTTCTGGAATTTCAAGAAGCAACTTTTTAAGCTTCTCAATGTCAATCTCCGATGGAACGCCCTCCATAAGTATGTTGATTGAGTCCCTGAGCAATCTAATTGAATTATATGCTATTATCAAACTTATTGTTAAACTTGCAATTATGTCAGCGTAAAACCATCTTATGGTTACAATTACAATCCCGGCGCTTATTGCACCGATTGAGCCAAGTGTATCTCCGAGAATGTGAAGGTAAGCGGAACGCATATTCAAATTTTCCTTTCTCTCCGAGAAAATTATCAATCCCGCCACAATATTTACAATTAAGCCAAGAAATGCAATGATTAACATCTCCAGACCTTTGACATAAGGTGGGTTTTTAAATCTTTCAAAAGCTTCAATCAGTATATAACCGGAGATCAAGATAAGCATAATTCCGTTTATAAAAGCAGCGATTATCTCAGCTCTGTAAAATCCGTATGTTTTATTTTTTGTTGCTTTACCCTCTGCAATTTTAAATCCGAACAAACTCACGAGGATTGCAAAAATATCGGTTAACATATGCCCGGCGTCAGATATTAAAGCCAAACTGTGTGTTAAGAATCCAGCTGTTAATTCAACCGCAAAGAATGTGCACAAAAGTAAGAGGACAAATTTTAATTTTCTTTTAAATTTTCCAGAGGACATCTCGTTTCGTTCGGGAAATTTTTATTTTTTGTTTTTCTAAAATATAGCGATATGCTGGTGAAAAAATCAAAGTTCAATTTTTTATCTGTGCATCTGGTTATGTTTGATTTTTTTAATTTTACGAGTTAAATTTTTCTGGCGAAATAAAATAAAATCGGCTTTGCCATGAACCCATTAAATGAACTTATAGTTCGCACCTTGCCATTAGTTCCTAAAAAAATCGTCCGTCATTTCGCAAGCCGTTATATAGCGGGGGAAAAGCTTGAAGATGCAGTTGCGACAGTTAAAAAGTTAAATCAACAGGGAAAACTTGCAACAATTGATGTCCTTGGTGAAAACATCACCAGCGAAAATGAGGCACTTGAGGCATTAAAATCTTACAAACAGGTCCTGCAAACAATCAAGGAAAATAACCTTAACTCCGACCTTTCAATTAAATTAACTCAACTTGGTTTAAAACTTGATTTTGATTTTTGCTATGCCAATGTTGAGGAACTCGTAAAGTTTGCAAAACAGTATGATAATATCGTTGAAATTGATATGGAAGATTCTTCAACTACTGATGCGACGATTGAAATTTACAGAAAATTGAAATCAAAATATGACAATGTCGGCGTTGCGATACAGGCATATTTAAAGCGAAGTGAAAGCGATGTTAAGTCACTTTTAGATTTGAAACCGAGGATCAGATTATGTAAAGGAATTTATATTGAGCCCGAAACGATCGCTTACAAAAAAAGAGAACTTATAAACCATAACTTCAAACACATCCTCAACATACTTCTTCAAAGTGATGCTTACACCTGTATAGCGACGCATGATGATGAGTTAATAAACGAGGCATACGGATTGATAAGGGAATACAATTTGAAAGACGACAGATTTGAGTTTCAGATGCTTCTTGGTGTTCGCCCGGAACTCGGGAATAAAATCGTATCAGATGGGTATAAGTTAAGGATTTATGTCCCATTTGGAGAGAGATGGTATGCGTATTCAATGAGAAGGTTCAGGGAGAATCCGCAAATAGCGGGTTATGTTTTCAAGGCGATTTTTACAAGAAATTCATTTTAAAAATCAAGGAGGTGAAATTTATGGCTGAGGTTTTAAATCAAGTGCTGGAGTTTGATGTGAAAAATATAAAAGCACCACGGGGAAACAAATTAACATGTAAGGGTTGGGCTCAGGAGGCAGCTTTGAGGATGCTTATGAACAATCTTGACCCTGAGGTTGCAGAGAAACCGGAAGAATTAATCGTTTATGGTGGCACGGGCAAAGCAGCAAGAAACTGGGAATGTTTCCATGCAATTGTTAAGAGTTTAATTGAACTTGAAAATGATGAAACGCTTTTAATTCAATCCGGAAAACCGGTCGGCATTTTTAAAACGCATGAATTTGCTCCAAGGGTTTTAATCTCAAATGCGATGCTTGTCCCTGCCTGGGCAACCTGGGATGAGTTCAGACGGCTTGAAGCGCTCGGGCTTACGATGTATGGTCAAATGACCGCAGGGAGCTGGATTTACATCGGGACACAGGGAATTTTGCAGGGGACTTATGAGACATTTGCAGCTTGTGCGGATAAGTATTTCGGCGGGACATTGGCTGGAAGATTTTTGTTAACTTCTGGGCTTGGTGGGATGGGAGGAGCTCAACCCCTTGCTGCAACTATGAACGGCGCTGCTTTCCTCGGAGTTGAGGTTGATAAGAAAAGAATAGAAAGACGACTTAAAACAGGTTATCTTGATATGATGACCGAAGACCTTGATGAGGCGCTTGAAATCGTTTTAAAAGCAAAGGAGAAAAAAGAAGCGGTTTCAGTTGGACTTGTTGGAAACGCAGCAGATGTTTTGCCTGAGATTTTGAGAAGAGGAATAATTCCAGATATCGTAACGGATCAAACATCAGCACACGATACTTTGAATGGTTATGTCCCAAACGGAATTCCTTACGAAGAGGCGCTTGAGCTTCGCAAAAAAGACCCGCAAAAATACATTCAGATGGCGAAACGCTCAATTGTTGAACATGTGAAAGCGATGCTTGAATTCAAGAGACGTGGCGCTGTTGTTTTTGACTATGGTAATAACATTCGTGGTGAGGCGTATGCAAATGGAGTTAAAGATGCTTTTGAAATCCCTGGTTTTGTTCATGAGTTCATTCGTCCTTTGTTCTGCGAGGGAAGAGGTCCATTCAGATGGGTTGCTTTAAGCGGGGACCCGGAGGATATTTATGCAACCGATGAAGCAGTTATGAAAACATTTCCAGAGAATAAATCATTGGTTCGCTGGATTCAAAAAGCGCAAGAACATGTTAAGTTTCAGGGTTTGCCAGCAAGAATTTGCTGGCTCGGTTATGGTGAGAGGGCTAAAATGGGGAAGATATTTAATGAGATGGTTAGAACTGGCGAAGTCAAAGCTCCAATTGTCATAGGTCGTGATCATCTTGACACTGGCTCGGTTGCATCTCCAAACCGTGAGACCGAAAAAATGAAAGATGGTAGCGACGCAATAGCTGATTGGCCGATTTTAAATGCTCTGTTAAATGCTGTCGCTGGCGCAAGCTGGGTTGCTGTTCATCACGGCGGTGGAGTTGGCATCGGACTTTCAATACATGCTGGAATGGTCGTCGTTGCAGATGGAACAAAAGAGATGGAAATACGGCTTGAAAGAGTTTTAACCACTGACCCCGGGCTTGGGATTGTTCGCCATGCAGATGCAGGTTATGAAAAAGCGATTGAAATTGCTAAAAAACACGGGATTAAAATCCCGATGCTAAAATAAATCAAAATAACTTTTTGCTCTTTTCCCAGAGTGCGTCCATCTCTTCAAGCGTTGATGTGTAAATATCTTTGCCCTGTGATTTTAACTCTTTCTCTATGAATTGGAATCTTTTGATGAATTTTTCTATCGCCTTGTTGAGCGCACTTTCCGGATTAACTTTTAAAAATCTCGCATAGTTTACAATTGCAAAAAGTAAATCGCCAAATTCTTCTTCAATTTTTTCAAGTTCCCCCGACTTGACAACTTTTTTTAATTCCAAAATTTCTTCCTCAACTTTTTTCCATACATCGTCTGAATTTGACCAGTCAAAGCCAACACTTCCAGCTTTCTCTTGAACTCTTAAGGCTTTTATAAGCGCTGGCAGATGTTTTGGAATCCCCGAAATAATTGAATCACGCTCATTTTCAGATTGTTTCAATCTCTCCCAATTGTTTTTAACTTCCTTTGCATCTTTAACTTTGACATCGCCGAACACATGCGGATGCCTGTAAATTAACTTTTCTTTAATTCCATTTATCACATCGTCAAGTGTGAATTTATTCTCTTCTTCCGCCATGACAGAGTGCATAACTACATGCAGAAGCAAATCACCAAGCTCTTTTTTCAAATCTTCAAAATCATCGTTATCTATCGCTTCAACTGTTTCGTATGCCTCTTCTATTAGATTATGCCGTATTGATTTATGGGTTTGCTCTCTATCCCATGGACATTCTTTCCTCAACCTTTTGACTATTTCAACGAATTCGTGGAATAATTCACTGTCCCTGCTCATTATTTTGCTCCTTTTTTTCGTTTGTTTTTCCGTTCATAGCATTGTATTTGTCGTAAGCTTCAATTATATCCTTCACAAGGCGATGTCTTACAACATCATTTTTATCAAGATAAACAAAGGCAATTCCTTCAATCCCTTTTAATATGTTTTGTATCTCAACAAGTCCGGATGTCGTCTTTGAAGGCAGATCTATTTGAGTTATATCTCCTGTGATGATCGCTTTTGAATTTACACCAAGTCGTGTTAGAAACATCTTCATCTGTAAGCTTGTCGCATTTTGCGCTTCATCAAGAATTACAAAAGCATTGCTCAATGTTCTACCTCTCATATAAGCAAGCGGGATTATTTCAATTATTCGCTTGTCAAAATATGATTTAAGTTTATCCGCAGGGAGCATATCATCAAGAGCATCATATAAAGGTCTAAGATAGGGGTCAATTTTCTCTCTGAGATCACCTGGCAAAAATCCAAGATTTTCTCCTGCTTCAACCGCTGGTCTGCACAAAACTATCTTACTTACCTCGTTATTTTTTAAACTTGCCACAGCCATTGCGACTGCAAGATATGTCTTCCCGGTTCCCGCAGGTCCAATTACGAAGACGATATCATTTTTCTTAACCTGACGATAATATTCAAGCTGTCCCGGGGTTTTCGCTTTAATTGGACCATTTTTTGTGAAAAGAATTATTGAACCAAATTCATCTGTATGTTTCTTTTTTCTGTGATATGTCGTTTGCGTGTCCTCACTGTCAAGTTTTACAAGGTCAATAACTATGTTAACATCGTTTTCAGTCAGATGTCCATTTTTGTTCAAAATGAAAATCAACTCCTTAAAGACACGCTCAACTTTTTCAACTTCTTCTTTTTCCCCTTTTAAAATTAAGTTATCCCCACGGACGGTTATTCCAGCATCAAATTTTTTTTCAATGAGGTGAAGATTTGTATCGTTGTAGCCCAGAAGGGCTAATGTGTTAATCCCGGAAAGCTTAATTTTTCTTTCTACCATAATTTCAGCTTCTAACCCGCCTCCTATTTTGTTTTTTGTATTACTCTACAAAAATAAACTCCAGAATTAAAAAATAGTTCCAAAAAGAAAAAACCCCTGAGGCGGTAAATTTAAACCAGCTCTCAGGGGCTTATACAAATTCACAAGTATTTGTTTTTTACATCCCACCACCTGCTTTTTCCGCTTTCCTGCGATAATACGCATTTGCCTGTCTTTTCTCTTCCTTCGTCAATTCTGCCTTTGGCGGAATCTTCAAAACCCATCCTGGGTAGATCAAGTCCGGGTCTTTGATTTTATCTCTGTTTGATAACCAGATTTTGGGCCAAAGGAATGGATTGTCATAAATCGTCGGCTTCTTCGCAATGTTCCAGAGACAATCACGGTCTTTTTTCCAGGTCCCGACTGTGTAAGTTACCTCTTTGACTATAGCTTCTGCAACTAAAACTTGCCCTTCCTTCGTTTTTACAAGGGTTTTGACTGTGTTGTTAAGATTATTGACTTGAGATTCAAATCCCGTAACTTTGTCATAAAATTCGGAAAGGGCGACACGCTTATCTGATTTCAACGCCTGATAATCATTGTAAAGTTGTTCAACTTCAGCTCTTCTTTCATAAAGTTGTTCATTTGACAGACGTGAAAGTTCATTCAATCTCCTCTCAAAATCCGCAACCTTTTGCCTGTATTCATTTACTCCTTCCGGGGTCGTTCCAACGAGAGCGTAAATTTCATCTTGTGTCTGCTTGATTTGTGCATCTTTATCAGCGGATTGTTTCTTCAAAGCATCAATTTCCTTATTCAATGCATCAAGCTTTGCCCTTAATTCATCTCTTTTTGCAGTCCACGAAGCCATTTCTTTTTGCCAGTCCTCATATTTCATCTTTACTTTCTCCTGGGCAAAGCCAGTTACAACAAAAATTGAAAGCAAAAGCAAAATTAGAAAATTGCGTTTCATCTTGCTCTCCACTTTATTTTTGTTATTAAACTTATTTTTGCTGTTGTAAACGTTGCTGGACTTTCTCTTTCTCCGCCTGCAACTCCTTCAACTTCTGGTCTTTCTCTTGAATTTCCTTCTGCAATGCTGCCTTTTCCTGCTCTTTCGCCTTAATCTCCTTCTCAAGCTGTTCCGTTTCCGCCTTCAAATTGTTCAATTGCTGAATCTCTTCATCCTTCGCATATTTAGTGCAACCAGCAATGGATAAAACGAATAGAGAAACCAATAAAATTGAGGCAAATCTTTTCATCATTGAACTCTCCAGATTTATTTTTGATTGCAAAGCTAATATAATAAAATTTTGCTTGTTTGTCAAGATGTTTAGATTAAAAATAAATTTTCAAAGTCACAACGGAATTCGGCTTTACTTTAAGATTTATTCTATCCCCGTTAAATTTCACTTCTTCTTTATCGTCTTCAAGGAAATTTGATTTAAAAACCTTTGATGGAGTAAATGGAAGCAAAAGAAGACCCTCAGTTTCTTTCCCCTGGGACTCATAGAATTGCAAGGTCCATGAATTTGTATCCTCGGATTTTTTGAGGACTGTTAGAATTAAATTTTCAGGTTCTAACCTGATAAAAGAATAGCTGGCTACTGGCAATTTCCCAATGTGTTTGCTTGTTATTACAGGTATCATCGGATTGTTAAAATCGTATGCAATGTTTGCGGTCTTCCCATCCTTCCAATTTCCACGATGTGGATAAATTGCGTATTCAATTTTATGAAATCCTCTATCTGCTGTTGGGTCGGGCCAGTTTGGGGATCTGAGCAAAGATAATCTCATAAGTGAACCCTTGCAATCATAACCATATTTTGAGTTGTTAATCAAACTAACTCCGAAGTTCTTCTCTGATAAATCAGCCCATTTTAAAGCTGGAACTTCAACTTTTGCGCTATCAAACGAGTTTCTCATCAGTGTTGATCTCTGAATGTAGCCGTATGGAATTTCATAAGTTGCAAGTGAATCCTTTACCGCAAGAGGGAAAGCAACTTTAAGCATTATGTTTTTCTCCCACCAATCAACATCTGTTCTGAAATCAATTCTATCAATTTTATCGTAAAGTATTACATATTGAGTGAAGAAACTTGTTGGAAAAGTTTCTGTTGGGGGATAAGATTTGGTTTCTGGCTTTCTGAAATCATGTTCAATTTTTATCACCGCACGCACAGGTCCTTTTTCAACAATTTCATAATTTCTGTAATTTGTCTTAAATTCAACACCTGTCAAACCCACATTCCACGCATCCCATGCGCTTGGTTTATCTTCAAGGAGTTGAAGCTTGTTCCCGAAACCATTTAAAACTTGTCTTCCATATCTTTTATCGTAAATTTCTTTTATCCATCCATTTGTTGTGTCAATTTCAACCCTGAAAAATTTATTTTCAATTACATTTTTTGAAACCTTTATTTCGCTTTCAAATTTTGAAGGTTGCTGTTTTTTGATTATGTATGTTTTATATCCAAGTGGTGGGACATCCTCGGCTATGAATAAAACTTTCTTAACTCCATCTTCAACTATGCTCTGTGTCGGAACTTCTTCTCCGGAAAGTTTGAACACTGCGTATTCGCTTTCATCAAACTTGTCAAATTCAATCTGAACGACATCGGTTCTGACCCAGGAACTTGGATTGAAAACGACAAGAGCATCTCCTTCTTTTATCTCTGCGGTATTTATATTTTCCGCTATCTTTTCAATTGATTTTTTTATTTGAAACTTTGTGAATTTTTCAACTTCTTTGTAATCTTTGATCGCATCAAAATAGACCTCGCGTATGCTTGAGCCGGGGAGTATGTCGTGAAATTGATTGAAGATGAATTTGAGCCAGTATTTTTCAAAAAGTTTGTTATCATAATTTAAACCAAAGAGAGTTGCTATCGTTGAAAATTTCTCGGCGTTTGAGAGAGAAATCTCAAGCTTGCGGTTATATTTTTTCACTTCTGATTGAGTTGTGAAAGTGCCTTGATGATATTCAAGATAAAGTTCGTCTCTCCAAACGGGGATATTTTTTAAATCTTTTGCTCTCAATGTTTTGAGATAATCTCTAACGGTTGAGAATTTAATCTCCGGGAATATGTCAAGTTTTTGAAGTTTTTCTATTCTTTTGAGCATTTCTTCGGTTGGACCTCCGCCATGGTCTCCAACACCAAAGAGGACAAGCATTTCTTTTAATCCTGTGTTTGCTTCAAACTGTCTCAGCCAATCAACAAGGCGAAATGGATTTTCAATTGTGTTAACATAACTGAATGGGAAGTAAGTCAAAACCCTTGAGCCATCGGGGCTTTCCCACCAGAAGAATCGGTATGGGAAGACGTTCTTTTCGTTCCAGTTTAATTTCTGCGTCACAAAATATGTGATCTCTGCATTTGTGAAAAATGTCGGCAAGTTCCAGTTGTATCCGAAAGAGTCGGGAATCCAGCCAATTTCTGGTTTGAGGTTTAAAACATTCTTGAAATATCTTTGTGAATATAAAAGGTTATGCATCCAGGATTCACCTCCTGGTAAGTTGCAATCCGTTTCAACCCACATTCCGCCGACGACTTCCCATCTTCCAAGTTTTATGTTTTCCCTTATTTCATTGAAAAGTTCAGGATAAAGCGTGCGCATCCATTCGTAATAAACAGCTGAGCTTTGCGTGTATGTTAAGTGTGGATATTTCCTCATAAGATTGATCACAGATTTAAAAGTGTTTTTGCAGACCTCAACGGTTTCTTTTGAACGCCACAGCCATGCAGCGTCTATGTGAGCGTTTGAAACAAAAACAAGCGTGTATCTTTTCACAAAATTGCGTATCGGTTTAATTTTCGGTCTTACCTTTTCAAGCGAAAGATAAAATTTCTCAATATCATCGTTCATCAAAGAGTTCAGATCAAGTTCAGCAACGCTTTTTTGCAGAAGCGAATTTAGTTTTGTTCTTTCTTCTTTTTTCACGGTTGAACGGTCAATCCTGGGGTCATAGCGCGTCATATCGTTTGTCTGGTATGTGTCAAAACTCAATAATTTTTGTCCAACCTTTAAACTCAAAGATAAACCTTTCAAGTCCTCAAGGATGTCTTTTACGCTTTCAATTTCAAATTCAGCTCTCAAAAGTCGCAGGGGTCCACCGGTATTTACTGCTTTTATTGCAAATGTTGCCTCTTCACCTGGCTTGACTTTATCTTTAAGATCAAATTCACCATCCCACGGAATATAGCCGATATAGTTCCCATTGACCCAGAGGTAGCCGTAATCATCAACTGAAACTTTGAATATGATTTTTCCATTAACAGGTTTACCGAAAATTTTTTCAGGTATTTTAAATTTTGCCCTTATCCAGCAGGAGTCAACATAAATTCTTTGTCCGAGATTTAGCGTATCCCATTTTGAATCGTCAAACTCTGGCTTTGTGGGTTCTTCTGATTTTAGTGCCTGAAGACATTTGATGTCGGGGCTGACTTTCCACATTCTTATTGAAATTGAGCTTAAAGAGTCAAGTATAGATGTTAGGCTGTCAACTTTTGTCCTGGTTTGTGAAAGTGTTAAGGTTGAAATAGCAAGAAGCAGAAATAATGATTTTTTGAGCATTTTTAATGCCGTGATTTTATTTTGATTTCCTCTGGGTGAAATTTTTACTTTCTGTCAAGAACCTCCCTCACCTTCAATGCGATGATTTCGTATGAATAAGGTTTCTGGATAAAGTCAAAATCCTTAAGATCAAGATTCAAGCCGTTCAAACTGTATCCTGTTGCGAAAATTACTTTGACATTTGGTTTGATTTTTCGTATCTCCCTCATCGCATCGTATCCGCTTAAAATTGGCATAACTATGTCAAGGAAAACGAGATCAATTTCATCAGATTTTTCTTTGAATATCTCAACTGCTTCAAGACCGTTGCTGGCGGTATAAACTTTGTAGCCCAGATTTTGCAGAATATCTGCAACAGTTACTCTCAATTTTTCTTCGTCTTCCGCAACGAGGATTGTTTCGTTTCCGCCTCTTATCTCAATTTTTGTTTCTTCGGTTACTTCTTTTTCCTCTTCGTAAACCGCTGGGAAGTAAGCTTTAAAAACTGCCCCTTGCCCAAGCTCGCTATAAACATTTATAAATCCATTATGCTGTTTAACAATCCCATAAACTATTGAAAGCCCGAGTCCCGTGCCATGTTCTTTGGTCGTAAAGAATGGCTCAAAAATTTTGTCAATTATATCTTTGCTTATCCCAACCCCCGTATCACTTACTGATAAAACAACATAATCCCCGGGCTTTGCATCAAGATGAAGTGCGCTGTATTCCTTGTCAATGTGTCTTGTGTAAGTTTCAATTATAATTTTACCGGAGTCGGGAATTGCTTCCTGTGCATTGATTATAAGATTGAGCAGAAGTTGATTTATAAGCGCGGGATCGGCTTTTATTTTCGGAATCTTTGGGTCAAGGATTAGCTCAATTTTTACATTTTCACGTATCGCTTTTAAAATAACTTTGGTGAAATCATTTACTATGCTGTTTAAATCAACTGTTTGTAAAGTGGCTGGTTGCTCACGGCTGAAAATTAAAAGTTTTCTTGTGAATTCACCTGTTTTCCTTATCGTTTGTTCAATTTCAGCAAGTTTTTCTTTTGCTTTTTCAATGTCCTGGGAAAGTAATCGCTTCGCAAGCTGCGTGTTGCCAAGTATAACGGTTAAAGCGTTGTTTATATCGTGCGCGACGCCTGCAGTTAATCTGCCAAGTGATTCCATCTTTTGAGATTGAAGCAATTGTTTTTCAAGTGCCTTGACCCTTGTTACATCCCGTAGTATACCTTGATATGCAATTATATTTCCCTTTTCATCGTAAATTGGAGTTGAAGTATCATAGACTATAAGTTTTCTTCCGTCTTTTGTTTTGAGGTGAAGCTCGTAATCTTTTACATAACCTTGCTTTTCAATTGCCTCAAGATTTTTCTTTCTGTCCTCCGGATTTTCATAAAGTTCTGTTGCGATGTCAACTTTTAAAATTTCCTCTTTTGATGAATATCCAAACAATTCAACAAATGCGGGGTTGACATCAACAAGTTTTCCTTCCGGGGTGCTGATGTAAATCGGGTCTTTAGAGTCCTCAAAGAGTTTTCTGTATCTTTGTTCGGAATCTCTGAGTGCTTTCTCATTTTCGCCTCTTTGAATTGCAAGTCCCAGAATATCCGCAAATGTTTTAATAGCGTCAATTTCTGAAGCATTCCATTTTCTTTCGTTTTCACAGTCGTTTAAGCTTATGAACCCCCACCATTTGTCTCCGGTGAAAATTGGAGCAACTAAAATTGATTTAACGCCCAGAAAATTTAAAAATAGATATTCTCTGAACGGGAAATCTTTGACAAGACCATAAATGATATCTTTCTGCCCGAGGACATCAAGCCATCTTTCAAATCCACTCAACTTATATGATATGTTTTGTAATTGAACATCTTCAACTTTCTCCCCGGTTTTCGTTAAATACCATTTGAATTTTAAACTTGTAATTATTTCCGAATCAAGTGTTTGATTTTGAAATACATAGACAGAACTTACTTTCATTGCTTTCCCAATTGTGGCGATCAAATTATCTATTTCACTTTCCCAATCAATTGTTTTAAGAAGAGCGCTTGCGGAATTGTTTATAGTTTTTAAAACTTCTTCGTGCTGTAAAAGTTTTTGCTCTGTCTCTTTAAGCCGTGTTATGTCAATTATAATTCCAAGTGTTTTAACAGCTTTTCCGGTTTCATCACGGATTATGTATGCATAATCAAGACAATAAATTATGCCTCCATCAGCTTTTTTGATTCTGTATTCAAGTTCAAGTGTTGATATATCGCTTTTGAGAGCGTTTTCTATCCTGGCAAGAGTTGAGGTTAGGTCATCGGGATGAATGAAGTTGCTCCAGTGAAATCTTGTGTTTTTAAATTCATTTTTTCTCAAACCGAATATAGCTTCAACATCTCCTTCCCATTTTGTCTCATTTTTATCAATGTCCCATTCATATACGACTTCTTTCATCGCAGAAACTATTTTCTCAAATTTATCGCGCCAGTTTGTCAGCTCGGTTTCAATCATTTTTCTTCCTATTGCAAGCGAGATTTGAATTGCACACGCAATAGCTAAATTTATTTCATCCTGTGTGAATTCGTTAGGTGTATCGTAATAAATCATAAATTTCCCAATAAGCTTTTCTCTGAAAATAAGCGGGATAAAACCAAGCGCCTGAATCCCTTCGTTTAAAATTGTCTTCTTTAAATTTTCATCAAGTGTTTTATCGTCTTTTACATTCGGGATGAGAACCGGTTGAGGATTTTTTTCGTCAGGTCTCCATGGCGAGTGACCTTCAACTGCTTTTCTATAATTTTCTGAAAGTCCAGCCCACGCTTTAAAACGCATAACCCCATCAGGATCGATCAAAAGAATTGAAGCTTTGTTTATGTTCAACAATTTCAAAATTGTGTTCAACGCTTGTTGATAAACTTCTTCTATTGACTCAGTTCGTAAAATTGAGTTTGAAAGGTTGAGAAATGTTTCTGTTAAGACAAGTTGTTTTTCAAGTTTTTTCTCCGTCTCGGCTCTCTTTTTTATCTCGTATCTTAATTTTTGCGATGGGATATTTGCTAAGACCGCAAAGATGAAGAATACAAGTATGTATGATATTGTCAAAACCAATCGCTCAGAAGGTGATATTTTAAGTGTTAAGATTGTCGGGTGATATATTCCGTATTTTTCAAGAGCGCTGAGGATTAAAATTGCAATTGAGCTTAAAACCGCAAGTATCAAAGCTCGTGATGCTCCACCGAAAATTCCATTGAAAACTATGACAATCAAATAGAAAAAACCCACGAATATGAAGGTTATACCTCCGACATAGTAAACGACTATGCTTATGACAATTATATCAATTAAATTTGTCGCAAATAAAAGTTTGTCGCTTGTTTTTAAAAGATTTCGCAGGAAACGATATGGTTGATTTACAAGCGATTCAAAAAGAGCAGAGATTATGAAAATGTGAATTGGAAGATTAAGTTTATAGATAAAATTCAAAACGGTGAAAGTTAAAACAAGTGAAACAGAAGCGATTATCCTGGCTTTGATAGAATAATTGCAGGCAAAGTCAGCAAAACTTTCTTCATATGATGGCGGTGGGGAATTCTGCGTTTTCATTTTTTCTTGAATAGATTTTATTTTGATTAGAATTCCTCTTTTAATTTAAAGACAAATTTACACTATTTGCAATTCCCTTTGGTGAAGTAATCAAATATGAGTTTTGAGATTTCAGCCACTGCAAGATGTCCGCTGTTATCAACTGCATATGAAACTTCTGAAAGCTGGTCACAGAATATGGCGACCGCATAGGTTGCGCATTGTGAATAAACAATTCCGATATCTGCTTTCATTCTATCAATTGAGCCAGTTTTATTTGCAACAGTTACTTTTTCAGGCAAATATCTTTTCATCATCTCATAATCCTGATTGTTCTTCATAATGTTTATAATTTCTGCGGATACCTCAGGGCTTATTATTTTTCCGTTTGCGAGAAGTTCAAGGAGTTTGACCATATCATTTGGAGTTGTGTATCCGACGCCAAATTTTAACGATTCGGGAGTGTTCTTTTTTGTTTTGAAAGACATAAGTTTGTTTAAAATTTTTGTGTTGTTAAGTCCCAGCGATTTCATCCTGTTATTTACTGCATCAAGTTTTGCATCGTGTTCATCTGCGAAACGATCAAGGACGAGATTTGTTGCTGTGTTATCGCTTAAAATTATCATCAAGACAGCAACATCAATTAATTTAAGTTTTGCTCCGTCGTAAAAGTATTGCAAAACCCCGGAACCACCATATTTGAGCGAGTCATCAAGATTAATGAGAGTGTCTTTTTTCAGTTTTCCTTCGTTAAACTTGTAGAATAGTTCAACAAGTATCGGGACTTTTATCACGCTTGCGGTGGGGAATAGTGAGTCAGCGTTAATTTGAATGGTCTCACCTGTTACAAAATTTTTTGCGGATACTCCCAGACGACCAACTTTGTATTTTTTCGCCACGCTTTGAATTTTTGAGATAAGTTGTTCATTCGTAAGTGTCATTTTTGATGGGGCACAGGAGAGAAGAAATGTTGGGATCAAAATGATGTAAAGTTTTTTCATATTGGCGTTTTTTTCAAAAAATAAATTTTTTGGCAGAAATAATCAAGACCTTGAGAAGATTATTTTGAATCTCAAAAATTCTTGTTTTTTTGCCCCGCCGTGTTTAGATTAATTTGACTTTTTAAGCACAATTTCAAACAAAATCTTTTCTCAAATGGGAAAAATTTTGCTGAAAAATGCAAGGGTTATTGATCCTTCACAAAACTTTGATGAAGTCGTTGACCTTTTGATTGTCAATGGAAAGATTGAAAAAATTGGCAGGGTTGAGATATCCGAAAGTTTTGAGGTTTATGATATGACGGGTAAGGTGGTGGCGCCTGGATTTGTTGATATGCATGTTCATTTGAGGGAGCCGGGCTTTGAGCATAAGGAGACGATTGAGAGCGGTGTTGAAGCAGGCGCAAATGGTGGATTTACAGCTTTGTGTTGCATGCCGAACACAGAACCAGCAATTGATGACCCAAGCGTTGTTGAATATGTAAAGAAAAGAGCAAGCGAAGTGATGAATGGTATTGTTGATGTGTATCCGATCGGTGCAATTACGAAAAGAAGGGAAGGAAAGGAGCTTGCGCCAATAGCTGAACTTGTTGAAGCTGGCGTCGTTGGATTTTCCGACGACGGTAATCCAGTTCAGGATTCGGGGGTTATGAGAAAAGCTTTTGAATATGTCAGCATGTTTGATAAAGTCATAATTCAACATTGCGAAGATAAAACATTAAGTCAAAATGGAATGGCAAACGAGGGATACTGGTCAACTTTGCTCGGACTTGCCCCTTATCCGGACATAAGCGAGGAAATTATTTTGTATCGTGATTTGAGATTGATTGAGTATTTAAAGCCGAAAATTAAAAATGTTAAATATCACATCGCACACATAAGCAGTAAAGGTTCTGTTAAGTTATTGAGGCAATATAAAGAGCTTGGGTTTGAAATAACAGCAGAAGTAACGCCACATCATTTGCTTCTTACTGATGAAGATATATGGAGGTCAAACTATGACACGAATTTGAAAGTGAATCCACCTTTGAAGACGAAGGAAGATATTGAGGTTTTGATTCAGGCGATGAAAGATGGGGTGATTGATGTGATTGCAACTGATCACGCACCGCATGCACCGGAGGAAAAAGAATCAGATTTTGCGTCTGCTCCATTTGGAATAATTGGTCTTGAAACTGCAGTCGGGTTGATTTTAAGCGAATTTGTGAATAAAGGTGTGATTTCGCTTGCGAGAATGATAGAGATGTTTTCGGTAAATCCGAGAAAGATACTCGGTCTTCCGCAGGTGAAAATTTCTGAGGGAGAAGCAGCTAACTTTACAATTCTTGATCCGGAAGCTCAATGGATGGTTGACTCTACAAAGTTCAAATCAAAATCAAAAAATTCTCCGTTCATCGGATGGAAATTGAAGGGGAAGCCAGTTGGAATTTTGAACAAAGGCAAAATTTACTGGTCAAGTTTGTGAAACTTTTCAAAAATTTCATCATCTAAAATGTAAAAAAACAAAATCTTGAACGACCATGAATCTTGAAGATACAATTCTTTCGGCGTATCACTCTATAAGAAGCAATCCAATGCGCTCATTTCTGACGATTCTTGGAATTATAATCGGGGTTGCAGCTGTTATAGCGATGATCGCCGTTGGTCAGGGTGCGCAGTATTCAGTCCAAAAGCAAATTGAATCGCTCGGGACGAATGTCCTTGTCGTTTTCCCCGGGGCGCCGACGCAGACAGGGAGGGTCAGAATGGAAGCTGGTTTTACAAGCAGGTTGACAATTGAAGATGTTGAGGCGATAAAAAATCAGTGTGATGCTGTCGCTTATGTAACCCCGATTGTGAGGACGATGTCGCAGGTTATTTATGGAAACAATAATTGGAGAACCGGAATTTACGGTGTGAATACAGATTATTTTCAGATTAGAGCGTGGGGACTTTCTTCTGGAAGTTATTTCACAGAGCAGGATGTTAAGGCAGGGGCAAAGGTTTGCGTGATAGGGCAAACTGTTAAGAATGCCCTCTTTGGTGAAGAAGACCCTATCGGGAAAATTATAAGAATCCGTGATGTCCCTGTTAAAGTCGTTGGAGTCCTTGAACCGAAAGGGCAAAATGTTATGGGTCAGGATCAAGATGATATAATTATCGCTCCTTATACAACAGTTATGTCCCGTCTTTCAAGATTTTACTTCATTGGCTCAATTCTTGTCTCTGCTGTGAGTCAAAATTTAATTCCGGTTGCGCAACAACAGGTGACGCAGGTGTTAAGAGAAAAGCACAAAATTCAACCTTGGCAGGAAGATGATTTTACGGTTAGAACCCAAACAGAGATAGCTTCAACGGCGCAGGAGACATCAAGGATAATGACAATTTTGCTTGGAAGTATAGCTTCTGTTTCTTTGATTGTCGGTGGCATCGGTGTTATGAATATAATGCTTGTATCCGTTACGGAGAGAACAAGAGAAATTGGGATAAGGATATCCGTCGGGGCAAGAAAGAGGGACATTTTATTTCAATTCCTGCTTGAGGCGGTTGTGTTAACCGTAACGGGTGGAATTTTCGGGATTATTTTCGGCGTGATTATTTCAAAAATAGTTTCTGGATTTGCTGGATGGCCTGTTTTTATTTCGCCCGGGGCGATAATCCTTGCCTTCGGTTTTTCAGCCGCTGTCGGGATCTTTTTTGGATTTTACCCGGCAAGAAAAGCAGCAAATCTTAATCCAGTTGAAGCATTAAGGTATGAGTGAAAGTTTGCTTTTTACTTTTGATGTGTTAAATTTTATCAAAAATTATCCTCCGCATTTATGAAACTCGGAAAGTTTGAAATTGATAATATCTATTGTGGTGATTCGTTGATCCTGATGAAAGATATCCCCTCTGATTCAATAGATTTAATAATTACAGACCCACCATTTGCAATTGATTTCAGGGCGAAGAGAAATAACTATAATAGGGATTCAGAGAAAGTTCTGGAAGGATATAA
>CAZQJI010000010.1:38091-52346 GCA_964593475.1 uncultured Bacteroidota bacterium | reverse complement strand
GTGAAATTAATCCATTCAGGATTCTGTGAAAAAGCAAAGTTAAAAGAAATCACAAGCAAAAGAAACGAAAGTAAAAACATTATTTTTGCTTTCATAGCAGCTAAAATTTTTTAATTTTAATTCTACCCGAATTTAAACCCATAAACATCTCACATTCTCAACTTTAAACTTAACACAGGGACAAAACCGGCATAGTCAAAATTTCTCATCTCAAAACTCAACTCCTGCTTCTTAATTTCACGATATATTTCCTCATAACTTACCTTTCTCAAAGCGTTGTAAACTGTCAATGCACCGAAAACAACGCCTACGCCAATTGATATATTTCTCAAAGTGACAAACTTTTTATAATCATTTTTATACATCCTCATTTTATCAACTTCAACGGCGCTCTGATATTTGTTGTATGCGTCCTCGGATTTAATATGAAATGCGACGGCAATCCCGGTGGAGATAACGGTTAAACCGGCACCGGTATAAGTCAGGTTATTTTTTAAACTCAACTTTGACCTGTAAATTCTCATCGCTTTCGTCTCGGCTGTCTCTTCAAGTTTTATCTTTTGCGCAATTACCTCACTTCTTTTGACATCAACTTTTAAAACCTGTCTTTTGTATCCCGATTTTATTATCTCAACATCATAACTTCCGTATTTAAGTTCAAAACTTGATGGCGTCACTCCGACTTTATTTCCATTTACAATAACGATCGCCTCGGATGGCTCCGTTTCTATCTTAACAGTTGCAACAATTGGCGTAAGCTCAAAATTAAACTCCATCTCATCCCGATTGACATTATAAACTCTCTCAAGCGTTTCATAACCTTCCCTTTCAACCCTGAACTTAACATTTCCTTTTTCTATCTCGCTCCTTAACTCCGGACCAGAGCCTATGAATTTATCATTTGCATAAACTTTCGCATCCTCAGGTTTTACTTTTAACACGACATCAGAAAACATTTTACCAAGATTCATAATCACATAACTCTCTTTCCCCGCAACAACCGTAACTTCCTTTGACGCCTCATAATACTTCGGCTTGACAAGTTTAACCATATATCTGCCGGGTTTTAAATCAACCACTGCCAGTTTATTCTTCGTCTTCCCGTAATTGACACCATTTATCACAATATCTGCATCGTCAACATTGCTTTCAATTCTCAATTTTCCGAGTTTTAAAGTTGCATCAACAAAAACATCAAAACTTTCTCTTCCCGGGGGGATATCAACTTCAATTGCTCCTGCTTCCTCTCTCCCTTCAACTTTTATCAACCTTTTCCCTGGCTTAACTCTCAAACTCATTTTGCCATTGACAAGACGACCAACCAATGTGTTGTCAACATAAACTTCGCCATCTTTTGAATTTGAAACAATATTTAAATTCACCAAAAATTCGCTCAAGTTGAAAGAAAATCTGTTATCACCTTCTTTCCCGACCTCAATAAATTTCTCCATCTTAACATAACCCGGTTTTGAAACTTCAACCTTATATGTCCCGGGTTTAAGCTTTAAATCCAAAGGCGTTTTACCGACATAATTTCCATCAATCCTCACATCCGCAGAAGCTGGCTCAGAACTTATCTCAACATCCATCTCAAACACCATCGCTTCAACAGGAATAAATACAAAATCACCCCCCATATCACCTGCGAGAATCCCATACTCAGGCGTCTGAGCTCTACCGGTCTCAGCGGTAACACGTGGTGCAATGTATTCATTTAACTCATAAGTCGTTATAATCCCATCCCTGTTAAGGTCGGCACTCATGTTTTGCAATGCATCAAGAAAATAATATGTGAAAACGCTGTGTCCGCCTGGACCTGTGTCAAAGACGGTTTGATCTCTTCCACCAGCTGTAAGAGCTTTCCTTGCTCTCCTTGTTGTTATCACCTTAACATATTCAATTGCTTCTGCGGTTACCGGCTGTGCCCGTGCAAAAATTAAACCACCATAACATGCATCCATAACAAAAAATAAATGTTTCGCCCTTATCAATTGACTTATCTCGTTCAATTGATCGGTTGAAATTGCGCTCGTTATCAACTCACTCTGCGAACCATCGTAAGGCAGGATGTAACCTTTTTCTCTTCCATCCGGAAGTTGAACCGTTATCCCGTGTCCTGCGAAAAACACAAAAACTCTATCATCTTCACCCGCCACCTGTCTTATCCTGTCAAATACCCTCGTAATACCTTCCTTCGTCGCCTGCTGATCGTATAACTCAATTATGTTTTCCCTCTTAAAACCAAATTTTTCCATCAGAACCTGTGCAACTCCCTCTGCATCTCTTACTGCATATTTTAACTTCGGCGCTTTGAGATAGTTGTCAATCCCGATCACAATTGCCCACGATTCACGATAAAAACTCTGCAGATTTTGAGTCCTGCTTTCCTTCAATCCAATTCCCCTTTGCTGTGAGAAAAGTGAAACGCTGAAAAGCAAAATTAAAATTGCGATTTTATCTCGCATATCACCCTCCATTTATGTTCCTTTTTTACAGCAAAAATTTAACGAAAGATAAAAATTTTGTCAAGCGGAAATTGTCGGTAAATCCATCGGCGTCAAAAGTTGATATTCTTTTTTAATGTTTTTAAATTAAACAAAAAATCAACGCTGGATCATTATGCCGAAGTCAAGTTATACAAATCCTGAAAAACTTGAAATTGATGTTGAGGTTGATCAGCAATTAAGACCGTTAAGATTTGATGATTTCGTCGGGCAGGAAAAAATTGTGAATAATTTGAAGGTCTTCATTCAAGCAGCGAAGATGCGCGGTGATCCACTTGACCATGTGCTTCTCACAGGTCCACCCGGACTTGGAAAGACAACGCTTGCTTATATAATTGCAAATGAACTTGGCGTCGGGATAAAAGTTACATCAGGTCCTGTGATAGAAAAACCCGGGGACCTTGCCGGGATCTTAACAACTTTAACCGATAGAGAAGTTCTCTTCATTGATGAAATCCATAGATTAAGCCCCGTCGTTGAGGAATATCTTTATTCAGCAATGGAGGACTTCAAAATTGATATTGTGATTGATACAGGACCAAACGCAAGAAGTGTTAAGTTAAATCTTCCACGATTTACGCTCGTTGGAGCTACGACAAGAGCCGGACTTCTTACAGCTCCATTAAGAGCAAGATTTGGCATAAGCGCAAGATTGGATTATTATTCTCCCGATGAACTCTGTCAGATCATAAAACGCTCTGCAAAAATTTTACAAATCCAGATAACAGATGAAGGGGCTTACGAGATAGCCCGAAGGTCAAGAGGGACTCCAAGAATTGCAAACCGACTGCTAAAAAGAGCAAGGGACTTCGCTCAAGCAGATGAAAAACTTGCAGAATACGGCGGAATCATCACAAAAGAAGTCGCCGAATACGCTCTCAAAGCACTTGATGTTGATGAACACGGTCTTGATGATATGGATAAGAGAATACTTCTCACAATCATTGAAAAATACAACGGTGGTCCTGTTGGCATCGGGACAATTGCAGTTGCGGTCGGAGAAGAGGAGGGAACAATTGAAGAAGTTTACGAGCCATATCTTATTCAAGAAGGATTTATCAAAAGGACACCACGAGGGAGAGTTGCAACAGAACTTGCATATAGACATTTTGGATTTATAAAAACAAGATCAGACAAACAACCGGGTTTATTTGACAACTAAAAAAGGAGAAATTTAATGTCAAGAAAACAATACTCAATCCGCAGAACTTACATCGGACGACTTCCACAGGGGGCGGATTTACTTGAAAGCATAACAAAAATTTGTAAAGAAGAAAACATAAAAATCGGTAAAATTACCGCAATTGGTGCTGTCAAAAAAGCCGTCATCGCCTTTTATGATCAGGTTGAAAAGAAATATCATAATCTTGAAATAAACCAGGAAATGGAAATTGTAAGTTGCACTGGAAACGTGAGCGTTTTAAATGGACAGCCATTTGTCCATTGCCATATCGCATTAGCTGATAACCAGGGCAGATGTTTCGGCGGACATCTTATGATCGGGACTGAAGTTTTCGCATGTGAATTGTTCATTGAAGAATATGAAGGAGAAATTCTTGAGCGTGTTTACGATGAGCAAAGCGGGTTGAGTTTGTGGCATCCAGCTTCAATTTTAATGGAATAAACAAAATCAAACTTTAACTATGCCAGTTGAAATCACACACAAGGATTTAATCTCAATCCAGCAAGCGCGGGAACTTGTTGCAAAAGCAAAGGAAGCATTTTTAGAATATAAAAATTATTCACAGGAACAGGTTGATAAAATAGTCCGCGCTATGTTTGAAGCCGGCTATGAAGCGTCTGAACGACTTGCAAAGCTTGCGGTTGAGGAAACCGGAATTGGAAAATGGGAAGATAAAAAACTTAAAAATGAATTCGCCACTAAATTTACATACGAATCCATAAAAAACCTGAAAACAGTCGGCATAATAAATTACGATAAAGCGAAACGAGTTGTTGAAATTGCAGAGCCAATGGGAGTAATCTCCGCCCTTATCCCGACGACAAATCCGACATCAACAGCGATGTTTAAAGCCCTGATCTCAGCTAAGACAAGAAATGCACTCGTTGTAAGCCCCCACCCAAGAGCTGTAAAATGCACATACGAAGCAATTCAAATCATGCAAAGTGCAGCTGAGAAAGCAGGCGCACCGAGAAATTTGATTCAGTGCCTGACGGAAGTTACAATTGAAGGAACAATGGAACTTCTAAAACATCGTGATGTCTCTTTAATACTTGCAACTGGAAGCACTCAAATGGTGAAAATGGTCTATAGCATTGGAAAACCAGCTTATGGCGTTGGCTCAGGAAATGTCCCCGCTTTCATTGAAAGAACAGCAAATATAAAAAAAGCGGTCGCAGATATAATCTTCGGAAAGACATTTGATTACGGAACTTTATGCTCGGCTGAAAACGCTGTCGTGTGCGATTCGCCGATAAGAGAACAGGTGATTTACGAATTTAAACAGCGTGGCGCTTACTTCTGCAAACCTGAGGAAAAAGAAAAACTTGAAAAAATAATTTTAACTCCACAGGGCGGAATCAACCCAGAAATAGTCGGGAAACCCGCTGCCTACATAGCTCAAAAAGCTGGATTCTCTGTCCCGGAGCAAACAACTGTTTTAATTGCCGAACTTGAAGGCGTCGGGAAACAATATCCGCTATCTGTTGAAAAATTATCACCAATTCTTGCCTTTTACACAGTTGACGGCTGGAGAGAAGGATGCCATAAATGTATTGAACTTCTTGAATTCGGAGGTTTAGGACATACGATGGTGATTCATTCAAGCGACCCGGATATAATTGTTAAATTTGCGCTTGAAAAACCCGCTTTCAGAGTTCTCGTCAACACAGTCGCTGCTCTCGGCGCTGTTGGATATACAACGGGACTTGACCCGTCAATGACGCTTGGTCCGGGAACACTTGGACATTCAATCATATCAGAAAATGTAACCGCAAAACATTTAATTCAAATCAAACGACTTGCCTACGAATTAATTCCTTTACACGACATTGAAGGAAACCGAATTCAAACTTCAGATTCAAAGCGATTTCCAACATCAACAACGGAAAAAACTTCAAAAAGCATAATTGAAGAAATTGAAGAAAGGATAAAACTAAAAGCTGGAAACTCTCCCGTCTGGTCCCCGAAACAATCTCAAGATGAATTATCCCGATCAACTGAGAGAAAAATTTACGGCTCGGGGATAACCGAAGAAGAAATTGAGCGAATAATAAGAGAATTCCAAGAACAAATTTCAAGAAGATAAATTTTTGATGCCATAAAATAATTCCAGAATGAACCTGAAATGCTGGTCTCAAATCTTAACTTAAATCTTGATTTATCAAAGAAACTTGAACTTGATTTTTATCTTCAACCAACATTAAAAGTCGCAAAAAATTTGCTCGGTAAAATTATAGTAAGAGAAATCGGGGGAAATATAATTGCAGGAAAAATAGTTGAGACGGAAGCATATATTGGAGAAAATGACCCTGCCTGCCACGCTTTCGGTGGGATGACGCCAAGAAATAAAATAATGTATCTTCAGGGTGGACACGCCTATGTTTACTTTACATACGGGATGCATTACTGTTTCAATGTCGTGACGGAGAGAGAAGGTTTTCCTTCCGCAGTTTTGATTCGTGCTGTTGAACCAATTGCAGGGATTGAACTTATGAAAAAATTTCGCAAAACAGAAGATATTTACAACTTAACAAATGGACCGGCTAAATTCTGCCAAGCGTTTAAAATTGATAAATCCTTAAATGGTGCTTCATTGCTCGGTGATGAAATTTTCATAATTGAACCAACTGACAATGTCAACTTCAAAATCGGTCGCAGTTCAAGGATCGGGATAAAATCAGGACTTGACAAAAAATGGAGATTTTTCATCATCGGTAATCCATTTGTTTCAAAACCAAACAAAATCTTTTCCAAAATAAAAAGTGATTAAAAAGATGGCTAACAAAGTTTTACAGGAGACAAAAATTAACGGCAAATTAATCAGAATTGTCCACGGCGATATAACCGAAGAAGAAGTTGACGCAATTGTAAACGCTGCAAACGAGCAATTAAAACATGGTGGTGGTGTCGCAGGTGCAATCGTGAGAAAAGGTGGATATGAAATTCAGGAAGAAAGCGACAGAATTGCACCAATTCCAACCGGAAGCGCCGGGATAACAGGTGCTGGAAAATTGCCCGCAAAATATGTCATCCACGCCGTCGGACCAATCTGGAGAGGAGGACAAAGCGAAGAAGACCAGAAACTTGAAAGCGCAGTTTTATCAAGTTTGAAAATTGCTGATGAGAAAAAATTAAAATCAATTTCATTCCCCGCAATCAGCGCAGGGATTTTTGGATTTCCAAAAGAAAGATGTGCAAAAATTTTAATTGAAACAGCTGTTAAATTCTTAAATCAAAACCCGAACACATCAATTGAGGAAATAAGATTTTGCCTTTATGACGAGCCAACTTTAAACGCTTTTTTAAACGAATTCAAATCAAGATTTCAAAACAAACTATAACTTGACATATGAAAAAGGATTTCACAATTTTTGTCACACGCCAGATCCCTGAGCCCGGACTTGAAATTTTGAGAAAAAACTTCAAAAATGTAATCGTAAACACAAAAGATAGAAACCTAACCAAAAATGAATTACTTAAAAATGTCAAAGGCATTGACGCATTGCTCTGTCTCTTAAATGACAGAATTGATGCAGAAATAATCGCAAATATGGACAGATGTAAGGTCATATCAAATTATGCAGTTGGATTTAACAACATTGATGTTGAAGAAGCGACAAAGCGCGGTATAATCGTCACAAATACGCCCGGGGTCTTAACAGACGCAACTGCGGACTTGACATGGGCTTTAATTCTTGCTGTAACACGAAGAATCGTTGAAGCTGATAGGTTCGTCAGAAAAGGTAAATTCAAAGGATGGGCACCAATGCTTATGCTTGGAACTGAACTTGCCGGGAAAACACTTGGCATAATCGGAGCTGGAAGAATTGGAACAGCGGTTGGTTTGAGAGCAAAGGGCTTCAAAATGAAAGTTCTTTACTTCAACACAAACAAAAATGAAATACTTGAAGAAGAAGTGGGAGCTAAAAAGGTCTCACTTCAAACACTGCTTAAAAATTCAGACATCGTTACAATCCACGTCCCATTAACCCCGAAAACAAAACATTTAATAGGCGAAAACGAATTAAAATTGATGAAGAAAACCGCTTATCTGATAAACACATCAAGAGGAGAAGTTGTTGATGAAAAAGCATTGATTAAAGCGTTGAAAGAACGCAGAATTGCGGGAGCCGGACTTGATGTATTTGAGCTTGAGCCATTCGTTCCAAAAGAGTTAAGAGAACTTGAAAATGTCGTTTTAACTCCGCATATCGGAAGCGCAACTGTTGAAGCGAGGACAAAGATGGCAATCGTCGCTGCTGAAAACATTGTTAAGGTTTTATCAGGTAAAACACCAGCAAATGTTGTAAATCCAGAAGTTTTGAAAAAATAGAAATTTTTGACTAACTTTTACTTGAAAAACAAAAAATAACTAAACCCAGCCATGAAAACCGAACATCCCTTTAAAGATGCAATAAGCACAATTACGGTCGGAAGAAAAAAATTAAAAATTTTCAAACTCTCCTGGCTTGAGGACCAGGGTTTTGGAAAAATCTCAAACCTCCCCTATTCCATCAGAGTTCTCGTTGAAAACATTTTACGAAACTGCGATAATTATCTTGTTACAGAAGATGATGTAAAAGCAATTTCATCCTGGCAACCAAAGCCATCACTTCGTGAAATCCCGTATATGCCAGCGAGAGTTCTACTGCAGGACTTCACAGGAGTCCCGTGCATAGTTGACCTTGCATCAATGAGAGACGCTGTAAAACGACTCGGCAAAGATCCAAAAATAATAAATCCATTGAAACAGGTTGATCTTGTCATTGATCACTCAGTTCAGGTTGAATACTTTGGGACATCATACGCTTTTGACTGGAATGTTAAGAGAGAATTTGAACTTAACAAAGAAAGATATGTTCTTTTGAAGTGGGCTCAAAAATCGTTTAAAAATTTCAGAGTTGTTCCACCCGGAACCGGAATAATTCATCAGGTAAATCTTGAATATCTTTCAAAGGTTGTCCAAACCGAAAATGGTTTCGCATTTCCTGACACACTCGTTGGAACCGATTCACACACAACGATGATAAACGGTCTTGGCGTTCTCGGCTGGGGAGTTGGTGGAATTGAAGCTGAAGCCGTGATGCTTGGACAACCATATTATATCACAATCCCTGAAGTAATAGGTGTAAAGTTAACAGGTGAACTTCCAGAAGGAGCTACCGCAACAGATCTCGTTTTGACAATCACAAATGTTCTGCGTAAAAAAGGAGTCGTTGAAAAATTCGTTGAATTCTTCGGACCCGGGCTCTCAAAACTTTCAGTTGCCGACAGAGCAACAATTGCAAATATGGCTCCTGAATATGGTGCAACATGTGGATTCTTCCCGATTGATGAAGAAACTATAAATTACCTCAAATTAACAGGGCGAGAAAACCTTGCAAAAATTGTTGAGGTATACGCAAAAGAACAAAATCTATTCAGATACGAAGATTCACCACAACCCGAATATACCGACATTGTTGAAATTGATATGAGTCAGATTGAACCAACGCTTGCCGGTCCAAGCAGACCACAGGATAAAGTCCTGCTTCGTGAAATAAAAGCACAATTTGAAAAAGTCCTTAAAGAAACTTATAAAATCACAGATGAGCAAAGAAAACAGGTTGAAATCACCTACCGTGGACAAAAATCGGATTTAACTCATGGCTCAGTTGTAATAGCAGCGATTACATCCTGCACAAATACTTCAAATCCAACAGTTTTGATCGGGGCTGGATTACTTGCCAAAAAAGCAGTTGAAAAGGGCTTAACAGTTAAACCATATGTTAAAACAAGTTTAGCCCCGGGTTCAAGAGTTGTGACCGAATATCTAAAACAAGCAGGTCTTATGTCATATCTTGAAGCACTGGGTTTTCATCTCGTTGGCTATGGATGCACAACTTGCATTGGGAACAGTGGTCCGCTTCCAGAGCCGGTGGCAAAGGCAATCACTGATAATAATCTCGTCGTTTGCGCTGTGTTAAGTGGCAATAGAAATTTTGAAGCTCGTGTCCATCCCCTCGTTAAGGCAAATTACCTTGCATCACCAATTCTTGTGGTCGCATACGCAATAGCTGGAAAAATTGACATTGATTTCAACAATGAACCAATTGGATATGACCCGAATGGAAATCCGGTTTATCTAAAAGATATCTGGCCAAGTCAGAAAGAAATCAAAGAGACAATAAACTCTGTTTTAAATTCAAAACTTTTCAAGAAGAAATACGCTGATGTTTTTGAAGGAACAGAATACTGGCAAAGCATAAATGTTGCAGAAAGCGATCTTTTTGATTGGGATCCAAATTCAACTTACATACAAAATCCGCCATTCTTTGAAAACTTAACACTTGAACCTGAACCATTAAAAGATATAACCAACGCATATTGTCTTGCTGTGTTTGGTGATTCAATCACAACAGATCATATATCTCCAGCTGGCTCAATTTCTGAAAATAGTCCTGCAGGGAAATATCTTATTGAGCGTGGGGTCCCGAAATCAGAATTTAACACATTCGGCGCAAGAAGAGGCGCTCACGAAGTGATGATGCGTGGAACCTTCGGCAATGTCAGGATTAAAAATTTAATGTTGCCCGGTGTTGAAGGTGGATGGACAATTTATATCCCGACGGGCGAGAAAATGTTTATCTACGATGCTGCAATGAAATATAAACAAGAAAATCGTCCGTTGATAATAATAGCAGGAAAAGAATATGGCACAGGTAGCTCCCGCGACTGGGCAGCTAAGGGCACTTATTTACTTGGAGTAAAAGCAGTTATCGCCGAAAGCTTTGAACGAATCCATAGAAGTAACCTCGTTGGAATGGGCGTTCTCCCATTGCAATTTAAAGAAGGAGAAAACCGGGAAACCCTCGGTTTAACGGGCTTTGAAGAATACACAATTGAAGGAATCGCAGAAAATCTTTACCCGAGAAAAATTTTAAAGGTGACTGCAAGATCAAACGACGGCACCACAAAGACATTTGAAGTCATTGCTCGCCTTGACACCCCAATTGAAGTTGAATACTATGCCAATGGTGGGATAATGCAAACCGTCCTGAGAAAATTGCTTAAAAATTCAAAATAAATTTTGGCGGGGTTTAAATCCCCCGCCCTTTAAAAATTAATAAATTCTAATCTTGCAAAACTTGACAAATTGATTTTGAAAGCGTATATTTATAAGTGCAAATAGTAATCGTTATCATTTAAAAACAAAATTAAAGGAGTAAAGCCATGGCAAAATCACTTGCTGGAACAAAAACGCTTGAAAATTTGAAGCACGGATTTGCCGGGGAATCTCAGGCAAATCGTCGTTATCTTTATTTTGCCCGTCAGGCGGATATTGAAGGATATCCTGACATCGCAGGTGTTTTCAGGGATACTGCAGAAGGTGAAACCGGGCATGCTTTTGGGCATTTTGATTTCTTGAGACAATATGGTGCTGGTGATCCTGTGACAGGTGAACCAGTTGGGGATACGATTTCAAATCTCAAGTCAGCCATCGCTGGTGAAACTTATGAGTATACAGAAATGTATCCGGGATTTGCAAAGACAGCGCGTGAAGAGGGATTTGATGACATTGCTGAGTGGTTTGAGACACTTGCTCGTGCTGAAAAATCCCACGCAACAAGATTCCAGAAGGCGCTTGAAAGCATAACGGGTGGAAGCAAGTAAAACTTGACACCGGGCGGGGTTTCCCAGCCCCGCTTTTTAATTTTTTAAAACCAAATTAAGGAGAAAGCACATGGTCTTTGATTTAAAAGACCCTAAATTCTGGGATGAAGAAGCTCTCTTCAAAGAAATGTATCGCATCTTTGATATTTGCAACGGTTGTCGTTTATGCTATAATCTTTGTCCATCTTTTGAGTTTTTATTCAAAAAAATTGACGAAACAGATAACCTTGATGACCTGACAAAAGAAGATTATTACAAAGTTGTTGACCTTTGTTATGATTGCAAACTCTGTTTCCCGAAATGTCCATATGTTCCTCCCCATCATTATGAGCTTGATTTTCCAAGGTTGATGTTGAGAGCAAAAGCAGTTAAAGCGAAAAAGCAAGGAATCCCAATTAGAGACAAAATTCTTGGGCAGGCGGATTTAATAGGAAAACTTGGAAGTAAATTTTCCGCACTTGTAAACTTTGCAAATCGCTTTAAACTAAGCAGAGTTTTAATGGAAAAAACACTTGGAATACACAGAGAAAGAAACTTGCCTGAATATCATAGTGAGACATTTGAAAAATGGTTTAAAAAGTTTTCAAAGCAAAATGGAACACAAAAAGAGGAGAAAAAAGCAAAAGTTGTTTTATTCTATACCTGCATCGTGAATTACAACGAACCTGAAATAGGTAAAGCAGTTGTGAAAGTCCTTGAACATAACGATATTGAGGTCATCGTTCCGGAGCAAAAATGCTGTGGTATGCCTTTTCTTGATGGTGGAGATATTGACTCTGCGATCAAAAATGCAAAGTTTAATGTTAAATCACTTGTGAATTATGTTAAACAAGGTTATGATATAGTCATCCCTGCCCCGACTTGCAGTTATATGTTGAAACAGGAATACACTATGCTTTTACCCGATGACGAAGACGCAAAGTTAGTTTCTCAACACACTTATGATATTTCAGAATACCTGATGAAACTTCACAGAGAGAAGAAATTAAAAACTGACTTTAAAAATCCACAGGGTAAAATCATTTATCATTTACCATGCCATTTAAAAGCTCAAAACATCGGATACAAATCAAAGGAATTGCTTGAACTTATACCCGGAACAGAGGTTGAGATGATTCAAAGATGCTCAGGACATGATGGAACATGGAGTATGAAGAAGGAGTATTTTGAAATGTCAATGAAAGTTGGAAAACCAATTTTTGACAGGATCAATCAAAATGAAGATGTTCAATTTGTTGTTTCATCTGATTGCTCACTTGCACAATTACAAATTGAAAAAGGAACGGGTAAAAAAGGTTTACATCCAATTCAAATTCTTTATAATGCTTACGGTTTAAACGGAAAATAAAAAACAAAATTAAGGGAAAAGCCATGAAACCAAATATCGGAATAACAGAACAAAATCTTGAAGGCGTAATTAAAATTTTAAGCGCCTTGCTTGCTGATGAATATGTGCTTTACACAAAAGCAAGAAATTATCACTGGAATGTCGTCGGAATGCGATTTAACGACCTTCACAAATTCTTTCAAACCCTGTATGAAGAATTAAATGATTATGTTGATGATGTCGCTGAAAGAATCAGAACACTCGGTGGCAAAACCGTCGCTACATTGAAAGAATTTCTTGATCTGACGAGATTGAAAGAACACCCGGGTGAATATCCAGATGCTAAAACGATGCTTTCAAACCTTCTCAATGATTACGAAACTATTATCAGAAACTTAAGAAATGACATTGTAACGGTTGGAGAAAAATATCAAGACCTTGGAACTGCGGATTTTCTGACTGAGTTGATGGAAAAACATGAGAAAACCGCCTGGATGTTGAGATCGTTTCTTGAACAATAACTAAAACAAAATGGCAAGTGAAATGAAGAAAGTAGAACTTTCGGAAGTTAAGAACATTTACGAATACGAGAAGATACGCAATGATTTCAGACAGTATATAATTGATTTGAAAAAGAAGAGGCGTATCTCCGTTGGCGATAGAATCTCGCTCGTTTTTGAAAATCACGATACCGTGCTTTTTCAAATACAGGAAATGATGAGAGCTGAAAGAATGGTTGACGAAGAAGAGATAAAATTTGAAGTTGACACATATAATGAATTGATCCCTGAAAAAAATGAGTTAAGTGCGACGCTTTTCATTGAGGTTGATGATCCGCAACTTTTAAAACCGGTTCTTGATAGTTTGATCGGACTTGATAGAGGCAATTATGTTTATTTACAAATAGGAAACAAGCATAAAATTTACGCTCAATTTGAGGAAGGACATAGCAAGGAAGACAGGATAAGTGCGGTTCATTTCATCAAGTTCAAATTTAAGCCCGAACAAATTGAAGATTTCAAGGACTTCAACAATGAATTAAAACTTGTGATTGAACATCCCAACTATAAGGCATATGCAGTTATAAATGATGAAATGAGAAAAGAACTGATAAGGGACTTTGAATCTGATTAAAAACCCATGAGGTAATCACCAATGGCAAATCGCAGAGGAAGTAAACAGAGAGAAGCAATTTTGAGGATTCTCCAGAGCACTGATATTCATCCGACCGCCGACTGGATATATGACCAGGTGCGAAAGGTAATTCCAAACATAAGCCTTGGAACTGTGTATAGAAATTTGAATCTTTTGAAAGATGAAGGATTGATAAAGGAGGTCACGATTTATGGTTCCTCAAGCGCAAGATATGATGCAAATCTTGAACCGCATCATCATTTTATATGTTTAATTTGTAACTCTGTTTATGATTTGCCTGTTCGTGGTGAAAATGTGAATGTTTCGCATTTAATTTCAGGGCGAAATTTCAAAATTAAATTCGTTAAGCTGGATATATTTGGAATTTGCGATAGATGCCAAGCGAGGGAAGGCAATTAATTTAATGCTCAATTTAGAGAAGGCGACCGGAAAC
>CAZQJI010000010.1:31647-38081 GCA_964593475.1 uncultured Bacteroidota bacterium | reverse complement strand
CAGAAACGGTCGCCTTTTTTATTTTTGATGTAAAGCACAATTTTCAACCTTAGGGTTTGATATTTGCAAAAAAAATCGTTAAAATTATGATAGATTAAAAGAAAATCAAGAGGAAAGCCATGAGGAAAACTTTCATATTCTCACTTTTAATCGCAATTTTAATTTACGAATTTTCCATCGCCCAGGATGTTGAAAAAGCTGTCAAGCGATTAACCCAGCCTGAGGTTATGGTTTTGATTGAGGAATACGTTGATGGCAACTTCACCGGCACAAGGACGATCGCGTCAAGTATTGAGAATGAACTTCTAAAAGAGGGTTTTAAGATAATTGATTATCACATATTTGAAACTTTGAGAGTAAAAGAACTTGAAGAAGCACAGAACAATCCAGAAAAAGCAAAAGAATATGCCAATCGTTTCGGCGCAGAGATCATGGTGATCGGATATGCGCAAGCCGAATACGGCGGTGAGTCCGAGTTTTACGATGTGAAGCAACATAAATACACCGGGCAAGTTGACATCAGAATTATTTACACTGACACAGGCGAATTGCTTGCTTCTCTGACAGCAAGCGATAGAAGATTTGGACAGGATAAAAGAGGAGCTGTAAATGCACTTTTCAAAAGTTTAGCAGGAAAAGTATCTAAAAATGTAGTTGCAAAAATAAAAGAAAGATTGAAGGAAGAAGAGCAAGTTAAGAAAATTGAAATTGCTGTTTATGGAATTTCACCCGACAAAGCCATGCAACTTGAATCTGAACTTAAAAATTCAATTTCATCCATAAAGGCGTTAAGATACAAATTTTTTGACACGAATGTCCTTGTTTTTGATGCTTTGATCTCAAGCGAAGAACAATTCAGAAAAGAGTTAACAAATTATGGGAAGTTAAAAATCGTCAAATTAACATCAAAGAGATTCACATTAAGCACGCCCGAAAAAGCAACAGAAGCAAAGTCAACAGTTGAAGAGGCACTTCTTGATATAGTTGATTTTTCGCTTCTTCCAATCTTCCCTTCTCAATACAATTTTTATGCCTTTAACCCGATTGGTCAAATAACAATTGAAAATCCAACAAAAAGTGAAGTCAGAAATGTCAAGGTTTCCGTTTTGATCCCGGATTATATGAAAATTCCGAGCGAAACCGTTATCCCATCAATCAAGCCAAATTCAAAACAACAAATTTCTGTTCCCGTTACATTTGATATAAAAGCGCTTCTCAACTTAAATGAAAATGTGACTTCACAGGCACAGGCAAAAATAAGTTATTCCGTCGGTGGGAAAATTCAGGAGAGAAGTTTATCAAAGCCAGTTATGCTCTATAACCGCAACGCTATTTCCTGGAGAGTTCCAGAATCTGTCTGCTCGTTTGTAACACCAAGCGATGAAATAGTGAAAGAATTTGCAAGACAGATTCTCGGCTCTGTTAATATCTCTGAATCCAGCATTCCAAGAAATGTGCTCAATGCTATGGTTGTATATAATGCTGTCCGAACATACGGAATAAAATATGTCTCTGATCCATGGAAAGTTTCCGGAAACGAAATTCTTGACAATGTCTATTTCCCGCGTGAACTTCTTTATTATAAAACCGGTGATTGCGATGATCATGCAATACTTCTTGCCTCACTTCTTGAAAGCATCGGAATTAGAACTGCTTTTATATTAACATCCGATCATATCTTTCTTATGTTTGATACTGGAATATCTCCAAAAAATTCACACTTTTTAAGCTTTAACCCCAACGATTACATAATTTATGACGGCTCTCTGTGGATTCCAATTGAAACAACTCTGATAAACGAACCATTCACAACAGCTTGGAAAACAGGAGCTGAGGAATATTACAAGCTTGGTGCCTCTGGAAAAGTTAAACCATCTCCAAAATCTGAAACTGCTTTGGTTAAATCTGGAAACCTCTATATAATTGATGTCCATCGTGGGTGGAAAAATTTCCCGCCCGTCAATGTTGAAGAACTACCAAAACCGCAAACTAAACCTGATGTATCTACCGTAGCACAAAATGTCAAAAACGATATTTCACAGTTTAAAGAGATTTATAAGCAAACGCGAAATGAAGTTGTTAACTCACTTGCGAGCAAAGGTGATGAAATTTCAATGAACAAACTTGCGAGAATTTTTGTCCTGTTTGACAAATATGATGAAGCGGAAAAATTCATTTCAAAATTTTCAGGTGCTGTGACCTATAATTCTCTTGGAAATATCTACTTCTTGAAGAATGAACCTCAAAAAGCCCTTGAATTTTACAAAAAGAGCAGCGAACTTGATCCAGATGATGGTGGCGTATATCTTAACACAGGGCTCCTATTTTATTTAAACGATGATCCAAAAACCGCTGAAGAATTCTTTACACTTGCGATTTCAAAATTTGATTCACCGGAGAAAGCATACGAAGTCCTCGGGATTGAAGATATTTTGCGTGAACTTGAGTCAGTTGCGGGTGAAAAAAAAGATGTAACGAAAAAGCAAGTTTCCAAAGAAGAACTGAAAAAATTAATTGAACAAGCATCTAAAACATCAGCACAGCAGACCAAAAAAGGAAAAGAATACAAAAAAGAGGAAATTTTTGAAAAAGGACAGAATGTTTTCGTCTTTGGAGGGAGAAGAGGCGCAGACCCAACGCAACTGCAAACAGTCAAAACCCTGTTATACTGGAAATTTTAATTTTGAGTTTTCTTAATTTGAATTTAAATTAACCACTGAAAATTAAACTCCGGGGTTTAACTATTGCCCCGGTCTTTTAACTAATTAACCTTGCATTATCTCCAATAATGAAGGTCTTTCAGAAAAAAAGAATAAGATATGCCCCGTTAGGAATTTTATTTGCCCTCATCTCTATATTACTTGACATTCTTTTATTCAAAACTGACATCTTTGGAAGTTTCTTTAAAGCACTTGAATACAAATCCCTTGATATGATGTTCACTGCACGCGGTGCAATCCTACCAAATCCAAATTTGATTATCGTTAAAATTGATGAAAGAGAACTGATTGATTACGGTTATCCAATCCCACACAATATAACTGCTCAAGCAATTTATTACATGACCGAAGCCGGAGCCAAAGCAATTGGCATAGACCTTTTCCTGAACAAGCAAAACGATGAAACAAACAATCAACTTCTAACTTACGCCACTGCACACTCAAATGTCTTCCTTGCAGTTGGTCCATACCGACCATCCGGGATAAGTGACAACGAGATTGACTTTTATATTGATAGTTTGGTTCACTATAAAATCAAACACTGGGGAGTTCCAATTCCAAATGAATTAAAACCATATTTTCATCGTTCGGTCACATTCGCAGGTAAATCTTTTGATGAACTCGTTGAGTCCGCATCCGGGATCGGTCATGTCGCAATTATTCCTGACCCATTTGATGGAGTTCAAAGAAGAGTTCCGCTATTTGTTGAATACGCTGGGAATATCTATCCATCGCTTGGTGCTGTCCTCGCTTTTGAATATCTGGGGATTGATTATAAAAAAGTCAAAATAACGAAAAAGAGAAACGAAATTGTTTTTTCTTTCGGTGATCTTCAAATTCCAACAAGTTTAAAATCGGAGCTTTTTATAAATTATGTCGGACCTGACACAATTTTCAGGCAAGTTTCACTTAACAAAGTCATTGAAGCTGGTTTAAACAATGACAAAGAATTTTTATCTCAATTTAAAAATGCAATTGTAATCATCGGACCCACCGCACGTTCCCTTGGGGATCTTGGACCAAATCCATTTTCTGAAAAAGCACCTAACATCTTTATCCACGCAAATGTATTCAACACGATTGTATCAAGAAATTTCATTAGACCTGTGAGCTGGCGTGTCCAGATTTTAATAATGGTTGTTTTGACTCTAATTGTTGGCATCTCCGGTTTCATTACAAAATTTCACAATAGCTTGATATTAACAGTTGCAATACTTGTCGGATACTTCGCCTTTTCATTTCTATCTTTCACCCAACTTTTAAGATGGTTTTATAATGCTGAACCAACTGTGAGCATTCTCCTGTGTTATATTTCCTCGGTTAGCTATCTTACAATTAGAGAAAACAAGCAAAAGCAACAGATAAGAAGTATGTTTGAAAAATATGTTGATGCTTCTGTCGTTGATAAATTAATTGAAAATCCGGAGTTGATGGCTCTCGGCGGGGAAGAAAGAGAACTTACTATTTTATTTGGGGATATTCAGGGGTTTACAACCATGAGCGAAAAATTAACACCTCATCAACTTGTTACTTTGCTCAATGAATTACTTGATGAACTTTCAATGATAATTTTCAAAAACAAAGGAACAATTGACAAATACATCGGCGACGCGATAATGGCTTTCTGGGGTGCTCCTGTCCCGGACGAAAATCACGCCTATAATGCTTGTCTAACAGCACTTGAAATGCAAGAGAAACTACGCGAACTGCGTGAAAAATGGAAAAAACTTGGAAGACCCGAAATAAAAATGAGAATCGGAATTAACACCGGAAAAGTTATCGTCGGGAATATGGGTTCAAAAGTTAAATTTAATTACACTGTTATCGGAGACGATGTCAATCTTGCTTCACGACTTGAAGGAGCAAATAAAGAATACGGCACAAGTATTATGATCGGCGAATCAACATACGAAAAAGTAAAAGATAAAGTCATAGTTAGAGAACTTGACCTTCTTGTCGTTAAAGGTAAGACCGAACCAGTCAGAGTTTACGAGTTAATCGGTCTTGTAAATGATACTTTGCCAGAATGGACAAAAAAATTTATTGAATTATATCATGAAGGTTTAAAGCATTATCGTGATAGAAATTGGGATAAAGCAATTGAATTATTTTCAAGAGCAATTGAAATTAATCCTGACGATTACACTTCAAAATTATACATTCAGCGTTGCTTATACTTTAAAGAGTCCCCTCCCCCACCGGATTGGTCTGGTGTTTTTGTGATGCAAACCAAATGAAAACTTACAAAAGATGGAATTCAGCGATAAAACAATCTCCCAAAATCTTAACACAGAAATTTTTGGAAGAAAAATTTTTTTCTTTAAAAGTATAAAATCAACGATGGATTACGCCAAAAAACTTGCTGAAAAAGATGAACCGGAAGGAACAGTTGTGATAGCAGATTATCAATCCCACGGAAGAGGCAGATTTGGAAGAATCTGGAAAGCAGAGCCAGAAAAAAACATCTTAATGTCTGTAATACTTCGCCCGACAATTCCAATTGAAAAATTTGGAATTTTATCTATCTTAACTTCTGTCTCCGTTGCGGAAGCAATTGAAAAAAACACTGATGTCAAAGTCACAACAAAATGGCCAAATGATCTTCTGATAAATGGGAAAAAATTTTGCGGAATTTTACTTGAAGCATCAATCACAGTTGAATCGGGTGACTTCGTGATAATTGGAATTGGGATAAATGTAAATCAGGAAAATTTCCCGAAAGAAATTCAGGATTACGCAACATCGCTTTATCTTGAAACAGGAAAAATTTTTGACAGAACTATTCTCGTTCAGGATATACTTCGCTCGCTTGAAAAAAATTACATCAGATTAAGTAATTCACAAGATTTCAAATCTGTAATTGATTCCTGGAAAAAAAGATGTGATATGTTCGGGAAGAAGATAATGGTCATTCACGGAGGAAAAACCATAATAGGAAAAGCAATTGATGTTGATGAAAAAGGGTTTCTCTTGCTTGAGGATGAAAACTCAAAACTTTTAAGTTTGTCCGCTGGAGATGTGACAATTGCTAAATGAAGTTCACAACGATAGAAACTTTGCCGATTTTATCAGATTTAAAGTGTATGGATGAGATGGATTTGACAAAACTCTGGATGTATCACCAGATTCAATTATTTTCCCCCGATGCATAACATAAACTCTATCTGCAATCTCGCTGACAACCCCGAAATTATGAGTGATGATTAAAATTGATGTTTTAAACTCACTGCGAAATTGTTTGAAAAGTTCAAGGATCTGGACTTGAGTCAAAGCGTCAACCTGAGAAGTTGGCTCATCAGCAATTATCAACTTTGGCTTCAAAGCGAAAACCATAGAAAGCAAAATTCTCTGTCTCAGCCCGCCGGAAAGTTGATGTGGGTATAAGTCGTAAATTTTTTCAGCTTCTTTAATTCCAACTTTTTCAAAAATTTTCAAAACCTCTTCTTTTGCTTCTTTCTTTGAAAGTTTAAACTTGGTTTCAAAAATTTCTCTCACTTGCTTTCCAACAGTTAAAACGGGATTTAGAGAATTTGAAACATCTTGAAAAATTATGCCTATCTCCCTTCCCCTAAAATTTCTTAACTCCGCATCGCTTAGTTTCAAAAGGTCAATTTCACCACGCCACAAAACTTCCCCGCTTACAATTTTTGCAGGTGGATCAATGAATTTTAAAATTGAGAGAATGGTTACAGTTTTACCACTTCCAGATTCGCC
>CAZQJI010000010.1:30214-31547 GCA_964593475.1 uncultured Bacteroidota bacterium | reverse complement strand
ACGATCATGGTAAAAGCAGAGCAATCAATTCCATTTCTTCCATCACCACCTTTTCTATAAGGTGTGCTAATATAATTGAGAACTTCTCGTATAATTGCCCTTTGAATTTCAGAGTGGAAATTTTCAGTAACATTTGACAGGGTGACCTTTACATCGTCTTCTTTTTCAATCTCTTTCAAAATAATTTCGTCATTTGGTTCAAGGTTGGAATATCTGATTGTTGAAACACAGGAAATGAAAAACAGGCACAGCGGGATAAAATTTTTCACAACTCCATAAATTTTTTGTTAACAAAAAATCCCGACCAGAAAGGTCGGGACAAGATGAAATTAACCAAGGTAAGCTCGTAAAGCTTTGCTTCTGGAATGATGTCTGAGTTTACGAATTGCCTTTTCTTTTATCTGCCTTACCCTTTCTCTTGTGAGTTTAAATTTTTCGCCTATTTCTTCAAGTGTGAGCGGATGTTCATAACCGATTCCAAAATAAAGTTTGACAACTTCTTTCTCACGCTGATCAAGCGTGTCAAGTGCCTCTTCAATTTCTTTTCTCAACGACTCACGCATAAGCTCGTGGTCAGGTGCTGGATCATTCTCATTTGGCATTATATCAAGCAATTTATTATCTTCACCTTGAGCAAATGGGGCATCCATTGAAATATGTTTCCCGGAAATTTTCAAAGTGTCTGCAACTTCATATACACTCATATCAAGTTCCTCAGCAAGTTCGTTCGCGCTTGGTTCACGCTCAAATTCCTGCTCAAGCTGGCTTAACTTCTTTCCGATCTTATTCAAAGCGCCAACTCTATTTAAAGGCAAACGGACAATTCTTGATTGCTCAGCAAGTGCCTGCAAAATTGACTGTCTTATCCACCAAACGGCGTATGAGATAAATTTAAATCCTCTTGTCTCATCAAATCTTTTTGCTGCTTTTATCAAACCGAGATTTCCCTCGTTTATAAGGTCTCCAAGTGGAAGACCCTGGTTTTGATATTGTTTTGCAACGCTGACGACAAAGCGGAGATTCGCCTGAATTAATCTTTCAAGCGCTTTTTCATCGCCCTGCTTTGCCCTGCGAGCAAGTTCAATTTCTTCTTCCGGAGTTAAAAGTTCGTATTTACCGATTTCCTGAAGATATTTGTCAATTGAGATGCTTTCACGATTCGTAATTGTTTTGGTGATTCTCACCATACCCCGGGATCACCTCTTGATTTTTGTTTTTATTTGTAAATGTCAATTTTTTCAATTATTCCAACGATTGAAGCGTCAACAGGTGCTTCCTTAACACCCATAGGTATAACTGCCTCACGCGCAGTAATATACATAACAATTTCCCC
>CAZQJI010000010.1:16109-30114 GCA_964593475.1 uncultured Bacteroidota bacterium | reverse complement strand
TAACACCCATAGGTATAACTGCCTCACGCGCAGTAATATACATAACAATTTCCCCTGGACCAGCACCAATCGTATCAACAGCCATAATTGGATTTCCTATTTTTTCACCTTTTGAATTTAATGGCTGAATTATTTGCAACTTATAACCATACAAACTCTGATCTTTAACTGTAGCCCACACCGTTCCGACAACCTTTGCGATGAACATAGAGAAATAATTTAAATTTTCAATCTGAAACGACATCAAGTTTATCAACAATAGCCATAATCACGGCATCAACAGGTTTATTCTTCGTCACCGCAGTAAGACGAGCAGAACTACCTGTCGCAACGAGAACAATTTCTCCAATTCCAGCGCCAACGCTATCAACGGCGATGAGAAAATTGTCTTTAACATTATAATCAAGGTCAACATGCTTAACGATTTGAAATTTCAACCCAACCAAACTTTCATCTTTTTTCGTAGCCCAAACAGTTCCAACGACTTTACCCAATATCATCCTCGTCCACCTCTAGTTTTTATTGTTCAATGATAAAATAACTTAAAAACACAAAAAAATGTTCCATCACGCTACATTGCATAAACTTCCTTCTCATTGCACTTACAAACCTTTACGGATCTTGAACTGTAACGCCAGGTTCCCTTATCTTCATTTTTCTTTGAAACGACAAGTTTTGCAATTTGAATTTGCGCTCCACAAACAGGACAGGTTTCAACAACTTTTTTGGCGTCTTTTGCCACTTTGTCAGCAAATGAAGCTACTTTCTTTGCCATTTTATTATCTAAATTTTGTTTTTAAAAAACTTTTACAACATTTTCACTGCTTTGTCGTGCTTTGAGGAAATTCTTTTTGACCCTTTCAATAAATTCATCGGCATTTTTATCACCATCCCAAGCGGAAAGCCCCACAGTAACCGTCACGCTGAAACTCATATCTTTATGCTTTATTTCCTGATTTGAAATTGCCTTTCTCAATTTCTCCGCCCAGACATAAGCGTCATTTGGTCCAGTTTCAACAAGCACAATCCCAAACAAATTATCATCTAATCTTCCGGCAAGATCATAAGCAGAGATTGAATTCCTTATTATGTTGGCAATATAAGGTTGAACGATTGAAGCAGCGGATTCTCCATATGTATTTCTGACATAATCCAGATTATCAACGCTTAACAAAATGAGCGTCATTTCACCACCATACTTATTCTTTCTTTCAATCTCAACATTAAGACGATTGAAGAAATAATTTTTCCGCATCAAAAATGTTTCCTCATCATAAGTAAAGTAATTATCAATGAGTTCATTCAAAGCATCGTTCTCCAGCAAAATTCCAAGTATATTTGCGAGATCTTCAAGTTTCTTTATGTCTGAACGGGAAGCGAAAAAGTTTTGCTTCGGATGTTCAAAGAGAATCGCACCGTAGCATTTCAAAGCATATCTTATCGGAACAACTGCAATTGATGATTCAAGAGATATTTTTTCATTTTCGTTAAATCTTATAACTTTATTCAAAGTTCTCGTAGAAGGGACAATTTTAGGAAGTCCGCTTGTTATAACCTCACCAACGAGAGTCCCATCTAATTTTACTTCCATTCCCCTTTCAACATATTTCCCGAGTTTTGAGTATCCGAGAGCGACTATCCATTTGCCATCTTCATATAAAACAACCGAGACCGCTGAGCAATCAAGCACTTTTATAGCAAAGTTTTGAACCCTTAACAGCACATCCTCAAGTTTAAAACTCCCAATATCAGACACTATATCAAGTATCTTAGCTCTATAATAAAGGTCAAATTTTGTGATGTAATTTCCGATAAGTTGAGAAAGCAATTCGGCAAATAAAGCGACATTTCTCAAATCATCATCGCTAAATGTCTGTGATTGCTTTGAGTCAAGAAGCAAAACACCGACAATTTTATTTTTGTATGCGACGGGATGAACAAGTATTGATTTAACGCCTACCCTTGGACTTTGATATTTGATAACATCTTCCTCCGCGGAAGGGTTTATATCACCTATTATTTTTGAAGCTCCGGTTCTTGCGACAACAGTCAACGCGTCATCATCCCAGTTATATCTTCTCACGAAATTAAATCCGAGGTCTGTTATTCCTTCTTCAAGAACCATTTGTTTTTTATCCTCATTTGACCAGTAAAAAGCAACCGAATCAGCAACAACATTTCTCTTGACAAGTTGCAAAACATTTTTCAAAAGTTCTTTAAATTCTTCTCGTGGGTTTAGCTTTTCTTGGTTGATGGTGGATAAATTTTGCTCTGATCTTTTAATCACAAAACCTTCCTCATGTGCAAAGCTTGATTGAGATTCGCTCTTAAATTGTTTTTCTGCTATTTTTCTTTGTTCAAACACCGCAACCATAATCGCCATTACAATTGACGCAAACAATATAATTCCAAACAATATTTTAGCAAATTTGTTATCAACAGCAACTATCAAAAAAATAAGAATCAAAACAAAAGCAACGAAAAAGATCAACTTTGCGGGATTTCTGTCCTCCTTTACCATTTCACCAAATTTATAAATGAAGCAAAAATTTTGCTAAAAATTAATCATTTTATCGCAAAAAATCAAATAAAAGACATCATCGCAATCCCGCAAGCTCTTGAAGAAGTCGCCAATTTTTCAATCTATCTTCCTGTGCTTTCAACAAAACCTCGTCAGGATTTCCATCTTTATCAAAATGCTTTGCAAATCTTCCTTCAGTTCTTGCAAAATAGATAAAATCAATCACTTCGCCAGTTTTTGGATGGACATACCAGTCATCTTTAACGGCTGGATTTCCTTGCAAACTTAACCTCTCACGAATTGTTTCACCTTTTCTCGGGTCATAGATCAAAAGTGGAAATGCCCTTGATTCAACAGCGAGTTTTGCCTGGTGCATCGCCATATCATCACCAACGCCGTGTTCTGGTTGGCAGGTTGTATAAACAATCACAACCGCTGGACCAGGGAATTCATTTGCAGAAAGAATGGCTCTATAGAAATGATTTATATGAGCGGGTGTGGTCTGTGCAACAAATACATCTGGATGCATCATCACAATTTGAGCAAGTTCTTTTCTTCGCTCTGCTTTACCTTTAATATCCTTTCCATATGCCGAAAGTTTCGTATCCTGCCCGAGATAACTTGAAGTTGAAGATTGACCACCAGTGTTTGAATAAACTTGGGTGTCCAGAACCAGAACTTTTATATCCATTCCGGAAGCAAGCATTCTTGAAAGCGATTGAAAGCCGATATCATACATTGCCCCATCTCCGCCAATGACCCACAATCTTTTGTGTTGCCAGCCCATTTGATCCCATCTTGCTCTGATTCCAATTGCAACTGCCGGAGCATTTTCAAATAAAGAGTTAATCCATGGAACTCTGAATGGATTGTATGGATATGTTGATGAATAAACGGTATTACAACCGGTTGCTGCAACGATTCCGATGTTTTCAGGTCCATAAACGAATCCGGTTGCTGCAAGCATCATTCTTATTGCTGTTGCCTCACCGCATCCCATACAAGAACCAGCTCCGCCGACATAAAGCAATGATCTTCCAGCAAGCATCATATCAGCGAGAACTTTATCCTGAATATATTCTTTCGGAGTTTCGGGAAGTTTCTTATAAAAATCAAAAACCTCCCTATATGTCTTCAAATTTTCACTCGTTTTCTTGATCATACTCAAGGCATTGTGATCTCCACAGGCAGAAACACATTCAGCGCAACCTTTACATTTTGTTGGATCAACTGCAATCATAAACAAACCGGGTTCAATCCCCTTCTTCTTTGGAACATCGTAATATTTCGTCGTCTTTGCAAATTGCTTTCTGAAGTATTCTCTTTTAACAGGGTCCTGGATTTTGTTAAGTTCTTCTTCAAGCTTTGACTCGGGAACAACTTTTCCAAGTATAGCGGTATCGGGACACTCTGTGACACACTCCATACAACCAACGCAATTATCGGAATTAAACATTGGAATTTCCGGGGCGATATAGCTAAAATCTCTGAGCGCACCGGTTCCAGCAGGTATCACACTTCTCGCAGTGTAAATATCAGCTGGCAATTCTTCTTCAGCAACTCCACGATTATAAGCTCCAACGACTTCTTCGTTGAAATATTCAATGTCTATAATTTCCTTGTAAATTTCTTCAAGTTTATCGCCGTTGATTTGAGTTTCATTGAGTTGTTTTTCTCTATCTTCCATTTTTAACGCTCCATTTTTTGTTTAAAATTCAAATTCAGCTTTTACCTCGGTTGATTCAATCAATTCACGCGGAATTTCCATAACTTCATAATAACCTCGCTTTACAGCTTCAAGATTTGCCTGAACAACTTTTTCTCCCCTTTTACCGAAGTATTTTCTTATTGATTTCTCAACACCTTTGAAAAGTTCATCTTCGCTTAAACCATATTCTTCTCTGAACGGGGTAACTCTAAGAAAGATTCCAAGCAAAACAATTCCCTGCATTCGCTGTTCAAGGTCTGGTGTTGGAGCAACCTCCCGTGCAATTTTCACAGTGTCAAGGAAATAAACCTTTATATTTTTATCCTTGATTATCTTTTTTGCATAAGATGGGATATCTGTCCAAACATCTTCTGGATTTGTCTTGTCACTCTGGATGAAAATCATTCCACCATCACTTAAACCTGCAAGCGGATTACCAAGATTAAAGGCGTTGACATCATTCATCGGGACAAATTCAACATGTGTGAGTTCACAGTGCGTTCTTATCTTCTCGCGTGCAGCTGTTAAGTAATAAGTCGTTGGCAATCCCTTCTTTTCAGAACCATATTTTGGATATGCTTGAACCTGAAGTTTGAATATATCTTCAAGCAATGTCGCTATAACTTTATTTGTTGTGACAGAACCATATCCACCGACCGAATGACCGCGCATTGAGAAAGCCCCTTTCGGTCTGACATCAGGATCATATTCTCTTTCAAGAGCGAGTTCGTGTTTAATTCCAACGACGAAAAATTCTTTCTCTTTACCATCATTTCTCATCATATTTTTAAAGATGGCGATAAAATCGCCGGGTCTAACATCTCTGCTTCCAAGTCCACCAGCACCTGAGAAAATTCTCGGAATTCTATCAATTTTGGGATAACCTTTTGCTCCAATGAATGCATCTGCAAACGACGCTTTTATTGACATCGTCAAAGGATTTGATTGAGCAAGGGGATTATCCATTCTTTCAAGGACGGCAAACGCCTTGACATGTTTTAAAGCATCAACAATTTCTTTTCCCGGGAATGGAGCAAAAACCGTAACAGTCAAAGCACCAACTTTCAATCCTTCAACTTCCCTTAGGTAATCAACTGTGGCCATCGCTGTCTCCATAAATGAGCCCATACCGACGACAACATATTCAGCATCTTCAACTTTGTAGGCATCTATGAAATCATATTTTCTTCCCGTAAGTTCATAAAATTTCTCCATTGCTTCTTTAATTGCCCCCGGAACTTTATCGTAATAATATCTCTGGGCAATTTTACCTTTCATATAACTATCCTGATTTTGCACTACGCCGGACATCAGCGGGAAATACGGATTCATCAGGTTTTTTAATTTCTTGTTCGGATCTTCTATAAATTGCTTCATCAATTCTGGTTCTGGAAGTAAAACATTTTCAATTGTATGTGTTGTCAAAAAGCCATCTTGAACCATCAAGAAAGGCGTTTGGGAGTTTTCAGCTGCGCGATGAGCTATCAAAGTCAAATCTGCAACTTCTTGAACATTTCTTGCGAAAATTATCCCCCAGCCACAATCTGCAACACCCATAACATCATCGTGTCCAGCGTGAACATTCAAAGAGTGTGAAGTTAACGCTCTCGCCCCGATGTGAAAAACAACAGGCAATCTCTTACCAGCAATTGTGTAAAGAACCTCCTTCATCAAAATTAATCCCTGCCCCGATGTAAAGTTCGTAATCCTTCCACCGGCAGCAGCAAATCCCTCGCAAACTGAAGCAGAACTATGTTCAGATTCAGGTTCAAAGAAGAAAAGCTTCTCACCCCATAGATTTGTTTTACCATTTGCGACTTCAGCCTGAAATCCCTGACCCATTGTCGTTGATGAAGTAATTGGATAAGCACAGGCACCCTGGCTTATGTGAGTTTCAACCCAGACGACAGCACCGGCTCCATCCGAAGTTGTTGGTATCCCTGGAAACGGAAATTTATCTTTTTTCATCTCAAATTCTGATTTAGTTTTTGATTAACAAATACAAAGTTAAACAATAAAAGTGTAAACTTCCAAATTTACCTGCCGTTCGGATTAAACTTTTCAACTTCTTCAATTACAGCTTGAACTATTTCTTCCTCTTTTACTCTTCGCACAACCTCGCCGTTTCTATACAAAATTCCAACGCCTTTTCCACATGCAACACCTATGTCCGCCTCGCTTGCCTCACCGGGTCCATTTACAACGCATCCGAGAATTGCAACTTTAACTGGCTTTTTAACTTTGTTGAGCTTCTCTTGAAGTTCATTTACAATTTTAAACAAATCAACTTCAAGACGACCACAGGTTGGACATGCGATTATTTCAACATTTCTTGAAGCAAGACCAAGCGAGCGTAAAATCTCTCTTCCGACTTCAACTTCCTTAACCGGGTCATCAGTAAGTGAGACCCTTATCGTATCACCAATTCCTTCTGCAAGCAATGTCCCGATTCCAACCGCTGATTTAATCGTTCCACTGAAAAATGGTCCAGCTTCTGTAACACCAAGATGAAGCGGATAATCCGTTTTGCTTGCTATTAATCTATATGCTTCTATCATCAATCTGACATCTGTTGACTTAACAGAGATAACAATGTCAGAGAATCCGAATTCTTCGCAGATCTCAACATGTCTCATTGCGCTTTCAAAAAGTGCTTCAGCTGTTGGATAACTATATTTCTCAAGCAAGTCCTTTTCAAGCGAGCCAGAATTTACACCAATTCTAATAGGAATCCCACGCTCCTTCGCAGCTTTTAAGACCTGTTTTATTCTCTCTTTTGAGCCGATATTTCCGGGATTTATCCTTACCTTCGCAACACCGGCTTCAATTGCCTTTAAAGCAAAAATATGATTGAAATGAATGTCAGCTACAACTGGGATTGGAGAACCTTTGACTATTTCAGGTAGCGCTTCAGCTGCCTCTTTATCCGGAACTGCAACACGGACTATATCGCAACCAGCTTCGGCAAGTTGATAAATTTGCTTTAAAGTCGCCTTCACATCTTCCGTCTTCGTCTTGGTCATTGATTGAACAGAAATTGGTGCATCACCGCCAACAGGAACATTGCCGACATAAACCTTGCGTGATTTTCTTCTATTTATCATAAAATTTTTGTCCTCTTTTGTTTTAACGGAGTTTTTTACTTGCTTCATACAAAATTTTCTTCTCCCGTTCGGTCAGACTATCGTATCCATACTGGCTTATCTTATCAAGTATTTCATCAATTTGCTCCTGCGTAATTATTTCGTCATCAACGAGAAGATATTTTTTCTTTGTAACTTTTTTTCTTGATTTTGGAAATCTCACTTTTGAAATCAAATCGGAAAGATCAAATCCCGAATACATAAGTTTGATATAAACAAATCCGACAATTGCGCCACCAAGATGAGCAAAGTGAGCAACGCCATCGCTTCCAAAAACTCCCATTATCAAATCAAATGCAACAAGAATTGCGACGAAAATTCTCGCCGGAATTGGAATCAAAAAGTAAAGAAAAATATATCTATCGGGAAACATAACCGCAAACGCAATCATAACTCCATAAATTGCCCCGGAAGCACCGACAACAGGACCTAACTGATCAAACAAAGGAGCAAAAATTAAATGCATAATCCCAGCGCCAATTCCAGATGTAAGGTAATAAACCAAAAATCTCCTTGTCCCCCATAAATTTTCTATTTCCGTCCCAAACATCCAGAGCATAAGCATATTAAAAAGAATATGAAAAATTCCCTTCGGATCGTGGATGAACATATAGGTGATCAATTGCCAGATGTAAAAACCATCTCCGAAAGGATTCAACGCAAAAAATTTATAAACATACAAATAAAGTGGAACGCCAGAGATTCTAAAATTTAAACCAAAGAACACAAGCAAAATATAAACGATGACATTTATAACGATGAAATACTTTATCGCTGGCGGAAAAAATCTGAAACCACGGAAAAAACTCGGTCTATAATACCTGTAACTCATTTTATGCTTTGTTGTAAATTTGCGTTTTTTAAAAATATACAACCTCAAACTTTAAATTAAAAATAAAAAAGGCGGTTTAAAACCGCCCGGAACAAATGCCATATTATCCCAAGAACAAAAAGAATATCAATTTTTATCTTTTATAGCCGAAATACCCGGCAGAATTTTCCCTTCAAGAAATTCAAGCGAAGCTCCACCACCTGTTGAAACATGCGAAACTTTATCTGCAAGCCCGGCTTTTGAAATTGCAGACGCCGAATCTCCACCACCAACGATGGTAGTTGCACCCTTTGAAGTTATCTCAGCAAGAATCTTTGCCACTTCAAAAGTTCCTTTTGAAAAGTTATCAAATTCAAATACACCCATAGGTCCATTCCAGACGACAGTTTTAGCATCTCTCAAAACATCAGAGAATAACTTAACAGTTTCAGGACCTATGTCAAGAATCATCCAACCGGGTTTAACACTTGAAACTGGGACGATCTCAAAATTAGCATCATTTGAAAATTTATCCGCAATTACGCAATCAACAGGCAAAACAAATTTGATATTTCTTTTCTCTGCTTCACTTAATATCTCCTTTGCAAGTTCAAGTTTATCTTCCTCAACAAGCGACTTTCCCACTTCAAAGCCCTTCGCTTTTAAAAATGTGTTCGCCATACCTCCACCGATTAGAAAAGCGTCAACTTTATCCATTAAATTTTTTATAACCTGAATTTTATCTGAAACCTTAGCTCCACCTAAAATCGCAACATAAGGTTTTTCTGGATTTGAAACAGCTTTTGAAAGATATTTAACTTCTTTCTGCATCAAATATCCAATTGCTGTCTCCTTTACGAATTTCGCAACGCCTTCAGTTGAAGCGTGAGCTCTGTGTGCGCTCCCGAATGCGTCATTTACATAAACATCTGCAAGTGAAGCAAGTTCACGGGCAAAATTTTCATCATTTTTCTCCTCCTCTGGATGGAATCTCACATTTTCAAGCAACAAAACCTCGCCCTCTTTTAATTCATCCACCATCTTTTTGACTTCTTCTCCAATACAATCAGGTGCGAACTTAACCGGCATACCAAGCAATCTGGACAAATGCTCAGCAACCGGTTTCAAACTATATTTTTGATCAAATCCGCCCTTGGGTCTACCGAGATGGCTCATCAAAATTGTTTTACCACCTTCTGAAATTATTTTCTTAATCGTTGGAAGTGCTTCTCTTATCCGTGTATCGTCTGCAACTTTTCCATTTTCAATCGGGACATTGAAATCAACACGAACCAGGACACGTTTACCTTTTAGATTTAAGTCATCAATTGTTACTTTTCTCATGGTGCTTCGCCAAGTTTATTTTTTGTTTTAAAATTACTTGCCTCATAAACAATTTTTATTGTTCCAAACTTAACAAATAAAATTTTCGGAAAAACCTGAATTTCATTTCTCGCAGGTAGAAAAACATCCCCGACTCTACGAATATCAAGAAATTGTTTGTTTTGCGCATTGCTAAATCGCTTTGACTCATAAGTTACATCATATTCACACCTTAAAGGCATATAACTTTTTTCATCAATCCAGATTTTCCCCTTTCCCTCAGATTTTGCGGTATCACTCTTAATCCTGTAATCAACACCGATCAAAAAACAATTTTTATCATCTATTTTCTCAAACCCGAGGAACTTATAATTGATTTTCCTCTCGCTTATGTTCCCCCTGATGCGTAAAAACGGAAACACAAGAGTTTTAATTTTCAAGCTATCGGTTTGTCTGCGTTTTTCAATTTCTTTTGCAACCCTTAAAGTCACCGAATCAGCTTTTTCCGGGACCTGGACAAGTTTTCTTTCCTTCACAAAACCATTTTCAAATTTAACATTGTAAAGAAACTCGTAACTTCCTTTTTTCACAGTCAAGTCATAATCAATCAAAAATTTTAAGTCAAACTCTCCAGATATATTTTCAATTTTTCTGTCATTTTCTTCAATTACAGCGATAGATTTTCTAACAATCTCATCTGGATTTTGAGCGAATACAAAATTCGCAAGAATGAACAAAAGGATTAAAATCATAAACGAATCTCTATTTTTTTAAATTAAAAAGCGGTGGCAAAGCCACCGCACGAATTTCAATCACCCATCATGCTTGCGATTTTTCTCGTGAGGTCAACAACTCTGCAGGAATAACCCCATTCATTGTCATACCATCCAACGACTTTGACAAGATTCCCACCCATTACCATTGTTGACTTTGCATCAAAAATGCACGAATGCGGATTCCCGATTATATCGCTTGAAACAATTTCATCCTCGGTATATTCAAGAATTCCCTTCAAATATGTCTCGCTTGCTTCTTTAAAGGCTTTATTAACTTCATCAACTGTGACATCTCTTTCAAGTTCAGCGACGAAATCTGTAACCGAACCATCCGGAACAGGAACACGCAAAGCAAAGCCATGAAGTTTTCCGTTAAGTTCAGGTATAACTTTACCAACTGCTTTTGCTGCACCTGTTGTCGTTGGTATTATTGACATTCCAGCTGCTCTTGCTCTCCTCAAATCTTTGTGCGGGAGGTCAAGAACCCTTTGATCATTGGTGTAAGCATGAACAGTTGTCATCAAACCTTTTCTAATTTTGAAATTATCATGCAAGACCTTAACCATCGGAGCAAGACAATTCGTCGTGCATGATGCATTTGAAACTATCACATCATCAGGAGTTAAGATATTATCATTGACACCAAGGACGATCGTTTTTTCAACCCCATCAGCTGGAGCTGTTATTATAACTTTCTTCGCACCGGCTTGAATGTGTTTTTCTGCGTCTGCTTTCTTTGTAAAAAGTCCGGTTGACTCAATGACAATATCAATTCCAAGATCTTTCCAGGGTAATTGCGTCGGGTCTTTGATGGCGAAAACTTTAATTCTTTTTCCGTTTACAATTAATTCATTGTCAGTATATTCAACGGTTCCAGGAAAACGACGATGAATTGAGTCATACTTCAAAAGGTGCGCAAGTGTTCTGGTATCTGTGATATCGTTTATTGCAACAAACTCAAGATCATCAACATTGTTTTGAACAGCAGCTCTGAATACAAGTCGCCCGATTCTACCAAATCCGTTAATCGCTACTCTGACTGCCATTTTTACCTCCAAGATTTTGATTTTAATTTTTTAATTAAAACTCAAACAAATTTACACACAACGCTTTAAAAAAACAACAAAAATTGACGCAGAAATTGAACAAAAAAAATCTTTTGTTTATATTTACAACTGCCGACAAAATCGGTCATTATCAAAAAGAAAAAGGACATATTTAGATGCATACCGAAAGCAACACTATGAAAGCAATTATCAAACCAACCCCCCAACCAGACAAAGAATGGGAAAAGGGATTAACACTTGCACAGGTTCCAATACCTGAAATAACTGACCCGAGTGAAGTAAAAATTGAAATCATCGCTTCTGCAATCTGCGGAACCGATGTAGGAATTTACAACAGCAAACAATCATTGAAAGATGAAATGATTTCAAACACAACCCCATATGTTATAGTCGGACATGAGTTCGCCGGTAGAATAGTTGATGCCGGTAGCGTTGCACGAAAACACCTTGCTGGTTTATTGATTGAAAAATCTTATGAAGATAAGTCACTTCTTGATTTCGTTGGGAAAAGGACAATTGATGAACTTGCGGAGGACACGGATTTGATTGCTGTTTTAAAGGAAAATTTTGTCGTCTCTGCGGAGATGCATATAACCTGCGGAAGATGTCATCAATGTCGCATTGGGCAAAAGCATGTGTGTCAAAACACGAAAATTAAAGGCATACATGAAGATGGTGTCTTCACAAAATATGTCAAAGTCCCGGCGGAAAACATAATTCTTTTCCGAAATGGTGAATTACCCGTTGAAATAATCGCATTTATGGATGCGATTGGAAATGCCGTTCACACCGCACAATCTGTTAACTTGATGGGTCAGACAGTTGCAATTTTAGGTTGTGGAGTGCAAGGTTTGATGGCTACCGCAATTGCAAAGATGAGTGGTGCTTCAAAGATTTTCGTAACTGATGCTTCAAAACCTGGAACAGGTGCAACCCACGAAAAAATCGTTGAAAAGCGCTTTTCAATTGCGAAAAAATTTGGCGCCGATTATTGCTTTGATGTTGCAATTCCAGAAGAAAGGGAGAAATTTATAAAAACTGTTAAGTCCGAAACAAACGGAACCGGCGTTGACATCGTCTTTGAAATGTCTGGAAATTATAAAGCGTATCAGGATGCATTTGAAGTCATAAGAATGGGCGGAACGATTTCACTTCTTGGCTTGCCTGAAGGGGATGTGAACATTGATTTCTCAAAAAATGTGATTTTCAAAGGAATAACAATTCACGGGATAATTGGAAGAAAGGTTTTTGAGACATGGGAAACAATGCGCTCGCTTTTGAAAGCCGGGCTTGCAGATAAAATCATTGAGGCGGGATTTATTACGCATCAACTCCCACTTGAAAAATTTGAAGACGGTTTTAATGCAATTAAAAATGGCGATGGATTAAAAGTCATCCTTAAACCATAAAAATTTTCAAAACAAAAATTTGTAAAGCACCAATGAACTACACGGAAATTTTAACCCAGGAGATCAAAAGATTACACGAGACAAAAACATACAAAAAGGAAATTCCGCTGTTAAGCGAACAAGGTGGAATTGTAAGAGTTAATGGGAGAGAAGTTGTCATGCTCGCATCAAATAACTATCTCGGACTTGCCTCACACCCGAGAATTAAAGAAGCCGCAATTCGTGGGATAAAGGAATACGGCTACGGCGTTGCATCTGTGAGATTCATCTGCGGAACACAATCAATTCACAAACAACTTGAAGAAAAAATTTCAGAATTTGTCGGAGCTGAAGATACAATTCTCTTCTCGTCATGCTTTGCTGCAAATGAGGGTTTCTTCGCCTCACTCGTAAATGAATCACTTGGATATGAAAATTATAAAGATGTTATCTATAGCGACCGATTAAATCACGCAAGCATAATTGACGGAATACGACTTTGCAGAGCCGAAGTTGTTGACAAAAAGGTTTATCCACACGGTGATTGGAAAACACTTGAAAAAATGCTTGAAGAGGACAAGGACAAAGATTATAGATTCAGAATTATCGCAACGGATGGCGTTTTCAGCATGGAAGGAGATATGGCGCCACTTCCACAACTTATTCAGCTTGCGAAAAAATACAATGCAATTTTATTTGTTGATGATTCGCACGGGCTTGGCGTCATTGGAAAAACCGGGCGTGGAACCGCTGAAGAACTCGGCGTCTTCGGTCAAGTTGAGGTGATGTCTGGAACGCTTGGAAAAGCAATCGGCGGTGCAGCAGGTGGCTTCATCAGTGGTAAAAAAGAAATGATTGAATATCTGAGACAGAAATCAAGACCTTACACATTTTCAAATTCGCTTCCACCAGCAGTGATTATGGCAACGCTTGAAGCGATAAAAATGCTTGAAGAAGACACATCACTCATTGATAAATTGAGAGAAAACACGATGTATTTCAGAAGGGAGATAAAAAATTTAGGATTTAAAATCATTGATGGAATTCATCCGATCGTCCCGATTATGCTCGGCGAAGCTTCGCTTGCTATGGATATGAGCGAAGAACTTTTAAAAGAAGGAGTTTACATCAAAGGTCTGTGGTATCCCGTCGTCCCGAAGGGAGAAGCAAGGTTGAGGGCACAGATTTCAGCTGCTTTATCAAAAGATGATCTTGACAGAGCCCTTGAAGCTTTCAAAAAAGTTGGGAAAAAATTTGGTGTGATTTAA
>CAZQJI010000010.1:0-16009 GCA_964593475.1 uncultured Bacteroidota bacterium | reverse complement strand
ATGAGCGCTTATCTTGAAATGCTCAAAAGAATGAAGCGGGAAAACGAGATATTTTTCAGGAACTATAAAGAGATCGCGCTTGAAATAAAAAATCTTTTGAGCGAGATCCTCGGGGATGTCCGACTTTTTGTTTTTGGTTCAACTGTGAAGGGAACCTGGAATGTTTTCAGCGATATTGATATTCTTGTTGTAAGCAAAAACTCACCAAAAGATCCGATTGAGCGAGCTAAAATAAAAAAATTAATTCTCTCTAAATACGATTACAAAGCGCCACTTGAAATTCACTTTGCAACACCAGAAGAATTTGAAAACTGGTATAACAGAATGATAGATGTTAAAGTTGAAATTTAACTCGTTAAAAGAACTTAACAAAGTCCTCATAGATTGTCGCAGATGTCCCCGTCTTGTGAGATGGAGAGAAAAAATCGCTCGTGAAAAAGTTCCAAGATTTAAAGATTGGAACTACTGGGGGCGACCGGTTCCCGGTTTTGGGAGCAAGGAAGCGGAACTTTTGATAATTGGTCTTGCTCCAGCTGCACACGGTGGAAACAGAACCGGAAGAATGTTCACAGGAGATAGAAGCGGCGACTGGCTTTACAGAGCGCTTTATAAATTTGGCTTTGCAAATCAACCTGTTTCAATTTCAAAAAACGATGGCTTAAAACTTAACAACTGCTACATTACAGCAATTGTCAGATGCGCTCCGCCTGAAAATAAACCCACTTCCAAAGAGATTTCAAATTGTAATTTTTATCTCAAAAACGAAATTGAACTGCTAAAAAACATAAAAGTGATAATCACACTCGGAGAACTCGCATTTAAAACAACGATCAAGACATTAAATGAACTTGGATTTGAAAAAATTGACGGAAATTTGAAATTTTCACACTCAAATGTGGTAACTTTTTCAAAAAATGATAAGGAAAATTTGAAATTGATTTGTTCTTACCACCCAAGCCAGCGGAACACATTCACAGGAAAATTGACCGAAAAAATGTTTGATGAGATTTTTTCAACGGCAAGAAAGTTTTTATCTGATGTCGGTTGAAAGTTTGAAACGAACAATTCTGTTATTTCCAGTGTCGGCTATGTAAAGAATTCGGTCAAACCAGGCGACACCTTTTGGATTTTTCAATTTATCATTGCCAAGTTTCCCGGGTCCAAATGATTCTTTCAAAAGTTTCCCTCTTGTATCAAATTTCATAAGTGAATCAAGCCCTGAATCAATTACATAGATATTGTTTCTTGTGTCAAGTGTAACATCTTCGGGTTTGACAAACATTCCCTGTGTTGTAAGATCCGTTGCATTTGGTTTAAAATATGCTTCCCAGTTTGGTGGAACAACATCGCTTCCGGGGTTATATCTTATCCATTTGACTTTGAAATTAGCCCCGGGATCAGTTTGAGCAACTATAAAATCTGTCGCCCTTCTTCTATCAGAAAAAGTAACGATTGCACTCGTTTCGTTTATTGAGCGAATTCCGCTTCCCGTTGCGTCAAGATTGGGTGTCAAATCAATATACTCCCGGGGATAAAGCGAATCGTTTTTGCTAAAATGCAGTATGGCATTATCCGGGTCAAATATACTTGCATTATCAGGTCCTGTGCGACAGACATAATAACTATTGTCAATTAGCTCAGCAACCCCCGTAAATCTACGCGCTGGTTTTTCCGGCTCCCAATATACAGTGTCAACCTTTGCGATGTTTATATTATGCCCCGCTTCAAATAATCTTATTTTGTAAATTGCACCGTATCTATAAGTTCCATGAACAAGTTCACCTGCGACGATGAGATTAAACCTTCTATCCTGAGCAATTGCAACGGGATGCAAAATTTGCTTTTCACCGATATAATTTCCTGCTAAATCCATCATAACAATTCTGTCGTTACCTGTGTCAGCAATGTAAATAAAGCCATCGTGTCCGATATGAATATCTTCGGGTGCGTTAAATTTCCTCCCTCCAGCTTCTGTCCAATCAGCACCTTCCTTTACATAAACAGTATCAGAAATTGCAATGCCTCTGGGCGCCTCTGCAAATTGAGAAAGGTCAAGTTCTTTCCCACAGCCAGCAAGTATTAAAAATTCCAGGGTAAGAGAAATTGCCAGAAAAACTTTTTTCATCAGGTTTAAAAATTTTATTTTGAATTAAATTTGAAAAGCAATGTGAACCTGTGCGTATTTCCAAGGCGTGTGAATCTTGCAAAGGCATAGTCAAAGTTTAACTTAACAAATCCAGCATTTAAAGCAACACCAGCACCTGCAGTGAAATTTTGCTCATCCGCGTTTATCTTATATCCTGCGCGGACGAAAAACGATTCTCTGAAACCATATTCAAGCCCGATTCCAAAATTTTCCGCATTGTCATTTGGATGATTTAATTGTATTGCGGTGGTGAGCTTGTGGACATCGTTCATAATTGGCTCAACGGCAAAACTGAACCTGAACATCGTCGGCGGTGAAAAGGATTGGAAAGATGAAATTTTTTCTCCATTCAAAAGCGTAACTTCGCCTTTTGGAGCAATATCACCGCCGAAATTTGTAATTGACACCGCAAATCTTGATGTGCCAAGTCCTATCCAGTAAAAAGTGCCAAGGTCAACAAGGAAACCTCGCATTTTTAAAACATCAATTGTTTCTTCAATGTATTTCAAAGTTAAACCAAAGCTGAACTGATTTGTCAATCTTCTCGCATAAGTTGCCCCGAGTGCTATGTCAATATATTTGAAATATCTCCCTGTCCCATAAGGTTGCGTCTCGGTTGTTATCTCCATATCATCTGTGTATAAAGCGGTAAAGCCAACGCCAATTGCGTCATTTCTTGAGAGATGATAAACACCGCCGATGAAATCGTGTTTGATGTCAACAACCCAATCAGCGTGAGATAAAATCACCTCATTTGTGTTAAATTGAACTATCCCGGCGGGATTCCAGTATAAAGCGGAAGCATCCATTGCGTTTGCAACAAAAGCATCAGCCATTCCAACTGCCCTTGCCCCAACGGAAATTTTCAAAAATTGTGCTGTTGAAATTCCCGCTCTTTGCGAACCAAGAACCGGGAAAAGTTGTGCAAAAGAAATCGTATGAAGAATTACAAGCAAAGACAAAATTTTCAAAAGGTTTTTCATCGCAAATCAAGTTTTAATTTAAAATCTAACAGACAAACCAAGTTTTATATTTCTTTGTGGCAAATATCTTGCTGGATTAAATGGAAATGGATCAACGGGCGCTTGAAGTTCCGGGTAAAGTGGATCATTCCAGTCAACGGGCGTTGGATCACCATATTCATAAGCTCTTCCTGTTACCGGGTTAATTATCTGCGAATTCTTATTGTCAAAAAGATTTGTCACCTCAAGCATAAATGTAAATTCAAGCCCACCTAACTTAACATATTTTTCAAAAGTCATATCAACCCAGAACCATGGTTTTCCGACTTTGCTGTATCTATTTTTCAAATCAGGAACATAAACCGGCTTACCATTTAAAAGCGTATCTCCCGTGAAATAATAAGGCGTGTATCTTCTGCCCGATTGATAAAAAGCTCTGAAATAAAGGTTGAAATTATCAAGCACTCCCCTGCCAACTCCAAAAATACCTTTGCCTTTTTCAACATAGAAATTCAAGATCGCAGACGCTTGAATCGGTCTGTCCCAGACAAGATATGACTCTTTTATATTTTCATAAACTTCACCTCTTATTGCCAGAATTCCCTCATCCGGTGAAGAACTTTTTCCAGTTGCAATTGAATAAGAACCACTTAAAGTTGCCCTGAACCATCTCCCAATTCTCTTCTTGTATTCAATCTCTATCCCACGACTTCTTGCGTAATCAAGATTAACATAAGTTATATAACTTCTCCCGAGTTGACCTGCAATTGTTATTCTTGCCTGTTTAGTTGTTACATAATCAAAAATGTCTTTGTAATAAGCAGTGATCGTCAAAACATCGTTTTCGGAAAGTTGATTCCTCAATCCGAGTTCATAAGCAACTGTTGTTTCAGGATTCAAATTTGGATTTCCAAATTTTTGAAATGTTGATCTGGCTGTAACAGGGTTTAGTTTCGCATAAACAAATTGAGGTCTTGGTCTTTTTGAAAAATGCCCGTAAGAGAAAAACAATGTTTGATTATCCGAGATCGGATGCGATATTCCAAGTCGTGGGCTCAAACGTCCTTTCCACCTGCGACCAAAGAAATTATATGTCTCTTTAAAGTATCTTTCTCTTGCTTCATCTGAGATCGTCACAACCTCTGGATTTCTCACAGCATCATCAACAAATTTTCCGGGGAACCAGTAATCAAATCTCAAACCAAAGTTTAAAATCATTCCACTAAAAGTTAAATTATCCTGCGCATAAAAAGCACCAAATGCCGGGCTTACTTCATAAAGGTCATTGTTTAATCCCATCGGTGGAACCCACGGCTGATAAATATCAACAAATCTTAATCTCTGAAATGTCATTTCAAATCCTGTTTTAAACTTATTCATTGCGCTGAAAAAGTGTGTTAAGTCACCTTTAATGGTATACTCAACAACCGAATGATCATGCCAGGTGAATGGATTTCCTGTGTCATAAAATCCATCGCCCGGGATTAATCTTATAGTATCGCTTTCTGTATTGTAATAATACGGCGGGATCTGTGGAACATCTCTCGGTTCTTTATAATCTTTCCAGTTGAGTCCGTTTGCATCGCTTCTTAACCTCGTAAAGTATCTGCTTAAATTAAGCTCGTAAAATGTCTTCTCGCTTAAAGTGTGCGTTATGCTCAGCTGGTGGTTTAAATTTATGTGAGAATAAACATTTGCATTTTGGAGTATGTTCTGGAACTCATATTGATAACCCGGTCCTGGTTCAACATATTCAAGTGTGATTTGAAGTGACCTTGTGTTTTGATTGACGCTTGCTGAAAACCCGAATGTGTAATTTACTTTAAATGTCGTTGATGGTTTCCATGTTAATTTCAGCATTCCCATATAAGTATTTTCTGCACGAGGCGTTAATCTCGGTGTGTATGAATTTCCAAACATTTCTGAAAACAACGATGAATAAAGTTGCCCCGGGCGTTTCCCCGTTCTACCGTAAGTATATCCATCAGAAAAACCAATTGAACCATTTAAAAAGAATGTCAAAGAACCCGGCAATGGCAAGATTTTATTCAGACCTACAGGACCACTCAAATTGTATTCAATTATATCCGTGTTAAAGTTTGAAGGTGAATTTTTATTCAAACCGAAGTGATCAAATTTATAAGTGACTTTCCCCTGGAACCTCTCTCCACCTTCTCTCGTGCGAACCCTTATAACTCCCGATGTTGCCTGTCCATATTCAGCATTGAAACCACCTGTTATAACTTCAATTTCTTCAATTGCATCCGGGCTCAATTGTAAACCAAATCCGGTTCCTGCAAGCGGATCCTGAACAGAAACACCATCAACAAGATAAGCGCTCTCGTAAGTTCTTCCTCCACGGATGTGAATTCCCTCATCACTATAAACAACCCCGACTTGAAGTGTAACTATATCCTTAACATTCTTAACAGGTGCAACCTGAATGTCCTCGGCGGTTAGAGTTCGCCTTGATTGTGTTTCCTCAATGTTGAAAAGAGGTCTTTCACCTATAACCACAACTTCCTGCTCAAGCGTTAAAACAGTTTCTTCCATCTTTATCGTCTTCAAATCAGTTATCTCACCAGCACGAACCTTTACACCTGTAATTGTCACTTTTTTATAGCCGATGATTGAAATTTCAATCGTGTAAGTTCCGGGATTAACATTTTTAATCTCAAATTTACCATCAAAATCAGTTGCTGAACCATAATAAGTTCCTTTAACAACGACATTCACCGCTGGTAAACCCTCGCCGGTTCTTGCATCAACAACCCTTCCAATTATTCTTCCCTTATCTTGCTGTGAAAAAGAAGATGCGAAAAATAAAACCACGACAAGAAAAACCTTCAGCGTTTTCATTTTTTATCACCTCAATGAATTTTTACTCTCAAATTTAAAACTTCCAGAAACATTAAACCCTCCACTCATCCCGAAATTCCTGAAAACACTTGCAATGAATTCACCAGCGTTCTTAGTCCCACCATTGAATCTGTAAATTGGGAACCCAACGAGAACAAAATTTTTATCGTTTGATTCAACACCAACTGTAAAACTCAAATTATTCCATGTTGACTTTGGCTCAAGCCAGTAAATTGGACGAGCAATCGCAGATGGGTAAAGAGCCCTGAGAAATGCAACTATCTTTCCACCATCAAGCGGATTATCAGCCGGGCTATCGCGCACGAGAACTGGATATTCAGATGTTTCACTTCCAGAAGGATTGTAATTCAAAATCCTTGTCCCGGATGGAATAAATCCCGTCAATGGACTTGAACTTACGCTATCAACGACACCTGACAAATCGCTCAAAGCTTTTCCAACATCAAAATCCGGTGCCGTTGATTGGGGCAAAATAAATGAAAACAAAACTTTTCCACCCTGCGCTTTAAACTTGGGAAGCGATATAGCTGCGATGTCAAAATTTGTTTCATCGCTTGAAATCCAGAAAACATATCTATAAAATCTTGACACAACCTCAGCGAAATCAACTCTCGGAAATGGCGGAACAAGTATCCCACGCCTCGGGTATCTTGCTCCAACTCTTAAATCCCAAACATCATATTTAACTCCGCCGTAAAGCGTATCAAAAATTGATTTATAAAATTGAATTGAATTATCCGCAACTCCATAATCTGCGACAATTAAAAGATTTCCATTTGGTCTCTTCACAAACCATGTCTTTCCCTCCGATGGCATTCTTATCGTATTGCTGAAAGCTCCTGCAATATCACGTGCTTTGAGATAAAAAACATTATTTGCATTTAATCGCATCTTCAAAGTTCCTTGAACAGGAACTCTCCCAAGCGTTTGAGTTGAACTTGGAATAACAAGAGCTTCTGCAACTGTGTCGGTTTGTGAAAAATTATCCGCAAGCAAAGTCAAAAATCTAAATTGTCCCGGAACAATAACCCAATTTGATGTATCATTTAAAGCAACCCAGAATTCTGAAATCGTATTATCGCCATCAATATCACTTGCAATCCATTGGAATGAAACAATAGGAAATGTCGTGTCCGGGACATCAAGTCGTGTTCCTGTAAATTCGCCTGTCATTGCAAACTCAACATAAGGCGGGGTGTTTTTAATCGGGAAATTCAATTTTGCCGGTGTCTCATCATAAGAATTATCCGGCACAATCTCAAATTTTTCCCCATCATCCCATATGCCGTTTCTGTTCGCATCAACAAAGTTTATTTTATCTCCCTCTTGAAATTTCAAATTAAGAGTATTATCAACCGCAAAAATCCAGAAATCATAACTTGTATCAGCGCCGAAAATCTGCAATTTAAAAACGCTGTCGTTTCTAAATGTCCAGTGCCAATTTTTTCTATCAAAGCTGAAAACATAGCCCGTCACCCAGCCATCCGGGTCAACACCCCACCAGTGAAGATGCAAATTACTTGTTGATTGATTGAGCGTTGAATCCGGGAAAAGTGAGATATAAGTTTCAGGTCTTGCATTTAACGATGGTTCGTTGGGTTTATGCCTGATACAACCGGAAAAAAGCAAAAGTGAAAAAACAAGGTTCGCAAGTAAAAGTTTTTGCGCTTCCTTAAAATTCATCTTCATGTTCTCCAGCATTTTTATTCTACACCGATGTTTTTCTCATTTCAAAAGCATCATCTTCTTAACATCAACAAATTTACCGGCTCTTAAAACATAGAAATACACGCCACTTGAAATTTTGCTGTTTTCAAACCTGATTCTGTAAGAACCGGCATCCTGCTCCCCATCAATAAGTGTAGCAACTTCCCTGCCAAGCACATCGTAAACTTTCAAAGTCACATAAACTTTCTCGGGCAAACGATATTCAATATAAGTCGTCGGATTGAACGGATTTGGATAATTCTGCAAAAGTTCAAATTTATTCGGTATTTCAGAATTATAAGCGACAAGAACTTTTGTCACAGTCCCGAAATCATCGTCCTGTCTTGGCTCAAGTTTATAGTTATTAAACGAGAAGTAGAAAATTCCGCGCAGATAACTTATTTTGTTTCCAACTTGTAATAATTTATAACCAAGAGCTGTGTCCGCTGGATATACGGTGTATGTATAAGCTCCATCATCATTAACTCTGCAAGGACCGGTTCCATCATCAACAACAAATTCACGGAATGAGCCACCGTTTCTATCGGGGTCAATGTCGGTCACCTTAACATCTCTAAACTCAACAAGCATGCTCTCCCGCTGCTCTGAACTTACAGTTCCATTTGGTTTATTCCCAACATCTCCGGTTTTAAGAACAACAGGTTTATAAACAGGAAGATTTCTCGCAAGAATTATCAAGGTATCCACAACAATTTCAGTTACATTATTTCTTTCGCGAACAATTCCAGTTACTCTGACGCTATCTCCTCGTTTTGCAACATAAGATTTGGAGCCATACAGACGAATTCCACTCCACGCGGATGTATCATCCTGAATATAAACTCTGAGTTGATCCTTTGAACCCGGATTTATCAAATTCCCTGACTCATTCGGGAAATCGGTGGTATCCGCAGTTACAATGCCATCAACTGTTACCCTCAGGTCCCAATATCCAGTATTACCATTTGGCAAAATTGTATATTGCAAATCTTTTATCTTCAGGTTCCCATCTTTCACAAAATAGAAATAAATGTTTGAGCTCGTATCTCCCGGAAGTTGTGATGTTTGACCTTTTGAATCAACAGCTTTAAAAAAGTATCTCACAAGCGAACCATCCGCCTGCGGTGGAATAATACCTTCCCAGAGCGTATCACCCCTTATCTTTGACATCAAAACCTCACTGAAAGGACCATAATTGACGCTATACAAAAGTTTTACACTATCAATCACAACGGTTGGATCGGGATCAACTGTTTTAACAATAACTCTTATCTTAACCTGATCCGAACTTGTTGGCTTTGCTGGCTCACGCTTCTGTGGATTTGTAAATGCGTAATTTATCTCCGGGGCATAAGATAAAATCTTAACATCACCCGGATAAAGCGGAGTAATTGCATAACCACTTCCAACGCCAACTATAATTCCACGAATATATTCAAGTTTTGTTCCTATTGGCGGAGGTGTCCAGTTTGGATCAAAAGCACCAGAACCACCCCTGAAATACCTTGAACCATCATAAACCTGAATCACATTTCCCGAATCATCTCCAACCCACCAAGTCCATCGCCCACCAACAGTCCCGCTTCTATTTACAACTGAAACATTTTTTATCACAACATAAACATCTTCCCATTGTTCACCTTTTGAGAAATTAATTTTGTGCCCGCCTGCTGAAGCATTTCCGCTGACAAAATCAGAAACCCTGACTTCAACCGGCTCAGGTCTGCTCGTTTTCAAGTCAAGAACTTCAATTGGTATTATCTGCCCGGTTTGCGGATCCGGTATAACCGTAAATAATTCTGTGTAACCTGTGCTTGATGCGTTTGGATATTCTTCAAGCCTTCCGACAACTTTAACAACCATACCTGTATCAAGAACCTGAATTCCGGTTGCCTGTGTCGTTGAAGCAGTTGTATCAGCTGCAAGAACTATTATCCCGCTCCATGGTCCTCCAGCTGTATCCTGAATGAAAACAGCATATCTGTTTCCAAGAGCATACATCTGCGGTTTATTCATAACAATTCCAACAACTGTTACCGTATCTCCGTATTGCGTCGGGGATAATGGTGGCACGTGCCAGTATCTTGAATCCTCAATCCAGTGCGGGAAATTCCCAGCGTTAAAAGCAACGCCAGTGGTCTGCAAGCTATCCGCCTTTCTCAATGAATCAGGATTAACCCATTGAATTTCCTGGATTGACTTCAAAGGGAATGGATTTTGCTGTGAAAACGAAATCGCTGTGATTAAAATTAATGCGATAAGAATTAACATCTTGCGCATTTTTCTATCTCCAGATTTTGTTTGAAATTTCATTTGATTATGACGAACTTACCTCGTTTTATCTCTCCTGTTTCAAGGTCTTTGACTGTGAAAAGATAAAGCCCTGTTGCAATTGCCTGATCATATTTTGAAATTAAATCCCAGGCGTGTTCCCCACCTGAAAATTTTTGCGTTCCATCTCCATAGATTTGAAACCATTGAATATCCGAGCCGTTGTATGTATCCGCATCGTGGATGAATCTATCAACAATATCGCCTGCAAGCGTGTAAATTGTTATCTCACATTTTCTCGGAAGATTATAGAAATAAATTTTTCTCTCTCTTTCACCACCTGCGCCGTCCCAGATCGCTTTAGCATAATACGGGTTCGGATAAACCCCCACTTCTTTTGATTTATCCGAAGCTGGCAATGCACCCGGGACAACTCTTTTTATCACTCTCACGCTTGATTGACTTGGTATATTGTTAATCGGGTCACCTTCATCAAACGCTTCAACTCCAAAAATATACTGCCATCCATTTAACAAATTTTGAACCGTGAATTTGTAATAATACTTCACCGTATCATCTGGAAATGTAACAGGTTGAGACAATTTAACAGAAGAAAATCCCGTGTTAAATCCAACTTCATTTCCGGGTTTGTCAAATTCTGCGATCAAAATATACGGATCCTCACCTGCTTGAACAAAACCTATATCAAATCCCTGCTTTGTCATATAAATTCTGTATCCTTCAAAATCTTTTTTATTTAAAACCGGGTCAATTACATCTTCAACTGAGTTATCCCAGTAAATGTCAACTTTTCTATCGCCCGGGATTACTTTCACTTTGGGTGGTGGAAGAATTGTCGGAAATATAAATCTCGTTATCTTTCCGTCTCCGTCAAGGTCTTCGCCGGGGTCAAGGATTCCGTTTCCATTTCTATCTTCTCCGTTGTATGTTTTCTGCGCCCAGATTGCGCTTTCAACCAGAAGCTTTTTGCTAAGTGGAGTATCATCCCTCTGTGGATCATCACCAAATTTTTTCGCACATATAACAGCAAATGCAACGTTTACCGAATCACCCGGATACAAAGTCGGGAAAGGACCAATTGAGAGAAGAGTATATCTATTTCCGGGTTGTTTCAGCGTTGGAATTTTTATCGCTGGGAACGGAATTCGCATTTTATCATATCTTTGCTGATCATTTGAAGGTGAGATCAAATCCGGATCCCCCGTGCTTGCTCTAAATTGCCAAACTTGATAAACAGTGTATTTATTCAAACTATCAAGATGTCCACCGAGCAATGGCTCCGTGCCAAGAAGTTTTATACCAATATAACTATCCGTGAGTCCATCTGTCGGTCTATTTTCAGCATCAAAACCATAATGTAATCTTAAACTGTCAATATATCCCAGACCTGTTCCGGAGTAAAAAACTGAACCTTCAGCAGGAAATCTGTAATTCGTATTTCTTACGACAAGATCCGTGACAAAACCTACATATAAACTTTCAATTGGAACATCAACGACATTTTTTATCGTGAAATTTAAAATCACGAAATTATCCGCAATTGAATACTGCCACGCATATGTTTCCATATGAACTGAAACTCCGAGTGGATAATGTCCAGAGATTGGTTCACCTGTTAATGGATTGATTGTGTTCGTATCTGTAAAATCACAATAGAAATCCTGATGGCTTATTGCATCAGGGCTATAATACTTTGACTCAAGCAAACTTGAACGCTCATAAAGTCCCTGATCCGGTTGTTGTGTAAATTCACTTGAAAATCTTCTATCGTTTGTTGCTGTTGTAACTGAAAGACCGCTTTTCCCGTAACCACCAACCCAGAGTCCACCGTTGAAAAGATGTTCAATTCTTGATCTCACCGGCTTGATTGGAAATTCACAAGATGGTTGAGTTGGCCAGAAGGATGGATTAAAACCATTTCCAATTTGACCGTAGGAGTTAACCGCAAGCCCGATTCTTCCGATGTTTGTTGCACGATTATCCTGTGGTTTTTGAGCAAAAACCAGAAGTGGAATTAATAACAAAAGCAGATAAAATTTTTTCATGCTTTCTCGCTCTGTATTTTTCAAGGTCAAATTAAAAATAAAAAACTCAACCTTTTTTTACAAAATTTGATCCGATAAAACCCATTTGATTTTTTTTGCTTCAAAAGTTATATTTGAAAAGAAAATTAAACCGGCAAAACTTGAAAATGAAAGAACAGGGCAAGGAAATAGAAAAGTTAAGGGAAAGCAAGCCGATCAAGATAGATATCCCGATAGTTGGAATGACCTGCGCAAGTTGTGTTTTGAAAGTTCAAAACAACCTTCTAAAAATCCCCGGTGTAAAAAATGCCCTCGTAAATCTCGTAACTGAAAAAGCAACAATTGAAGTTGACCCGGAAAAACAAATTGATCTAAAAGAAATAATTCGCTCTGTTAAGTCAATCGGTTATGATGTCGCAATTCAAAAACTAACTCTTCCTGTTGAAGGAATCTCCTCCGCATCTGTCTCATACATTGAAAATGCTATTTCAAAATTGAATGGAATTATAAAGGTCTCCGTCAACCCGGCTACAGAAAATATCGTTCTTGAATTCATTCCGACATTGATTTCAATTGAAAACATACGAGAAGAAATAGAAAAACTCGGTTACAAAGTCCCGGAGATCAAGGAAGAAGAAATTGAACTCTATGATGAGATAATCAAAAAACAAGAATATGAGGATTTAAAAAAGCGACTCATCATCAGCGCCTCGCTTACTACCTTCATACTTCTTGATATGCTTCTTCACTTTTTCTATCACATTGAAAACAGAACAATTATAAATTACATTTTATTTGCACTTACGACGCCGGTTGTTTTCTATGGCGGTGGGAAATTCTTCCGGAGTTTCCTCGCTGGAATCAGACATCTTTCCGCAGATATGAACACATTAATTGCGATCGGAACTGGTTCAGCATATATTTACAGTGTCGTTGCAACTTTTTATCCACAAATTTTTACATCCGTTGGGAAAACTCCGGATGTTTATTACGAGACCTCGGCAGTTATCATAACTTTGATTTTGTTCGGGCGACTTCTTGAAGCAAAGGCAAAAATGCAAACGACATCAGCGATAAAAAAACTTTCCTCACTTCAACCCAAAACCGCAACAGTTGTAAGAGATGGCGAAGAAACCGTCGTCCCGATTAAAGAGGTAAAGGTTGGAGATATTGTCCTCGTTAAACCGGGTGAAAGAATTCCGGTTGATGGAGTAATAATTGAAGGATTTGGTTCAGTTGATGAATCAATTATAACGGGCGAAAGCATACCTGTTGAGAAAAAACCCGGTGATAATGTCATCGGCTCAACACTTAACAAAGCAGGAAGTTTCAAATTCAAAGTCACAAATGTCGGGAAAGATACTGTTCTATCAAAGATAATCCAGCTCGTAAAAGACGCACAGGCGACAAAACCACCGGTTCAGAAACTTGCTGATAAAGTTGCTTCCGTCTTTGTTCCGATTGTAATTGCGATCGCAACTTTGACATTTTTAATCTGGTATTCTCTCGGCTTTGGTTTAACATTTGCACTTATGAATTTCGTTTCTGTTCTGATTGTCGCATGTCCATGTGCACTCGGGCTTGCAACTCCGACTGCAATTGTTGTGGCAACCGGTAAATCAGCTGAATTGGGGATTTTGATAAAAAATGCTCAGGCGCTTGAAATCGCAAATAAAATTAACATAGTTGTTTTTGATAAAACCGGAACAATTACATATGGAAAACCTGAGGTCACGGATATAATAACTTTCGGAAATTTATCAGAGAATGAGATTTTAAAACTTTCCGCATCTGTTGAAAGGAATTCAGAACATCCGATTGCAGAGGCGATAATAAGATACGCAAAGTTAAGAAATTTAAAACTTTACGAACCCAAAAACTTCTTTTCAATTCCCGGTCAAGGTGTATTCGCAAACATTGATTCAAGTGAAGTTGCGGTTGGAAATCTTACATTTATGAAAAATCTTAACATAGAAACAAAAAATTTTGAGAAAACCCTTGATATACTTACAAATGAAGGTAAAACTCCTGTCTTCATTGCGGTTGATAGAAAAATTACGGGAATAATTGCCATAGCAGATACAATTAAACCGGATGTTAAGGATACGATAAAAAATCTTAAAAAAATTGGAGTTGATGTTGCAATTTTAACCGGTGACAATTACAAGACAGCAAAAGCAATTGCAAACAAAATCGGAATTGAAAAAGTATTCGCAGAGGTTTTGCCAGAGCAAAAATCGGAAAAAATTGACGAGTTGAGAAATTCCGGCTACATCGTCGCAATGGTTGGAGATGGGGTAAACGATGCACCTGCGCTCGCAAGGGCAGATGTTGGCATCGCAATTGGCTCTGGAACCGATGTTGCAAACGCAACAGCAGATGTTATCCTGCTGAAAGACGATATAAAAGGCATACTTCAACTCATAAAACTTTCATCAAAAACATATAAAATCATAAAGCAAAATCTATTCTGGGCTTTCTTTTACAATATAATTTTAATTCCAATCGCAGCTGGAATCCTGTACCCGCTTTCTGGAATTTTGCTTAAACCTATCTTTGCTTCAATCTCAATGTCATTTAGTTCTGTCCTCGTCGTTTCAAACTCTTTAAGAATTAAAAAACTAAAATTGTGAGGGAAAAATGAACAGATTAACATTAACTGTTGAAGGGATGACATGCCACCATTGTGAAATGACTGTTGAAAATGCGGTCAAACAGTTGAAAAATGTTCTATCTGCAAAGGCAAACCATATAAACAAAACCCTTGAAATAGTTTACACAGGCGAACTAAACATAGATGAAATCAAGCAAAAAGTTGAAGAAGTCGGATATAAGGTGATAGTTTGAGGAATAAAGAAATCTTTGAACAATCGGTGAATAAATTTTTTCACAAGATCATCTTCGGCGATGCCGAAAATATGCAGGAACTTCAAAATGAGAGCGTTCATCTGGTTGTGACGAGCCCGCCCTATTTCAACGCTCCATTTGATTATCCGGGTTTTTATTCATCGTATGATGAATATCTTAAAAAAATGGCAAAAATCGCAAAAGAAATTAAAAGAGTCCTCGCAGATGGAAGGATTGTATGCATTGTGTGTGACGATATTCTTGTTAATGGTAAAAAATATCCTGTCGTTGCCGACTTAACACGAATTTATATTGACGAAGGTTTCAATTACAGGGATAAGATAATCTGGATAAAGCCCGAAGGATATATTAGAATCAGCAGGAGAAGTGGCGTGATTTTGCAGCATCCATACCCAATGTATTTTTATCCCGACAACATTCAGGAAACAATACTTATTTTTCAGAAAGGCAAATTTGACTATAAAAGTATTCCAGAAACGATCAGGGAAATTTCAAAAATTGACATTACCGAGTATCAGAAGGAAAAATGGTATTTGACAACATGGAACATTACTAATGTTCTTCCATTTAAAAACAGAATTGAGGAAGGAGTCGCGGCTTTTCCAGAAGAAATACCCTACCGACTCATAAAACTTTTTTCATATGCAGGTGAAACAGTGCTTGATCCATTTGCTGGTTCCGGAACAACAATCAAAGTTGCAATGCTTCTCAAAAGAAATAGCGTTGGTTACGAAATTGATTTAGAATTACTTGAAACGATAAAGGAAAAAATAAACTTAAATCAAACCACTCTGTTTGAAAAAGATTACGAAGTTGAAATAATCATCAGGAATGATGCAAGACATTTTAGAAATCAACTACAGAATAAGGTCAATCTCCAAAAATCAGCGGTAAAAAATGCCAAGCGAACTGCAAAGTAGCCTTTCCGATAAAGAAAAAGATAAACTACTTTCAATTTTAGAACAACAGGGTAGAGAGAAATGGTTTAGAAGATGGAAAGATCATATGGGTTTTCCAAGTAATTTAAATCCACTTTCCAATGATAAAGATGATCAAGAAAAAGTTCTTAGATATTTGTTGTTTAGGGTCTTGATCAATCAACAAGCAAAATCCGAAAAAGTCAGAGAACT
>CAZQJI010000009.1:0-56098 GCA_964593475.1 uncultured Bacteroidota bacterium | reverse complement strand
ATTAAATCCGCAACAAGCGTAGCAGCTGAACTTCTGGGCTGGGAGGATAAAATCGGAAGCATTGAACCGGGCAAACTTGCAGATATAATCGCCGTCAAAGGCGACCCAACAAAAGATATAAAGTTACTCCGTGATGTCAAGTTTGTGATGAAAGATGGAAAAGTCGTAAAAAACCTGAAATAAACCCGAATAAACACTTTAAAACCCATGCCAAGATATGGAATAATTCTTTTAAACCTCGGCGGACCGGATTCAATTAAAAATGTTGAAAAATTCCTTTTCAATCTCTTCTCCGACCCGGACATATTTAAATTTCCTCTCTCAAATTTGACGCAAAAATTCTTCGCAAAACTTATTTCAAAGCTCAGGGCGAAAAAAGTCACAAGATATTATCAACTCATCGGAGGTCGCTCACCAATTTTAAGTTATACTCTCGTTCAGGCAAAATTTCTTGAGAAAAAACTTTCTCAACAGATTGACTGCAAAATTTACATCGGAATGAGATACTGGTCACCAACTATAGATGAAGCAGTGGAACAGGCGTTAAAAGATGATGTCAAAACTTTTATCCTCCTACCACTATATCCACAATATTCAACAACGACAACCGGTTCAAGCTTTAACGAATTCTATCGTGTCATCAAAAAACTTAACATTCACGACAAGAATATAATTGAAATCAAAAGTTATCCGGATAACGAACTTTACATTAAAGCGATGGCAGAAAGAATTAAGGAAGCGATGGAAAATTTCACAGAGTATGAATTTAAAAATTTTGCCCTCGTCTTCAGCGCTCATAGCCTGCCGGTAAAATTTATTCAAAATGGAGATCCTTACCTTGGCGAAATTATGAAATCATATAACTCAATAATCCAATATCTGAAGAAAAACTCACAAAAGAAGGAAATCTACCGAAATATCCGAACCGAACTTTGTTTCCAGAGCAAAGTTGGACCTGTAAAATGGCTTGAGCCATCAACCACAGACACGGTGAAAAAACTTGCAAAAGAAGGAATTGAAAATATGCTCGTCGTTCCATTGAGTTTTGTATCTGATAACATTGAGACGCTTTATGAGCTTGCGATATTTACAAAAGAAATCGCTTTGAAAAATGGAGTCAAAAAATTTGTCGTTGCAGAAGCCCTAAACGATTCAGAAACTTTTGTTGAATGTCTTAAAAACATAATTCTTGAGGCAGTGAAAAATGAAAAATGAAGTCATAATCATCGGTGCTGGAATATCCGGGCTTACAACTGCATTTCTTTTGAAGAAAGCAGGATTAAATGTCACAGTTCTTGAATTCCAGGACGAAGTCGGTGGGACGATGAAAAGCAAAAGGATAAACGGATTTTTAGTTGAATTTGGACCAAACAGCGCTCTTGAGACAACACCACTTTTAAAACAAATCGTTGACGAAGTCGGGATTTCAAATGAAATGGTTTACGCAAACGAAGCTTCAAACAAACGCTATATCTTAAGGAGTGGGAAACTTCATCAAATACCTATGAAACCACCTGAATTTTTCAAAAGCAAATTATGGAGCTGGCGCGGGAAATTGCGAGTTATGCTTGAACCATTCCATTCACGAGCAAAAAATCCAACGGGAGATCCATTCTGGGAAGAAACATTAGCTCAATTTGTGAGGCGACGGCTTGGACAAGAATTTCTTGATTACACAATTAATCCATTCGTTGCCGGGGTATATGCCGGGGATCCGGAAAAACTCGGTGTTAAGTCAGCTTTCCCACGACTTTACGCGCTTGAAGAAAAATACGGCGGTTTGATAGCTGGAACTATAAAAGGAGCGAAAGAAAGGAAGAAAAGAGAGGAAAAATCTAAGGTAACAGCAAAAATGTTTTCTTTTATTAATGGAATGGGAACTTTACCAAAAGCAATAGCAAATTATCTCGGCAGTTCAATTATCCTTAACGCAAAAGTTAAGTCGGTAAAAAAATCAGGGGATAAATTTTTAATAGAATTTGAAAAGGAAGGAAGGGTTGAAACATTATCAACTGAGGTCGTCGTTATATCAACACCTGCTTATGCAACTGCAGAAATAATAAAGGAATTATCAGAAGAACTTTCCCAAGCTTTGAAAAAAATTTATTACCCGCCCGTCACAGAAGTTGTCTTTGGCTACAAAAAGGAACAAGTTGGAATTGAACCGGATGGTTTCGGTTTTTTAATTCCAGAGAAAGAGAACAGAAAAATTCTTGGCACATTATGGAACTCAACAATATTCCCCCAAAGAGCCCCGGAAGGTTATGTTGAATTCACAACTTTTGTCGGTGGAACGAGGCAACCCGAATTAGCACTAAAAAGCGATGATGAACTTGTAAAAATTGTAAGCGATGAACTTAAAGACATAATGAAGGTTTCGGGTGAACCTGAATTTGTATGGATTTCAAGATGGGAAAAAGCCATACCGCAATACAATGTAGGGCACCTTAAAATTATGGATCAAATTGAAAAATTTGAAGAAGAGAATGCGGGGATTTACTTTTGTGCAAATTATCGCGGTGGCATAGCAGTTGGTGACTGCGTTATGAGCGCAGAGAAAACAGCAAACAAAATTTTGAATAAAACATGATAAAAAACTTTGACGAATTAATTCAAAGGGTAACAAACTCATCAAAAAAGATCGCAGTCGTATCAGCACATCAAGAAAGCGCTCTTTCTGCGGTTGTTGAAGCGAAAAGAAAAAAAATAGCAAATTCAATTTTAGTCGGTGATTCAAAAATAATTTCGGAAATTCTTGACGAACTCGGTGAAGACCCGGCTGAATTTGAAATAATTGACGAAAAAGAGCCATCAAAAGCGGTTTCAATTGCGACTTCACTTGTAAGGGAAAATGAAGCGCATGTCATTTTAAAAGGTAAAGTTGATACAACTACATTGATGAAAGGAGTGTTAAGTAAAGAATCCGGTTTAAGGACGGGGAGATTGTTGAGCGATGTCTTCGTTTTTGAATATCCGGAGAAAAAGGGTGAATCAAAGTTTATTTTGATGTCTGATGGTGGTGTTGTTTTAAACCCGACGCTTGAACAAAAAATTGAAATAATCAGAAATGCAGTTGAGGTCGCAAAAAAACTTGGAATTGAAAACCCAAAAGTTGCCCTCTTATCCGCCACAGAGATAGTCATTGAAGAATTAACATCAACAACAGATGCAGTTAAAATCAAGCAACTCAATCAGGAGGGAAAGATAACTGATTGCATAATTGATGGACCTCTTGCGCTTGACCTTGCCATATCAGAGGAATCAGCGATTGAAAAAGGGATAAAGTCAGAAGTTGCAGGTAAAGCTGATATCCTAATTGTGCCAAATATAGAGAGCGGGAACATACTTGGGAAAAGTTTAACATATTTTGCTCATTACCGGATTGGACATGTCATAATTGGAGCAAAGGCACCTGTTTTGATACCATCGCGGGCTGATAAGATGGAAGCAAAACTTAACTCAATCGCTCTTGGCGTTTTGATGACAATTTGAGAAATTTTTTCCTTTTTTTGCAAAATTTTTATATTTTTATAGTGCAATCTCAGCCCGGGTGGCGGAATTGGTAGACGCACAGGACTTAAAATCCTGTGTCCCGAAAGGGACGTACCGGTTCGAGTCCGGTCCCGGGCACGATTGCCCAATGTTTGGGTAAGGTCCTGCGCAACGGGATGTTGCCGAACCCCGCCAGGCCCGGAAGGGAGCAACGGTAGGCAATCAATTCCGTGTGACGCAGGGGTGCCTGCTCAACGCCGGGCTTTAGTTTTTAAGTTTACAACTATTGACTCCTCTTTGGGCCACTTCTCAATCGCACGATGATCCTCATAAACATGAATGTGAAACTTAACTTTCACAGATTCCCCAACCGCACATAATGTCCTGCGACTGATAGCAAACTCAAAAATTTCTTCAAATGCATATTTTAACTCAAAAACACCCTGACCATCGCCTTTGCCAATTTTCCTCACGGAAAATCCCTCATGATTAAACTCAATCCTTATCTCACACGGCTCAATAAAATGCAACTCAATTCTATGTCTATCGGTTAAATCCTTTGATGTATCAACTCTGACGAAAAATTTATCCTCGTTGAAACCAAAATAAATTCTCTTTACAATTGCAGAAACCTGATGCATCGTGGTCCCAGTTTGCGTCACATCATAATACCCTGCTCCTTCCCATTCGTAATTCCTTGTTCTCATTCCGTCAATTGCTGGATAGATAAATTTTTTCGGTTCAACGATAAAGAACTTGACAAATTTTCGCTTGATCGGGTGATAAAGTTCAACAGGTGGTTCAGCACCGAGGATTTCATAAATTCTTATCAAATGTTTCCTGAACAGGGCGTCAAATTCTTCCGCCTGTGCTGTTACATGCTCATCGCCGAACCACCAGCACCAATCGCTCCCTTCCGCAATGTAAATTTCCTCCCACGCTTTTTTAATTACATCATCGCTGTGCCGTTTTTTCGCAATCTCCCTCACAAGGAAGTCCCTCGTCTGTTTCAAAAGATCCCACGCCTTGTTATCTTCATCATGACCGATCCAGATGTTGAAATTTGCATTTATCCACGACCCCGGGAAAACTCTTTTAAGTTCAATTGCCTCTGAATTTTCAAGAAAGTCACCCAATCTGACTGTTTCAATTCTCTCATCATTTGAAATAATCCAGTACAAAGTCCTCAAAAAATCTTTCCCATCGCTTTGATAGTATTCCCAGCAATTTTCGCCATCAAGAATTATGCTAACCAGAGAATTTTTCAATGCTTCTTCACCTTCGCTTTTGATTATATCATCGCGAATTTTCAAAATTCTGTTGACAAGATCGCGCGCTGAATCATCCGGACCCCAGCTTGAATAGACAAAACCGATTAAATCCGATAAAATTCTATCTCTGAAAACAATTTTTATCTCACCGAAAGGGGTTTTAAATTTGTAAGGTTTATAAATTTTAATTCTGTCGTTTGCATCGTTACCATAAATCATCTGAAATGATCTCATCAAAACTTCTTCATCCGACGCGGTCCATTTTATTCCATTCTCCACCATCAAATTTAGCACTTCTTCGCTTATACTTCCCTCGCTTGGCCACATTCCATTTGGGTTCATGCGGAAAATTTCCTGATAAAGTTCAATTGCTTTTTTTATCTGTGCATCCGCATCCTCGGGATGAGAAAATTTTTTTGTCGGAAGTTTTATTTCCGGTGAAGAAACTTTTGCAATTGAAGTATCACAAAGCAGAGGCAAAATTGGATGATAAAATGGACTTACGCTGACTTCAATTTGACCTCGCTCCTGTGCCTCAACATGCTTTGGAATTATCTTTGCCAAAATCCCATAATGACCTTCAATTAAAATTTTCTTTTCTTCTTCTGTAAAGTTCTTTCCTTTCTCAAAAAATTTTTTAAACGGCTCATCATACTTACTATATTCCCCAACCCAGACAAGATTATACCAGACCTGCAAATCAATCCAATCTTGCTCTGTGAAATTATCCGATACTTCACCGAAGCGCTCTGAAGTGTAAGAAAAACCACCACGCTTATTGAAAAGTTCAAGATACCTTGGATGTGGCTTTATCATACGTTCAAAATTAGCCATGAAGAAATTTTTCAAAATCTCAAACTTATCATCTTCAGTTAATTCCCCGGCTTTTTTCTTTGTCAATTTTAAAATTTTATCCTCCGCTCTGTTTCTGATATAATCAATTATTTGAACGATGAGAGAAGGGGCGAGGTTGAAGGTTTGTTTTATCTTCGGGTAATCGTCAAGTATGCGAACCATATCCCAGTAGTCCTTAACGCCGTGAAATCTGACCCACGGCAGAAGATACTCACCGTCCTCTTTGTAGTAAGGTTGATGCTGATGCCATAAAAAAGCAACTTTTATCGGTTCCAAAGCAAAACCAGAATTTTATTTTCACACATATTTTATCGGCAAGATTTCAAAAATTGTTCAAACTTAAAACTGCTGTCTCAAAATCCTCGCTGCATCTTTTGCGAAATAAGTTAAAATCAAATCAGCTCCTGCTCTTTTTATCGCCGTCAATGTCTCAAGCATTATCCTCTGTTCATCTATCCATCCATTTAAAGCAGCTGCCTTTATCATTGAATATTCACCGCTGACCTGATAAGCTGCGACCGGAACTTTAAACTCCTGCTTGACTCTGTAAATCACATCAAGATAGGCAAGCGCTGGCTTAACCATAACAATATCAGCTCCCTCCTGTAAGTCAAGAGCGATTTCACGCAATGCTTCATCTGAGTTTGATGGGTCCATTTGATGACTTTTTCTATCCCCAAACTTAGGAGCTGATTCCGCCGCTTCTCTAAATGGTCCATAAAATCCAGAAGCATATTTTGCCGAATACGACATTATCGGGACATTTTGAAATCCATTTTCATCAAGAATTTTTCTTATCGCTGAAACTCTCCCATCCATCATATCGCTTGGTGCAACCATATCAGCACCAGCTTCGGCGTGGCTTAAAGCTTCCTTCGCAAGAAGTTCAACCGTTTCATCGTTTACAATTTCATATTTGCCCGGTGCTACTTCCCTGACAATTCCACAATGCCCGTGCGATGTGTATTCACACAAGCAGACATCAGTTATAACGACAAGTTCCGGAATTTCTCTTTTCAAAGCCCTTACCGTTCTCTGTATTATCCCATTTTCGTCATAGGCTTCTGAGCCAAATTCATCTTTTCTCTCCGGAATCCCAAACAAAATCACCGCCGGAATTCCAAGCTTATAAACCTCCTCACATTCACGAATTATGTTATCTATTGACTGCTGAAAAACGCCGGGCATTGACCTGACCTCACGCTTAACATTTTCTCCGGGGCAAACGAAAAGAGGATAGATGAAGTCATTTGTGGATAACTGCGTTTCAGCAACCATTTTTCTGAATTGTTCCGTCATTCTCAATCTGCGAAGGCGAATTGTAGGGAAACCAACCGATTGAGTTGTAAATTGAGCAAGTGCCATTTTTTCACCTCAAATTTTGTTTTAAACTTCTTTGCTTCCGACTTTTTCTTCTTTCGGGTCTGCTTCTCTCGGTTTCGGCTCGGGTATTAGAATAGAAGCGAGAATTGAAATTGTGATGATACTGAAAACTATCAAAAGCGCAACTATCGTCGGAATTTTGTAAAAATCCGAAATCAACATCTTAACACCTATGAAAACGAGAACGACGGACAAACCATACTTGAAATATCTAAACAGCGTCACAAATCCAGCGATCGCAAAATAAAGAGCCCTCAAACCGAGAATTGCAAATATATTTGAAGTGTAAACTATAAACGGGTCTCGTGTAATTGCAATTATCGCCGGGATTGAATCAACCGCAAACATAACATCTGTGCTTTCAACGACGAGAAGAACAACAAACATCGGGGTTGCAATTAATTTTTTGCCCTGTCTTATAAAAAATTTGCCATCAACATAATCCGGCGTGATTTTGAAAATTTTTCTGAAAATTTTAAGAACAGGATTTTTCTCCGGATGTATTTCTCTATCCTTTTGAAGTCCCATTTTAATGCCGGTTAAAATCAGGAAAGCGCCAAAAAGATAAATTATGGGATGGAAAATTTTTATCAATGTTATGCCCGCAAATATGAAAATCGCCCTCATTATTATCGCTCCAAGAATTCCCCAGAACAGAACTTTATGCTGATACATCGGCTTAACGCCAAAATATGTGAAAATCATCAGGAAAACGAATATATTATCAACGCTCAAGGATTTTTCAATTAAATATCCGGTCAAAAATTCAAGCGCTGCTTGAGTCCCATGCCAGAAATAGACAAGGACATTGAAAATAAGAGCGAGCAAAATCCAGACAACGCTCCATATTATCGCCTCTTTAAACCTCACCTCATGCGCCTTGCGGTGAAAAACACCAAGATCAAGAGCAAGCATTCCTAAAACGAAAACATTGAAGAGAACCCACATTAAAGTTTCCGTCAAATTCATTTTTTCAAACCTTAAATTTTTTTCAATGCTTTATAAATTGAAGCGGATGCAAAAAGTTTCAAAGCATCCCAGAATGAGAAAATCAAAAATCCCGACTTTATCGCCTCCGACCAGTTGTGGAGCAAAACCAGATTCAATTGAATCGTCCCGAAAACAAAAATTAAAATCAATCCAACAAACATTGAGAAAACGATCCAGATAAAACTATCTTTAATTTTGACCAGATAACCGATTACAAACGCAGAAACCGGGAAAGCAAGAAGATATCCACCGGTTGGACCGAGAAGTTTCAAAATCCCGGCGGTAGGTCCTGCGAAAACAGGTAACCCAAGAGAACCAAGAAAAAGATAAATTAACTGACTCAACGCACCAAGATAAGGTCCGAGAAAAGCACCACTTAACATAACGAACATCGTCTGCAAGGTATACGGAACCGGCTGTGTCGGTATCTCTATCTTCGCACCGAGAAATGTTAATCCAACAAACGCAACGATCCAGATTGACTTTACAAATGCTTCAGATGTTGCTATTTCAAGATAAATTGACTTTGTTTGCTTCATCGCGATCTACTTTTTTGTTTTTAATTGCGTTTTTGAAAAAAGAGATCGTCTCAAAAATTGCAGTGTTAAGTTGTTTGCTTGGCTTTTCCATCGGATGCTTTATGTTAAAAAGATGATTTGCTTCGGAAATCAAAACAAGTTTTGCATATCCAGGATTTGCGTCCCTAAGTTGATTCGCTTCAATCATCGGGACTATCACATCAGCGGTGCCGTGAACGATCAAAATCGGTATTTCAAGTTTTGAAATCGCCCTCAAGATATCATATCTTTCTCGGTTTTGAACAAAATCATCATAAACAATTCTGTCAATTTTAACCTGAATCACAGAGTCAGGAACACGCACAAAAATATAGCCATTTTTTCTAAATTCTTCAATTTGACGTTCGCTATATCTTCTGAAAGTTGATATTGAAGCCCACAATCCGAGTGCTTTAACCCTTGAATCTTCGCTTGCCTTAATTATTGAAATTGCTCCACCGCCAGAATGACCGAGCAAAATCAAATTTCCATCGCTCAAACCGATAAATTCATCTGAAAAAACATAATCAACAACCGCAGACAAATCTTCAACTTGTTTTGAGATCGTGTTCCGTGCAAGTTTTTCAAATTCCGTTATCTTATGCAGATTTTCACCAATTCCATTATGTGAAAAATTAAACCTGATGAAAACGAAACCATTCTCAGCGAATTTTTCCGCAACATAAGGAATAAATCCCCAATCTTTAAAACCGAGAAATCCGTGAGAATAAATCACAACAGGTGCCGGCAAAAATTTTTCATCAAAATGAACATCGGCTGTGATTTTGTCGCCTGAAGAATTTTTCAATGTTATGCTTCTTTTTTTAAGCGACATCTTTTTTGAAATTTAATTTTTACATCTTTCTTGAAATCAAACTTTCCGCAAGTAGCATCAAAAGTGAAAGAGCAAGGAAAAACTTCCATAACTCAACTCCATATCTCAATCTCAAAATTTCATCTTTAACTTTTAAACCCGGCGAATAATCAATCATTTTAAATTGTTTTGCTCCGAACTTTTCAAGAAACAAATTTATCTCGCTTTCTTTTTCCTTCTCAAATTGAAACTCTTCCCCTGGCGGATTAAAAGCCAGCTTCAAAAAATTTTTTCCTCCGACGCTGACATTATAAATTCCCGGTATCGTCGCCTGATTTATTCTAACAAATTTATCTCCAGTGCCAAGAGCAAAATCGCTTCCATCGGGACGCTGAAGTTTCAAATCTTTTAAATTTCCCGCATAAAATTTTCTAAAATAATCCAAACTCAACTCAACCGTATCACCAATCGTGTATTCTTCCCTGAGTCCTGCTGGATTTGTAAGATACAGCACGGACTGAAAGACAAGCGGAATGAAAATTCCTTTGTAAGGGAAGTCGGAAGCTTTATCCGTCGGTTCAGATGTGAAAATTAAAACTTTGCCGTTGCCCTCGCTCTTTTCAAGCAGGAATGGATTTCCACCGCCAAGTTCAATCACACTTCTAAATCCGTAATTTGCTTTAAACTTAACATATTCTCTTATCTCCGGTGAGTCAAACTTTTTCGGCGTCTCGGAAAACACACCTTCAAAAATTGGATGATTCAGATCAATTTTTGCAAAAAACATTTTTTGCTTCACCACGCCCGCAAATTCTGGGAGTTTAAAAACTGAACTTAAATTTTGATTTAAATTCTGGAAATTTGCATTCGCTCCTAAAAACAAAATCAAACCTCTACCATCTGCGACAAAGTTTCTCATCCTTTGCGAAACTCCTCGTTCAATCTGGCTCGGGTTAACGAAAACGATCACATCAAAATTTGAGAAATTAACCTGTGTGAGAAGTTGCGGTGTAATCTGCGTTATCTTGAAAAATGTCCTTTTGTATATCTCTTGAACCGTTTGAAAGGCAAGTTTCAAAAACCTGAGATCATCATCGCCCCCAACAAGCAAAATTTTTATCTCCCCCGGTATCAAAAAGCTGAAATATCTCCTGTTATCAAAAGAGAAATTGTCGTCTTCTATCTCAACGAAACCATCAACGAATCCGGATAAATCTTCGGTCAATATATTAAAATCAATCGTTTGAGATGAACCGCTTTTCAAATTAACACTTTTTTGCGACACCCTTCTCCCGTTCAAAAAAACGCTCACAACAAAATTTGTCGCATCGGATTTGCCATGATTTGAAACTATAGTTTCAAGATTTAATGTCCTGCCCGAAAAAATTATTCTGTTTTTCAATTCAACTTTGTCAACTGAGAAATTTTGCCCTATAAATTCGCCGACATTTACAAGAAAAACCTTCACATCCGCCGGCAATTTAACTCTTAGCGTATCAACCGATGAACTTTGAAATGCCCCTTTTTGAAAATCAGAGATAATGTAAATCTCACGATTTAAGTTTTTTGCCTTTTCAATTATTTTTTCTGCTATATTGAGCGCATCTGAAATTTTTCTGTGTGTAAATGTGAATTCGGTTTCATCAATTAATTTTTTCAAAAACGAGACGCTGTGGATAAATCCACCGCTTGAAACATCTGGCATTTCTGAAAGACGAATGAGTGCGAACTCATCCGACTCATTTAACAAATCAGCAATGTCCTGCGCAATTGCTTTCGCTTGATTTATAAATCTTCCGTTTTCATCGGTTGAAGCCATGCTCAATGTGTTATCCAGGATTATCACAACAGAGCTTTTCGCCTGCCCCGAAACTATCGGGGTGAAAAGATAACCTTTTACAACAGGTCTTGCAAAAGCGAAAACAAGAAAAACAATCGCAAGGACACGAAGTATGAGGAGAATTATTTGCTTGATTTTTAAAGACCTTATCCTTGAGCGTTGAAGTTCTTTTAAAAACTTTACACTGCTGAAATCAATCGTCCTCAATCTTCGCAAATTGAAAAGATGAATAAGAACCGGGATAGCGGATGCAAAAAGTGCGAATAAAAAAGTCGGGTTTAAGAAAGTCATTCAAGATGAAAATTTATTTTCCGATGTCAATTTGATAAAGAAATCTTCGCTGTATCTCCCTTGCTGTTTTCGTGTTCGCAAGACCACCCTGTGCGGTTTCCTTCAACTTCGGCGACATAAGTTCGGCAACTTCATTCATAGCAAGTATAACTTCATCAAGCGGGATAATTGATTCAACTCCGGACAAAGCAATTTGAGCCGATGTGAAAGCATTCGCCACACCGATTGCGTTTCTGAAAATACACGGGATTTCAACAAGTCCTGCAATTGGATCACACACAAGTCCCATCGCACCTTGAATCGCAAAACAAGCTGCACTTTCAATTTGCTTGTTATCCCCACCCAGAAGATAAACAATAGCGGACGCACCCATAGCAGCTGCACTTCCCGTCTCTCCCATACACCCGGCTTCAGAGCCAGCAACAGATGCATTTTTAACAATCAGAAGCCCAATCGCAGACGCAACAAGCAAACCTTCAATTGCTTTATCCTCATTTATCCCGTGTTCCTCCATCATCGTTGTTATAACCGCTGGCAAAATTCCGGAAGAGCCAGCCGTTGGTGCAGCTGCAATTCTTCCCATACATGCATTGACCTCGCTTACAGCCATAGCCCTTGCGATTGCCTTTTGAAAATTTATCGTTAAGACATTTATCTTTGCATTGTAAACTTTTTTCGCAAAGTTGTTCAACAACCCGCTTGGCGACTTAACATCACGAGTTAAACCATTGTTGACCGATTCAATCATAACATTTAAAATTTTTCTAACTCCATCAATTACCTGCTCTCGTGTCTTTCCCGTCTTCCGAACTTCATACTCTATCATAACTTCCGGAATTGTCGCTTTCATCTCGCGACAAAATTTCAAAATATCTTCAAAAGAGTTTATCTCCATAACTTTCACCTCCAAAATTTTTTAAAAAATTGGCTCAACAAGACGAACATAATGAACCCAGCTGAAAGAACGAATTTTGTTCAAAACATCTTCAGGAACATCCTGATCAACCTCAATTATCATATTTGCAAGTTTTTCTTCTCTTGAAACAAACATATTTGCGATGTTTATGTTTTTTTCGGCTATTGCTCCACTTATGTGTGCGATGCTTCCGGGTATATCATCTGCGATTATGACAATAGTGTGCGTCATAACTGAAAAGCTCACTTTAAAACCTTCAATCTCAACTATCTCAATTCTTCCGCCACCCAGGGATGAACCCACCATTTCAATTTTATTTCCATTGCTATCAAAAAGTTTTATCCTTGCTGAATTCGGATGAAGTTTCGGTGCCTTCATTATGAGCCTGAACTCATATTTCAATCCCCTTTCTTTTGCTATTTCAAGCGAATTTCTTAACATCTCATCATCCGGTCTTAATCCAAGTATTCCTCCAACTATTGCTCTATCCGTCCCGTGTCCTTTGTAAGTTCTCGCAAAAGAATTGTAAAGTGTTATCTCCGCTCGCACCGGTTCAGTCCCGAGAAGTTGCCTTGCGATGTAACCAAGTTTCGCTGCTCCTGCGGTGTGCGAACTTGACGGACCTATCATCACAGGTCCAAGTATGTCAAATATGCTTGGCATATCAGAATAAAGGTCTGTATCTAAATTTTACTCCAATTTCCTCTTCAACAAATTTTCTATGCTTTTCAACATCAATTCCATCTATCCCGACAATCGTCATCACAGTTTCAATTCCGTATTTTTTACATTCCTTTGCAAACTCAATCATCGCCGGATGAAATTTATCACCATCTATATTCATCAGTTTTCCATATTCAACCGGGTCAATTGAATTCAAACTTATTGAAACCGTGTCAATCAAACCAACAAGCTCGGGGACTATGTTTCTATGATTTATTATATTTCCGTGTCCATCGGTGTCAAGCCGTGTCCTTCCGCCGTGTTCTTTAACATATTTCGCAACTTCTTTTACAACATCAAGGCGAATCGTTGGCTCACCATATCCGACAAAGACGATCTCATCATATTGTTTCGGATCGCCGATTTCTTTTATAAATTCCTCCGCCGTCGGTTCATGGTCAATTTTAAGGAAATACCCTTTAACGATTGCCTCACCTTTTCTATCACAGAAAACACAATCGGCATTGCAACGCAAGGTCACATTAAGACAGAGTGAATTTCTGATTTTATATGCAATTTTTGGCTCGGGTTTTGGTCCAATCCTGAAAAGACGATAAACATTAAATGTTGTGGTCCTTTCAATATCTTCAATTGTGAAGCCCTGAATTTCAGCAATTTTTTCTGCCACAAACTTAACATATATTGGCTCGTTTCTCCTTCCCCTGAATGGATGTGGCGTAAGAAACGGCGAGTCCGTCTCAACAAGCAAATGTTCCGGCTGGATTTCTCTTACAACATCAACAATTTGACCCGCGTTTTTAAATGTCACCACACCAGAAATTGAAATGTAAAATCCAAGATTAATTGCTCTCCAGGCATCTTTAACGCTTCCGCTGAAAGTGTGAAATACCCCACGGGGTGGTGGAAGTTTCCCATCGGCAAGTTTCCCGAACCCTGTCCATTTCTCGTCTATCTCGGACTCAAGAACCTCAAAAATCTCCTTATGCGACTCCCTGTTGTGAATTATAACGGGAAGATTTCTTCTTTTTGCAATTTGAATTTGCTTTTTGAAAACTTCAATCTGTTTCTCCCTTGGAGAAAAATTATAATGAAAATCAAGTCCAATTTCACCGATTGCGACAACTTTCGGATGATAACTCAATTCTTCAATCTTTTCAAGTTCTCTATCCCCTGCTTTAATCGCATCGTGTGGATGAAAACCTACGCCAGCGTAAATGAAATCATACTTTTCCGCAAGTTCAATTGCTTTGATGCTCGTTTCAAGATCTGTCCCGGGGCAGATTATATATTTAACTCCGGAATCAAGTGCCCTCTTTAAAACTTCCTCTCTATCACCATCATAACTTTCCCAGTATAAATGTGCGTGTGTGTCAATTAACATAAAAATTCCCGATTTTATTTTTCAAGCCATTCAAGAAAAACTTTCTCAAAAATTTCCGGGTTTAACTTCTGTCTATCATAATGACCTGCGTAAAGCCGTTGCCTCAATGCCTCGTATAAAGTCACAGCACAGGCGACCGAAACATTCAAACTTTGAACCATCCCGAACATCGGGATCATAAAAATTTCATCCGCTTTTTCACTTGCTTCATCCGAAACACCACGATGTTCATTCCCGAACACAAAAGCAACTTTCTGCGTCAGATCAAGTTCATAGAGCGATTTTGAACCTTCTGCAATTTTCGTCGCATAAATTTTAAATCCTTCGTTTCTCAATGTATTATAACACTCATCAATGCTTTTAAAATTTCTTCTATAAACCCATTTCATCGTCCCGGCGCTTGACTTCTTCCCTATGTCCGGAAATTGTTCTATCGTATAGACGAGATTTATCATAAAGACACCAACAGCATCACAGGTTCTTATAATTGCGCTCACATTATGCGGGTCGTGTATGTTCTCAACTACAACTGTTAAATCATCCTGCCTGTGCGAAAGGACATATTTTATCTTTTCAATTCTTCTTTGCGTCCTCAATTTAAATCTCTTTTTATTTGCAACAAAATTACCGATTTCAAAACCAAAATTGAGCCGAGAATTTGAACGATAGAAAGTTTTTCACCAACTATCATCCATGCGGAAACAATTGCAACGACTGGTTCAAGTGTGCTTGTGATAATCGCAGAAGATGGGGAGATTAGTTTTAACCCGTTGAAATAGAAAAAGTATGGAATTAAAACAGAAATCATTGCAAACACAAAAAAGACAAGCCAATCATTTGCGGAGTAATTTGAATTAAAAATCTTCCACGGTGGATTGAAAAAAAGCCAGAATATGCCAGCAAACATCAAACCAAAAGTCAAATTGCCCCAGACATTATATCTTGCCCCGATTTTCTTCCCGTATATATTGAAAAATGCCCAGCACAAAGCGGAAGCAACACCGCTTATAATCCCGAGCTTGCTTAAATTCAAAAACTTAACATCAAAAATTTGAACGACAAGAGAACAACCGAGAAGAGAAAGAAAAGCCGAAATAACCTTGAAAAAATTTATCCTCTCTGTTTTTGACATAACTCCATAAAGAACGACAAGCACAGGCGCTGTGTATTGCATGATTATAGCAGTTGCAACATTTATCTCGTTCAATGTGAAATAATATGTAAAATTTGAACCGGCGATCCCGATGACACCAAGCAACGCAAAACGAGGTATATCCCCGGCAGAAATTTTGAGATATTCTCGCTTGAAAATTAAAAGGATCAAGAATAAAACAACGAAAGAAAGAGTTGATCTCATTTGAACCAGTATGAGAAGATCAACCTTGTGCTTGAATAAAAATTTTGCAATCGTTGCGGAAAATCCCCAGAAAAGAGTTGCTCCTGCTATGCTCAAATATCCTCTTAAATCCCCGAACCTCAAGATTCTCTCATCTTTTGTTCATAATATCTTGCCATTTCTTCATCCCCGATTGCTTTATGCAAAGCACACAATCTTTGATAAATTGGTTTCGGAGTTCTAACATGCTTTAAACCCTCAACGAGAAATTCAATCAATGATTCTGCTGGTGGAATGTTAAGATCCGGATCGTAGCAATCTGCTGCGTCAAGATACGGGTCAATTTCCTGCGGTCTTACTTGAGATGCTTTTTTATAAAATTTCAGAGCGCCTTCATAATTATCAAACTTTGAATAAACCGTCTCAAAAACGCTCGCAAGCCACATATAAACATCATAAGCAATTGATGGAAATTCGCTCGCCACTTTTTCCCCGAACATCGTAATTGCATCAGCCGAAAGAGAATTGTTCCAGAAAAGCAATCTGTAAAGTTCTATATCTTCAATCCCTTGCTTTAACGCCTGCTCAAAAGCATCAAAAATTTCATTGAAATCTTCCGATTCAAGAAATCGCCTTCTTATTTCCTCATATGACAAATTTTTCTCCATCAAATTTCTACTTTATAATTATCATCTTCTTTGTCAGCGAAATTTTTCGCTCCAAACTGGTGAATTCAAGCCGGTAAAAATAAACTCCAGAACTAAAATTAACACCATCAAATTTCAAATTCAACCGATATTTCCCCGCCTCTTGATGCGAATTAACAAAACTTCCAACTTCCCTCCCAAGCACATCATAAACTTTCAAACTCACATAACCATCCTCTGGAATGCTGTAAATTATGTTCGTCTCTGAATTAAATGGATTCGGATAATTTTGAAAAAGTTCAAAATCTTTCGCTATATTCTCAATTCCCTGAACAAAAGTTATAACATCCCTTCCGCCATTTTGCTTGTATCTTGCAACAAATTCCTGAAGGTAAAGATTGACAAGAAGTGTATCCCGGATTATGAGGACATTTTCATCGTTTGAGTTTTCAGCGCTGTTTGACCAGTTATACGAGCCAGTTACCAAAATCGGTTCTGAATAAATATGTGTTGGGTCAATTAAACAATATTTGTGATGGAAAAGGGCGCTTTTATCCGTGTCAAGCAAAACTTCTGAAAAAGAAGAAAGGAAATTATATTGACTTCCCGTATCGGTGTTGTTGTCAAGAATTCCTTTAATGTTTCTTACGCCTGCGTCATATCTTGCTCTGATTTCGTTTGCAAGTGTTGAACTTGTAAAAGTTAAAATTGCGTAAAAAATTGAGTGATTTGCCTGTCTGATTGCGTTTGAGATTTTTGAAGCAACCCCATCGGATGGGCTGAAATAAATTTCAATTCTTTTGCCTTTTAAATTGAAAACATGCGGTGTATTATCAGTTTTGTTTATTCCAAATTTTGAATTTGAAATATTAAAGTTATCGCCTGAACTTCCCCACATCTCTTCAAATTCACGGGTGAAAGCGCCTGCAATCGCTCTATCCTGAATTTCTATCACATTTTGAAAGTCCCTTGTCGTCCCCTCATCTGTAAAGTTCCACGAGCCAGTTAAAACCCAGACATTATCCCATGCGGTTGAATCCCTGTAATCAATCACAACAAATTTATTGTGCATATATCCGTTTGTGTTATCTGTCAAAATCGGAATGCCAGCATTTAACAATTTGCTATAACCTGCACGGGTTGGATTATAATTATCTCTTTCAGTTATAAACCTTATCTTAACACCACGATTTTTCGCTGAGACAAGAGCATCTGCGATCTGGCTTGCAACTGTCCCGGAAAAATTGTAAATGCAGATATCAATTGAATATCTTGCTTGATTTATTCTTTGAATCAACCTGCTCTTTAAATCAACATTCCCCAGCGCTTTTTCCCATATACTCACGCTTGTATCAACGCTCCAGTTGAAATAGACATTTACTTCCCCTGTTGATCTTGAATCGGAAGATGTTGATGAGACGAAACGAATTGAATCTTTTGAGATCCCGTATGAAGTGATTTGAACATAATAGATTGTCGCCGGTTCAAGTCCTGTGATTTTTATTTCGTGGATTGTCGTTTTAGATGTGTCAATGAATTCGCCGAGTTCAAAATTTGGTGTTTTTCCTATTTTAACTCTTGTGTCGGATGCGGATAAAGTTCTCCAGTAAAATGTTATGCTAACGGAATCAACTTGTTTTTCATAAGGTGGGTTTCTTAAAATTTGAGGATAAAGATTTTGAACAAGAAGCAAAGCGATAAAGATTAACTTCCTCATCAAGCGATTTTTGTTTGTTTTCATCAATAAACTCCCCTTATCCAGCCACCATCAACTGGTATGGTTGCACCTGTGATATAACTTGCTTTCTCAGATGCAAGGAAAACGACGACATTTGCAAGTTCTTCTGGCTCAGCCAATCTCCCGAGTGGAATATCTTTTGCAAGTTCGGATTTAACTTCATCAAATGTTTTTCCCGTATCCTTTGCACGCTGTTCAATTACAAACTTAACTCTATCCGTGAGCGTATAACCCGGGGCGACATTGTTGATCAAGATATTATATTTTGCAAGTTGAAGCGCAAGCGTCTTTGCAAGACCGAGAACAGACATTCGTATCGCATTTGAAAGTATAAGATTATCTATCGGCTGTTTCACTGTCACAGAAGTTATGTTAATTATTCTCCCCCAATTTTGCGATTTCATATAAGGTAAAACTTCCCTTATCAATCTGACAGTGCTTAAAAAATTCAATCTGAAGGCATTTTCCCAGTCATCATCAGAAAAATTTTCAAAATATCCGGCAGGTGGTCCCCCTGCGTTTGTCACAAGAATGTGAACCGTGCCAAATTTTTCAACTGTTGATTTCACGAGTTTTTTTATATCATCGTAATTTGTCACATCCGCCTGAACGGATAGAATCTCATCATTTGTTAAATTTTCTATTTCAATTTTTGCCTTTTCAAGTTCATCTTTATTCCTTGCACATATAACAACTTTTGCTCCCTCACGAGCAAGCCCAAGTGCACATGCCTTGCCAAGTCCTTTACTTGATGCGGTGATAATTGCAACTTTGTCCTTTAAACCAAGATCCATTTCAGATCAAAATTTTATTTTTATTGACCTGAAAAAGTTAAGTTTCTCCTTGTCCGTCATCCGTTTTAATTTATCAGTGCTTTTAGCCACCTTGTTGTTCCAAACGCTGATTATTTTGCTAAGAACACGCTTATACTCCTTTTCCGAATCAAATTTGTCTTTTCCTTTTTGCTTTAGATATTCCCCTATCTTCATATCGCTAAAACGAAGAAAATCAAAAACAAGGATTGGACTTTTTGCTTTTTTAACTTTCCCGCTTTCAATTCTGTTAAGATAATACTTTGCTCGCTTGTTCTTCGGATAAATTTCAACTGCTCTCTTCCACGATTTTATGGCATCATCAACCATTCCAAGTTTATAAAATGCTTCCCCAAGCGCCGTATAAGCGTCGGATTTCCAGCTTCTCTCATGGGGGAGATAATTTTCAATTGCTTTATAAAACTCTTCAATCGCCTTGAGATAATCACCCCGTTCATAGTGAAGAAGCCCAAGATGGTAATGCGTCTCGGGATAATTCGGGTCTATTTTAAGAGATTTTTTCAGAATTTTCATTGCGGTATCAAAATCACCATTGAGACGATGAGCAATGGCGAGCAAATTCAACGCATCAAGGTCATTTGGATTATCCTGTATGAGCGACTCTATAAATTTTATCGCCCCCGTTACATCACCACTGTCAAGTTTTTTCTCTATAACTCCGAGGATATAATCTCTGTTAAGCATTGAAAATACGAATTTGTTTTAAAAAATTATTGTTTTAACGCTTCAACAAGTCCAACTCTTATCATCATAACGGCGATCGCAGCTAAAAACAAAGATGCAACTTTTGCAAAAGCTTTTGAACCAGCGTTTCCAAGAATTTTTATAACGAAACCAGAATTTGCAAAGACAATCAAAACCAGTATCAAATTAATAAAAATTGAAAACATAGTCAATAAAACCCCGTATGTGTCAACAAGAAGAAGTATAGTCGTCAGAGCAGCTGGACCAATTATGAGTGGAATTCCGATCGGGACAACTCCAATTGATGTCTCTTTTCTTTTTCTCTCCTCGGTTGAAAAAAGAAGATCTGTCACAGCAAGGACGAGAAGTATAATTCCACCACCTATTCTGAAATCAGTTATCGTGATCCCAAGAAATGTGAAAATCGGTCTTCCAGCAAGAGCGAAAATCACAGCTACTATAAGTGCAGCAAGTGTTGATTCAACAGCAAGTTTTTTTCTCTGTTTATCCGTCATTCCTTCCGTAAGCGATATAAAAATTGGAAGAATCCCGAGGACATCAATTGCAACAAAAAGCGGGACAAAAGAAAGCACAAATTTTGTCCATAAAGATGTAACCGCAAACATTCGTCTTCAAAATTTTGTTTTTAAATATATGTGGAATATCCCACTTTTATCAAAAATAATCGGGCAGTTTGAAATTTGCAAATTGATTTTTTTTAATTTAAATTCAGGCAAAACAAAATTAGCCATGGGAAAATGACGCTGGAAATAGAAATTCCAGTTGATATTGAGGAGGAAATTTTAAAGCTTAAAAAGGAGCTCAATGCGGTCATCCTGGCGCATTATTATCAGGAGTCCGAAATACAGGATCTGGCAGATTTTGTGGGGGATAGCCTGGAACTCTCAAGACGGGCTAAGGAAACAAACGCAGATGTCATCGTTTTCGCCGGGGTTTATTTTATGGCGGAGACGGCGAAAATTTTAAATCCTGATAAAAAAGTTTTAATTCCAGACCCGGAAGCTGGTTGCTCGCTTGCGGACAATTGCCCGGCACCGCTTTTCAAAGCATGGAGAGAATCTCACCCCGACCATATCGCAGTTACTTACATAAACTCATCAGCAGAGGTTAAAGCATTAAGCGATATCATTGTCACATCAAGCAATGCAGAAAAAATTATAAGACAAATTCCCGAAGATAAACCGATACTTTTTGCTCCGGATAGAAACCTCGGGCGTTATCTGATGAAGAAAACCGGAAGGAAAATGGAGCTCTGGCCGGGGACATGTATTGTTCACGAAACATTTAGTGAGAGAAAAATTCTTGAACTCAAAATGCAATATCCCGAGGCGAAGATAATAGCCCATCCCGAATGTGAAGACCCGGTGCTTGAAAAAGCAGATTTCATTGGTTCAACAAGCGCACTTTTGAGATATGTCCAATCAAGCCCGGATAAAATTTTTATCGTCGCAACCGAGCCGGGTATAATCCACCAGATGAAAAAATCCTGCCCGGATAAAATTTTTATAACTGCGCCATCTGATTCGGGCTGTGCGTGCAATGAATGTCCGTATATGAAAAAGAACACGCTTGAAAAACTTTATCTTTGTATGAAAAACCAGCAACCGGAAGTGACTCTGCCAAAAGAGATAATTGAGAAAGCACTTATTCCACTTGAAAGGATGCTTGAAATGAGCAAATAAATTTTTTAACAAGGGGGAAAATGAAACCGTATCCACAAAAAACTTTGAAAAACTTGATTGATCTACTTAAATATCATCTGAATGTTAATTTTGAAATCCCGATACCAAAAATAATCCTTGCAAAGTCAGCTCTTGAATATGCAAGTTTATATCAATTTGGACATCCTGATAAAAAACACTGGCTTAAAAGTGCAACTGATGTAAAAGAAATCAACTCAGAAGCGAGCTCATTTTACAACAATGCAGACAAATCAATCGTAATAAGGGATTACACATTGATTGACGGCGAAGAACATTTGATCCCTGAATACATTCCAATTCCAATTGATATAATTCTTCACGAAATGATCCATCACATACAATATCTAACAGGTGGAACCGGAAGATGGGCTTTGTTTTATGAGGGCTGGACAGAAATAATGATAAATCTCATCACAGGTGATTACCTTGATAAGACATATCGCAAGGAAACAGCGATTTCGTTTTCACTTGCGGTCGCTCTTTCCGGAAGCGAGATAAATGCGATTAACACAATAAGACGTTATCACACGCATACAAAGAAAAATTTCTATATCTTGAGTTTGATACGAAAAAGCAAAATTTTATCCGGAACTGGTTTGAAGCCGAAAAAATTTCTTGATATGCTTGATGAAACGCTTGAACCTTCTCAATTTGATTTTCTTCAGGAGAGGGTCAAATTTTATAGTTTCTCCGCCTATCGCAACGCACTTGAAAAATTGAGAAAGACATTGCTTGTCAACCATATTGAGGTTTTTCCAAAAAGAAACGAGATTTACAATTTTTGAAACTTAATTTTTCAATTGCCTGTTGTAAATTTTGAACATATTTATTCCCAAAACAAAAATGGAGAATCACTATGAAGAAGATAATTTCAGCACTGGCTATAATTTTTTTGATCTCTGCATTTGCAATCTCACAGGACAAATCAGAAGTTGTTAAGTTCAAGGTCAAAGGCGTCACCTGTGACCACTGCGTTGATGAAGTAAAAGAGGCGTTGACAAATGTAAAGGGAGTTAATTCAGTTGAATTTGAAGAAACAAATTTCAGCAAAAGTTACGGCGTTGTTAAAGTAAGTTATAACCCGAATCGTGTCAGCGTTGATAAACTTGCGGACGCAGTAAGCGAAGCTGGATTTGAGCCGGATTTAAAACAGCAAAAGAAAGAAACCACAAAAGCTGAGGAGGTTAAGGGAAGTGTCGTCAAGATAAATGTCAAAGGAATTGAATGCGGCGGATGTGTTAAATCCGTTGAAAACTCGCTTAAAAAAGTTGAAGGTGTGAAAAGCGTTGAATTTGAAAAGAAGGACTACAAGAAACAATTTGGCGTGGTCAAAGTCGTCTATGACCCTGCAAAGGTCAAGGTAAGTGATCTTGAAGATGCGATCGTTAAAGTTGGATTCACAGCAAACGATAAGAAGCCGGAGAAAGGACACAAAGAGATGGAACATTGAAAGATAAGAGGGCACCCGATGGGTGCCCTTTTTAGTTTAATTCGGCGCTATATGCAATCGCCAGTTATCGTCGCGTATCTCATTTCGCTTGGTTGAATGAACGAGAATATAATCTGAAAATCCAGATTTATCAACGAACACAAATTCAACCCCACCTTCAATATTGTGATAATACCATATCTCGTAAGGTTTGCTGTCAACCTCATTTGGATGTCTTTCATATTCATCCGGCGGTCCATACATAATATAAACCCTTCCACGATCTGTTCTCCAGCCCTCTTTATTGCCAACGCTAAAGTGTTGATTTGCATATTCAACTCTTTTGAAATACTCAATTTTAAGTTCATTTATCGGGGTGCTTTTATCAGGATCTCTTTTCTTCCAAAATTCAGCCAAAAACTTCCTTTTCGCCTCTTCACCCTTTAACTGCTTATATCTGTTAACTTCATCCGGAGTTGCAATATATCTTGCCATCGCAAACTCTTTATCAAGTTCATCTTCACTCATTCCGGCATATTCAGAAGCAAGATCATAACCACTTACAACCTGCAAAGTATCAGGCGAAACAACATTTGGATTATACACATAAAATCTTTTGACAGAACTGACACCTTTATTCTCAACCGAATCAATGGCTATTAAAGCAAATCTATATGTTCCGGATGGTAAATTTGACAAGTTAACAGTTCCGACTTCAACAACCGCATTTGCCGATGTTTTCATCCTGACTTTTTTACCGCTCTTGATGATGTTTCCATAAGAATCGTAAATCCTCCATTCAACATTATATCTATCTGCGTTCACCATGTTAATGTTATAAATTTCAGCGTAATAATAAAGAATGGGAAGTCCAAGCCCATAGAGTAAGCTCGGATTTGGAATCACTTCAAATGTGTTCTTGTAAAATATGCTCTCGCGATTGTTTGATTGATAGATGTTTGAACAAAGTTGGACATCGCTCAACCATAGTTTATTTCCCGGCACGGGGTTTATGACAGCTGGAACTATAACACTATCAAATCTTGAAAGGTCGTTCAAATCCCGGGCAATTAATATAAATTGATATTTCCCGGGTTCAACAAGAAAAGCAGTCGCTCCAATTAAACTTTTACCCTGATCAATTCCGACGGTATCCGCAACTTCAATTGGAATTTTCCACGCCTTGCCCTGTATAATTGAATCTTTTTGCAAATCCTTCAAAAGAACCTGGACAACAAGTCCTCCTTTAAAAACTCCATCGCTTTTAGCAAGTGTTAACTGATTTCGCTGGAATGAGTAATAAACCTCAACATAATTTTTTGTGCCATCGTATTTGAAAGAAGCATAATCAACATTCAAGCGAAGCAAATTCTGCCCCAGCATCTGCGAGGCGAGCAAGAGTGTAAATAAAACCCTAAACATGGTTTGAAAATTTTTTTGTTTTACATAATTAACCTCGGAAGCATTCCTTTTTGCGGGTCTTCATCCCGATTTTTGTATTTTCAAATCGCTTCCAGTATTGAATTTAAGTTTTCGGAATTCAAAATTCAAATTGATTTGAAAAAGTCAAGAAAAATTTTGGGAAAAATGGCAAATTTTAAAATTGGGGCATTTAAACTTATTTTTTCTTGCCTTTGAATCAGGATTTATTTATATTTAAACCGACAAAAACAAAACTTTAACACAGGGAGATAGAGATGAAGAAAGGAATTCATCCGCCTTATAAGAAGGCGATTATTGCGTGTGTTTGTGGAAATACTTTTGAAACAAGATCAACGGTCGGCGGTGTCATCAAAGTTGAAATTTGCTCAAATTGTCATCCGTTTTTCACAGGGAAACAAAAACTCGTTGACACTGCAGGTAGAGTTGAACGCTTTATGCGACGCTATGCAAAACATTATCAGGAGAAAAAGGGCGAATAGTCCTGAATTTTTTTATCAAAAAACATAAAGGGAGGGCATTCGCCTTCCCTTTTTTATTTTCAATTATCAAAATAAAACAAAAACAAATTTAAGGAGGAAAGACAAAATGCTCGTAATCGTAAAAGAGGACTACGACGCAATGAGCAAGGAAGCAGCAAAAATAGTTGCAGACCGAATCCGCCGGAAACCAAATCTTGTCCTCGGTCTCGCCACCGGGAGCACACCGCTTGGACTTTACAAGGAATTGATAAGGATGCACAAAGAAGAAGGTCTTGATTTTTCAAAAGTTGTAACATTCAATCTTGACGAATATATTGGATTACCGCCGGAGCACGACCAGAGTTATCATTACTTTATGTGGGAAAACTTCTTTAAGCACATTAACATTAACCCGGCAAATGTTCATATTCCGCAGGGAATGTTTGGCGATTTAAAAATTAGCCCGTATGAGACAGACCCGAAAGTTGAAGCTTATTGCCAGTGGTATGAAGAACAGATTAAAAAATATGGTGGAATTGACCTTCAAATTCTCGGGATAGGCGCAAATGGTCACATTGCATTCAATGAGCCGGGTTCTTCGCTTGGTTCAAGGACAAGAATTAAAACTCTTACAGAAAGAACAAGGCAGGATAATTCAAGATTCTTCAAGAGCATTGATGAAGTTCCAAAATATGCTATAACGATGGGAATTGGAACAATAATGGAAGCAAAGGAAGTTATTTTGCTTGCAAGCGGTGAAAATAAAGCAGACGCTGTAAAAGCCGCTGTTGAAGGTCCAATCACAGCGATGTGCCCGGCTTCAATGCTTCAGATGCACAGAAAAGCGATAATAATTGTGGATAAGAAAGCAGCTTCAAAGTTGTCCGCTGAATTCATTTATTATGGATAAAAAATTCGCCCGTCCATCCCGGACGGGTTTTTAAAAAATAAATAAACACAAGCCATGAACATTTGCATATTTGAAGACGAAAAATACAGAAAACTTCTCCCGCTCGTCTATTTCCGACCCGTTTATGAATTAAGATGTGGTATAACCCTTCTCAAAGATAAAATCATCAGAAGCTTCTTAAATCCAACTGTCATACTCCACGCAAGAGATTACTTAACAGAGGTTTTAAAGCGTGATTATCCAGATTACTTTGCTAATGAAATCCCAAAAGATGTTCAACAAGTTCTTTTTATCAATGGGAGAGTCCTTGCAGACCCACACTTTGCTGACAGGTTTAAATACACCGGGAAAGACATCGCTTATGTCAAAGGGGATAATGTGGTTGCGTTCTGGGCAACGGGTGAAAATCTTGAAAAATTTAGAAACAAGCTTGGTTTTGTTTTCACAAAATCAGATTTTGAAGGATTTGAAAAGGTTGAAATTGATGTAAAGTTGATAACTTACCCGTGGGAACTTGTAAATAATAACGGTGAACAAATTCTGGTTGACTTCAACATTTTGACAAATGGCAAAGCCCAAAAACTTGGCAAAATTTACGATGGCGTTTATCTTTTGAACGAACATTTCATTCACATTGAAGAAGGTGCAAAGATAAAGCCAGGCGTGGTCCTTGACGCAGAAAACGGACCGATTTACATAGGAAAGAATGTTAAAATTTTGCCAAACGCTGTGATTGAAGGACCTGCTTATATTGGGGATGATAGCTTGATAAAGGTTTCAGCAAAAATTTATGAAAATACAAGCATCGGACCTGTTTGTAAAGTTGGAGGAGAAGTTGAGGCATCAATAATTCACGCTTATTCAAATAAACAACACGAAGGATTTATCGGTCACTCATATCTCGGGACATGGGTTAACATTGGAGCTGACACAAACAACAGCGATTTAAAAAATGATTATGGCAATGTCAAAGTTTATATTGATGGTGAGCTCGTTGATAGCGGTTCAATGTTCGTTGGTCTGACGATGGGGGATCATTCCAAAAGTGGAATAAATCTTATGTTTAACACCGGAACAGTCGTCGGGGTAAGCTGCAACATCTACGGGGCTGGTTTACCACCCAAATTTGTCCCTTCATTCTCATGGGGCGGAGCCGAAGATGGATTTGTAACTTATAGAATTGACAAGGCAATTGAAGTTGCGAAAAGAGTAATGGCAAGAAGGAAAGTTCAATTTACAGAGATTGACGAAAAACTTTTCAGAAAAGTTTTTGAACTCACACAGGAAGAGCGAGAGAAAAACGGGGTGAGGGATTAGTTGCGATTTTTAATTTGGTTTAGTAAATTTTGAGGGAGTAGCTTTGGCTACTCCCTTTTTATTTTGAATAAGGAGGCACTTTCTTTTTAAACAAAAGAGAACTTTTAAAACTATGGAGTTGCAGGAATTTTACAAAGGACCACGTGGTATAGCAGTTAAAATTTTAAATCGGGTTGAGAGAACCGATTCATATCTTGATAAACTTCTTGACATTGAACTGAAATCAGATGAGTTAAACGAACTTGATAAACGTTTTTTGACGGAGCTAACGCATGGCGTGGTTAGATGGAAAACACGGCTTGATTTTATAATTGAGTATTTTTGCAAGAATAAATTCGCAATTCAGGATCCGAACATAAGAAATGCGATGAGAGTTGCGCTTTACCAGATTTTATTTTTGACTAAAATTCCGCACGCTGCAGCTGTAAACGAAGCGGTTGAATTCGTCAAAAAAATCCGGGGACAGAAAGCAGCAAACCTCGTAAACGCTGTTTTAAGAAATATCATCCGCAACCTTAATCGTCTTCCCACGCCAGATAGCGAAACCGATCCAATTCAATATCTTTCAATTATGTATGCACATCCAGCATGGATAGTCAAAAGATGGGTTGAAAGATACGGGTTTTATGAAACGGAACAGCTTCTCTCTGCAAATAATGAGAGACCAACTATCGTCGTAAGGACAAACACTCTTAAAACAAACACAGATGAACTTTTAAAATTATTTGATGAGCGCGGGATAAAATATGTCCGCTCAAAATATCTTGAAAACTTTATCAAGGTTGGACATCTTTCCGGAATTTACAATCTTGACATTTTCAACCAGGGATATTTCACAATTCAAGATGAAAGCGCAGGTTTGATTGTAAAACTTCTTGACCCGAAACCCGGCGAAAAAGTTATTGATTTATGCTCTGCTCCGGGCGGAAAAACAACATTCATTGGTGAACTTATGAAAAATGAGGGGAAAATTATAGCGGTTGATAAATATGAACACAGGCTAAACCTCGTCAAGCAAAGTTGCGAACGCCTTGGAATTACAAATGTTGAATTCATCGCAGAGGATGCAACCGAGCTTAAACTTGAACCCGCTGATAAAATCCTCGTTGATGCTCCATGTTCTGGTTTTGGCGTCTTGCAGAAAAAACCCGATATTAAATGGCAAAGAGAACTTTCAGACATAAAAAATCTCGCAAAAATTCAGATTGAACTTCTTGAAACCGCAAGTAATCTCGTCAAAAATGGTGGCGTCATAGTTTACAGCACTTGCACAATTGAACCAGAAGAAAACATTGAAGTTGTGAAAACTTTTCTTGAAAAACATCCAGAATTTGAAATTGACGATGCTAAAAATTACCTTCCGGAAGATGTCGTGAGTAACGAAGGTTATATGGAGACATTTCCGCATAAACACGATATGGATGGAGGTTTTGCTGTAAGATTGGTGAAGAAAAAATGAAAAATCAAAAACCCAATCATGCGAAAAGATAAAAGCACGCACCCTGTCGTAATCATTGATGGGGAAACGTTAACCCCTGAAGATGTCTTTGAAGTCGCTGTAAACTTCGCAAAAGTTGAACTTTCCCGGGATGCAGTTGAAAAAATGATAAAATCAAGAAAACTCGTTGAATCCTGGATTGAAAAAGACGAAACAATTTACGGAGTGACGACTGGTTTCGGGGACTTCGCAATGGTAAGGATTAGAAGAGATGAGATTGAAAAATTGCAAAGAAATTTAATTTACAGTCATTCAGCCGGGGCTGGAGAACCTTTGCCACCCGAGGTTGTCAGAGCGATGATGCTTTTAAGGGCAAATGCATTGGCAAAAGGATATTCAGGAATAAGACCGGAAACTGTTGATTACTTGATTAAATTTTTAAACCACCACATAACTCCGATAATTCCATCGCAAGGTTCTGTTGGTTCAAGCGGTGACCTTGTTCAACTCGCACATTTAGTTCTCACAATGATGGGGGAGGGAAATGTATGGCTTGGAAGATCAATTGACCCAAATCAGTTGAAAAAAATCCCCGCAAATTCTGCTCTAAAAAAATTTAATTTGAAACCCATCAAACTTTCTGCAAAAGAAGGACTGGCACTTATTAACGGAACTCAAATGATGACAGCATATGCAAGTTTAATTGTAAAACAAGCAAAAGAACTCTGCAAAATCGCCGACATCGCAGCTTCTTTAAGCATTGAAGCTCTAAAAGGGACAGACAGGGCTTTTGACGAGCGAATTCACAAGTTAAGACCTCATCCGGGGCAACAAAAAGTTGCCCGAAACATACTTCGCATGATGAGAAACAGTGAAATACGACTCTCTCATCTCTATGATGATCCAAGAGTTCAGGACGCATATTCTTTAAGATGCGTTCCGCAAATTCACGGTGCATCAAGAGATGCGATTGATTATGCTTACAATGTCGTTTCAATTGAAATAAATTCAGCAACCGATAATCCGCTGATCTTTCCCGAAGATGGTGAACATCTTGAAGGCGGGAATTTCCACGGACAGCCAATTGCACTTGCCATGGATTTTATAGCAATTGCACTTTCCGAGCTTGCAAATGTATCCGAAAGAAGAATTGAACGACTCGTAAATGCTCAATTAAGTGGCTTGCCAAAATTCTTGACAACACAAGGTGGTTTAAATTCTGGTTTGATGATAGCGCAATACACAGCAGCTTCTCTCGTCTCCGAAAACAAAGTTTTATCCCATCCTGCAAGCGTTGACTCAATACCAACATCCGCAAATCAAGAAGACCACAACAGCATGGGCTCAATTTCAGCTCAAAAAGCGTATAGAGTTTTGAAAAATGTTCAAACAGTTCTTGCAATTGAGATAATGTGTGCTGTCCAGGGAATTGATTTCGCAAGAATTGACCCTAAAACCGGAAAGATTATGAAATGTGGAATTGGAACACAATCAGCTTATGAATTTGTCAGAAAAAAGATAAAACATCTTGATGAAGACAGAATTCTCCACAACGATATTTTAAAAGCGCTTGAAATTGTAAAAAGCGGAGAAATTATAAAAGTTGTTGAAGAAGCGATAGGAGAAAAACTTGAATAAAATCTCAAATGCTTGGTTCTAACAAAAAGCCAAATATCTCGCTTGAAACCGACATAAGATATTTAAAAGGGATAGGCGAAAAAAGAGCAAGCGCACTCCGGGATGTTGGAATTGAAAAATTGATTGACCTTCTCTATTATGCCCCGATTAGATACATTGATAGAAGCACTGTCGTCACAGTAGCAAGCTTGAGAAAAAACTGGTGGAAAATTTATGAACAATCTTCGGCTGTTACCTTTATCGGTCGTGTCGTTGATAAAAAAATTCTTTTGAGCTCAACAGGGAGAGAAATACTTGAAGTGGTCATAGATGATGGCACTGGCAAAGTGAGTTGTTCCTGGTTCAATAAAATTGAATATTTCAAAAGAGAATTTGACATCGGCGATTTTGTCGCTGTGTTCGGTAAGCCAACGGTCTTCAAAGGCAAGATAAATTTAATTCACCCCGAATTTGACTTTTTAACTGAAGATGATAGCATAAACATTCACACGGGAAGAATTGTCCCGGTTTATCCGTCAAATTCAAAATTGAAATCAGTCGGGCTTAACACTTTAAAACTTCGTGAGCTTATAAGCGATGTTATAAACAATTTCATTCATTGTGTTGAAGAAACTCTTCCAGAAAAAATTCTGTCAAAATATGGACTTGTCTCACTGCGGTTTGCCCTTAAATCAATTCACTTTCCCGACACTCACACAGATTTATCAGTTGCACTGAAAAGATTGAAATTTGAAGAACTTTTCTTTCTTCAACTTCTCCTCGCTCGTAAGCATTTTGAGCTAAAACACTTTGAGAAGGGAATTTCATTTACAAAAATTGGCGAACTCGTCCACAGTTTCAGCAAAATTCTCCCATTTAAACTTACAGAAGCACAGCGTCGTGTTATCCGCGAGATATGGAACGATATGAAATCAGATAAACCGATGAACCGACTCTTGCAGGGAGATGTCGGAAGCGGGAAGACAATCGTTGCATTAATCGCTATGTTAATAGCAGTTGACAATGGCTATCAATGTGCTTTTATGGCTCCAACTGAAATTCTCGCAGAGCAACATTATGCAACATTTTTGAATTTGTTAAATTCTTTGCCGGTGAAAATCCGACTTCTAACCGGTAGTTTGAAACCGAAAGAGAAGAAAGAAATACTCTCAGAAATTGAAAATGGTGAAGCTCAAATTGTAATTGGAACACATGCCTTAATTCAGGAAGGCGTAAATTTCAAAAAACTCGGCTTAGTTGTGATTGATGAACAACATCGTTTTGGTGTTATGCAAAGAGCGACATTGATTGAAAAAGGTTATAACCCAGATGTTTTGATAATGACAGCAACCCCGATACCAAGAACCCTTGCTCTTACTGTTTACGGTGACCTTGATGTATCTATAATTGATGAGCTTCCAAAAGGACGAAGAAAAGTCAAAACAGAAATTTATCCTGATACGGAGAAGGATAAAGTTTATGAATTTGTGAGAGAAAAAGTTAAGGAAGGACATCAGGCATATATTGTTTATCCTTTGATTGAGGAATCCGAAAAACTTGACCTTGAATCAGCGATAAAGAACTATGTTTATCTGAAAAATGAGGTCTTTCCGGAGTTCAATCTTGGCTTGATTCACGGAAAAATGCCCGGGACAGAGAGACAGGAAACAATGCTTGCTTTCAAAGAGGGCAAAATTCAAATTCTTGTCACAACAACCGTAATTGAGGTTGGAATTGACATACCGAATGCAACCATAATGGTTATAGAAAATGCCGAAAGATTTGGACTTGCACAATTGCATCAACTTCGTGGGAGAATAGGTCGCGGTGAGAAACAATCATATTGCTTTTTGATCGTCAAATCAAGCTTGTTAAAAAAATCCGAAGAAGATTTATTTGGGTATGAAACGGATGAAGAAAGCAAAGCATTGGAAAGAGTTAAAATAATTGCCTCAACAATGGATGGATTTAAAATTGCTGAAAAAGATCTTGAACTGCGTGGACCCGGAGAATTTTTCGGAACAAAGCAGAGCGGTTTCATAAGATTTAAATTTGCCGATCTTGCAACGGATCAAAAACTTCTTGAACTTGCACGAGCCGAAGCTTTTGAGATCATCAAAGAAGATCCAAACCTCACAAAACCCGAGCATCTTAAACTTAGAAAAGAATTCCTTAAACGATATTCAGATAGAGTTGACCTCGCAAAAGTAAGCTAAAAACAAATTAAAAGGCAAAATGTCGGAAAAGAAATCCATTTCAGGAAACGACGAAATAAAAGAGATACTGACAAAATATAAGACAATAGCTATCGTCGGCATCTCAAATAAACCCGATCGCGACAGTTACATAGTCGCTGAATATCTCCTGAATCACGGCTATAAAATCATCCCCGTTAATCCAAACATTGACACTGTGCTTGGCTTAAAAGCATATCCGGATATCCTCAGCGTTCCGGATGAAATTGACATCGTTGATATTTTCAGAAGACCTGAATTTGTTGATGAAATTGTTGAACAAGCAATTCAGAAAAAAGCCAAAGTTGTGTGGATGCAACTCGGCGTGGTGAACGAAAAAGCAGCGGAAAAAGCAAAAGAAGCCGGATTAAAAGTGGTAATGAACAAGTGTATAAAAGTTGAGCATATGTATAGATTCGGCGGGTTTCAATAAACGGGAATTTTTATAATCTGACCGGGTCTTAACTTTTTACCTTCAAGATTGTTGAGTTCAATTATATCTTCAACCGACACATTATATTTTTTCGCTATTGACTCAATGGTTTCACCTGCTCTGACCTTATGATTTTTTGTTTTCTCCGGGACGACAATTATCTCCCCATTCTGAAAAATGACCTTTGAACTTTTGTATTTGTATTCGGCGATGTTAAGTTCCTGAGGTTTTGCATCAGCTGGAAGCGCTATCTGAAATTCACCACTTGGAAGCGATGATTTTAATATCCACGGATTGAGATATTTTAATGTTTTATAATTTGTCCCCTGCAACCGAGCCCAGAGAGCGAGGTTTTGAATCGGTCCTTTAACCTGAACATATTTCACATCCGGAGCCCTGAAAAGTTTTGCGGTATCAAGAACAAATCCATATCTCGGGGCATTTGAAATTAATTCTTTTATAGCAGCAACTCTAAAAACAAATCTTGATGTTTCACGGTTAAGATGAAGATCAAAATAATTATCAACCCATTGAAATTGCAATGCGTCGGTTATCCTTGCATCCCCGGCGTTATACGCAGCAAGCGTCAAAGCCCAGTTATTAAATTTTTTATATAAATCCTGAATGTATGAAAGAGCTGCTTCCGTTGCCTTCTGAATGTGTAATCTCTCATCAATGTAATCATCAACCCTTAAACCATATTTCCTCGCTGTCTCAGGCATAAGTTGCCAGATTCCTGCAGCACCTTTGCTTGAATAAGCACTTTCTATGAGACGACTTTCAGCAATAGCAAGATACTTCAAATCATCAGGCAATCCCTTCTCCCTGATTTTGCTTTCAATATAAGGCATATATTTACCACATCTTTTCAAGTCAAGAATTAGCTGATTTTCGTTAAATTCAACATAAAATTCACGCTCAAATCTTTCCCTCACATCCGGAATTTCAAGCGGGATTCTTTCACCACATAAAAAAACTATATCCGGCGGATGTATCACCGAAAGGTGGTTTATCACAGCCCTATCAACGACGGCTTCCGCTTTTTCAAATCTATTATGTTCTTTCCATATAAAGAACAAAGCAAAGACAAATGCACCAACTGAAAATATGTGTAAAATTTTATTCATCATCATTTGAGAACAGTTAATTTTAAAGAGTTTATCTTCGTCCTGGTTGCACTTAAAATTGTTATCTTAAAATCGCCGATTATAAATTCTTCTCCTTTAGACGGGATTCTACCAATGTTATTTATCACAAAACCAGAAATCGTCTCATAATCTCCTTTTGGAATGTTAAGTTTATATTCCTCATTCAAAAAATCAATTTCCGTCATCCCATTCAATATGAATGTATTCGCATCAACTTTTTGAACAAGTTTTTTCTTTACATCAAACTCATCTTCTATTTCCCCAACGAGCTCTTCAATCACATCCTCAAGTGTTATAAGCCCGGAAACTCCGCCAAATTCATCCACAACGATGGCAAGTGTTATATTTTTCTCTTTGAAATCTCTCAAAAGTTCAATGCAACGCTTCTTCTCGGGGACAAAATATGGTTCTCTCAAAATTTCATCAATTGTTTTCGGATTTTTGAACAAATCCTTTGCATAAATAACTCCAATGATATTGTCAATTGTCTGATCATACACCGGGAGACGGGAATGTCCGGATTTGGTAAATGTTTCTATTATTTCCTTCATTCGCATATTTTTCTCAACGCCAACGATTTCTGTCCTTGGTCTCATAGCTTCTTCAACCGCCATATTTTCAAGTTTAAAAACTTTTGAGAATGGGATGTCAATTTGCTGTTCAACTTCACTTTCCTTTATCAAAATTTCAAAATCTCTCTTGCTGAAAAATTGCTCTATAGTTTCGGTTCTGAGCTTCAAAATTTTCAATATCCTCTCTGATGCAAGCTTCATCAATTTCACCGCTGGTAAAAATATAAAATAAGCCAGCTTTAAAGGAAGTGATGCAAATAACACAAACCAATCCGCCGATTCCTTTGCAATAGTTTTCGGAACAGATTCACCGAAAATCAAAAGTAGAAGCGTAATAAGAATTAAAATTGTAAAGTCGTTTAAGTCAGTCGTGGTCTTGAGAACAAAAGTTAAAATTGAACTTAAAGCGATGTTGACAAAATTATTCCCTATTAAAGTTGTCACGAGGAATGTCTCAGGATTCTTTGCAAATTCATTTGCGATTTTGGCTATTGGAGATGAATGTGCTTTTATTTCAAGTTTTATTTTATTTGCAGTTATAAAAGCAATTTCGCTTCCGGAAAAGAATGCGGAAAGGAAAAGCAAAACAAAGGCAAGGACAATTTCAGTTTGCATTTTTTAAAGGTTTTATTTTTAAATAAAAAGGCACAGAGTCATAAAACCCTGTGCCTTTAAAATTAAAACTATGTTTTAAACACAATGCTTATTTTTTCAGCTTGAACCTTATCGGAATCATCACACGAACTTTCACAGGCTTGCCACGCTGTTTGCCCGGTTTAAACTTTGCCTTCATAACGGCTGCAACAGCTGCCTCATCACAGCCAGCCCCAATTCCTTTTACAACATCAGCCTTTACAACATTTCCATTTTCATCCACATACGCCATAACATAAACAGTCCCTTCAACCCCGGCTCTTATAGCTATCTCTGGATAAACAACATTTCTTTGAATTGATTCAAGACCCCCGATAATCTCGGGCATTTCTTCAACAACCATAAAGAACTGCTCTTCAAACGGAATCTCTTCTTCTTTTTTCGTCAGCTCTTCCTTTGGTGGTGGTGGAGCAACTTCCTTCGTAACATCAAGCTCAGTGCTTATATCAATGTCAACATCGCTCAGAGCTTCATCGCTGGGGGCTTCAATTGGAATTGGCGGTCTTGGTGGTGGCGGTGGTCTGTTCTCCTGTCTGGTCTGTGGAATTTCCTCTGGTTTAATAATTTCTTGCTCAACCGTCAAAATTCTCTTCGTGCGACCAACATCTTTCGGGAAAAATCTAAACGCACCTATCGTCACAAGTAAAGCAATCACCAACCCCAGCTCAATCCATTTCCGCCACCGAATTCTCAAATCTGCCTCTGGTTTCTTGATTACTGGCATCGCTAATTTTACCTCCTCATAAAGTTTTTTTATTTGCTGCTTCTAAAATAAAAATTTTCACTCAAATTTTCAAGTTTCTCAAGCGCCCTCATAAATATAAAACACAAAAACCTTGTCTTTGTTTCCCAGCAGGTCAAATTAAAAAAATCTAACTTGACTTATAACCACAAATAAAATTAAATTTATTGCGAATTCAAAACAAAGTCAGGAGAACCTCTATGAACTATCCATTCTGGGATGTCCCTCTAATTGGTGGTGGCATTCTCATTGGAATTGTAGCCATTTTACATGTCTTTGTTTCGCACTTTGCAGTTGGTGGCGGGCTTTATCTTGCCCTCACCGAAAGAAAAGCCATCAAAGAAAATGACCATGCTTTGATTGATTACCTGAAAAAACATTCAAAATTTTTCCTGCTCTTAACAGTTGTTTTCGGAGCATTGTCAGGCGTTGGGATCTGGTTTACAATTGGACTTGTGCATCCGAGCGCAACATCAACTTTAATTCACAGTTTTGTTTTCGGCTGGGCTATTGAATGGGTTTTCTTCATCGTTGAAATCTCAGCGATTTTAATTTACTACGCCACCTGGGATAAACTTGACCCGAAAACACACAACATCATTGGCTGGATCTATTTCGCAGGTGCTTACCTCAGCCTTGTTATCATCAACGGTATCTTAACATTTATGCTTACCTCCGGAAGATGGATTGAAATTCCATTCACAGAACCATCAAAGAAATTCTGGCTTGGATTTTTCAATCCCTCTTATTTCCCATCGCTGTTTATAAGAACCGGTGTCGCACTTGCATTAGCCGGACTTTACTCTCTCATAACCTCAACACGCTTGAAAGATGAAGACCTCAGAACAAAGATAGTTCAATACTCTGGGAAATGGCTTATTCCAGCTTTTATTTTAATACCTGTTGCTGGAATCTGGTATATCGCTGTGATTCCACCGCTTGCTCGTGAAATATCAATGGGTGGAGCCCCAGCGGTTACAGTTTTTGCTGCTTTAAGCGTTGTGTTTTCGCTGATCATCGCTTTATTTGCGTGGCTTGGACCGGTAAAAACACCAAAACAAACTTCATTCGCTTTTGCACTTGGCTTGCTTGTCATCGGATTTATGGTCACTGCTGTAACCGAATGGGTGAGAGAAGCGGTGAGAAAACCTTACATTATTTACAACTACATGTATTCAAATTCAATCTTAAAAGCACACGGCGATAAAATTAATCAAACAGGTGTATTAAACTATGCAAAGTGGGTAAGCGTTAGAGAAATTAACGATGAAAATATGTTAAAAGCGGGTGAAGAAATCTTCAAAGTTCAATGCCAGAGCTGTCATACAGTTGACGGTTACAACGGGATTAAGAAAATGGTAAAGGGATGGAGTGAGAGTTACATTGATTTCCAGCTTCAGCACCTTGATATGTTGAAAGGTTTTATGCCTCCATTTTATGGAACTGAACAGGAGAGAAAAGCGCTTGCAAAATGGCTTTACAACCTGAATCAATAAAAACAAAATTTAGGGTTTCAAAATGACACAGCAAATTATAATACCCGAACCTGATCCGATACCTTTGCCAGCCCCATACTGGCTTCTGAAATTTTTACTTGTTTTAACTTTTATACTTCACATAATTGCAATGAACTTTGCTTTAGGTGGTGGATTTATAGCTGGAATAACTGATTTGCTCGGGCGAAAGAAAAACAGTCAATTCCACCTTAATCTTTCAAAATCACTTTCAAAAATGCTTCCAATTACAACTGCTTTCACAATAACTCTTGGAATTGCTCCTCTTCTATTCTTGCAAGTTTTATACGGTCAATATTTCTATTCTTCTTCAATTGTCCTGGCCTGGCCATGGTTAAGCGTAATTTTGCTCTTGCTTATCGGTTATTATGGATATTACATTTACCAGTTCAATTTTGAAAAATTGCATGGGGTAAGAGCTTGGATTGTGCTTGGAAGTTCGGTCCTCTTTGCGATAATCGGTTTAATATACACGAACAATCTCGTTTTGATGCTTACACCCGAAAAATGGGCTGAAAAATACTTCGCAAATCCGCACGGGACAAATTTTAACTTTGACGATCCAACAGTTATACCAAGATATTTACATTTTCTCGTCGCCTCATTTTCAGTTGCCGGTCTTCTCGTGTTAATTTATGGTCTCTTTAAGTTAAAAACTGATGAAAAATTTGGAAGATGGGCAATTAGATATGGTGGTCTTTGGTTTGTCATTGGAACAGTTGTGCAATATGCGGTTGGAATATGGTTTTTACTTGCATTGAAGAAAGAGCTTATGATGATTTATATGGGAGAGAATGGATTTGCAACGGCAATTTTTGGGATTTCAGTTCTTTTGTCCCTCGTCAGTTTAATTTTAATTCTTCTCTCATTCAACGCACCAAACCCAAAACCTCTTGCGATCTCTGGAATTGTTCTTCTGTTTTTAACGATAGCTGGAATGGCGATAATGCGAGATATTTTAAGGGATGCATATTTGAAGGATTATTTTAAGCCCGAACAATTTGAAGTTCAACCACAAATATCTGTTTTAATCGTTTTTGTAATTGTCTTCATTGCTGGATTGATAACGGTTGGCTATATGCTTAACAAAGTGATTAAAGCGAAGCCGACAACAGCGTGAGAATTTCAAAGGGCGGTCGCCTGACCGCCCTTCTTTGTTTCACACAAAAAGTTTCATCACCTCAATTATTAGCGATGGTTGTGCTTTAACAGCTGTGAGAAATAAATTTTTCAATGTCAATTTCTCATACGGAATTTTTGCAAGTTCTTTCGCTATCTGATTTAATTTTTCATCGGAAAATTTATAAATGAACTGTTTGATCTTATAATATCTCTCGTGCCTTTGCCCGAGCGTTTTCCTCCATTCTTCTTCGTATTTAAAAATCAAATTAAGATCATTTTCTTTTATCGCTTGCCCGGCTATCTGACCTGCGATTTTCCCGCCTATCATTCCGCTTATTATCCCACCACCGGAGACAGGATTTACCTGATGTGCTGCATCTCCAACGAGCATAAGTCCATGCGTTACGATCTTTTCAGCTGTTTTAGCACATGGGACACCACCTGCTATAACCGTTAAAACCGACGCGTTTGGGAAATTTCTTTCAACAAATTCTTCAAGATAACTTAGCGCATGTTTTTGTCTCCCATAAATTCCAGCTATGCCAAGTCCGACATTTGCCGTTTTATTTCCCTTTGGAAAAACCCAGAGATAGCCACCCGGTGCAATCTTTTCACCAAAATAAAAATAGCAAGTATCCGGCTCAACATCAATGTTTGTAAGTGTCATCTGCACCGCGGACTCCATATCCTGAAGCTTACATGTTGTGTTAAGCCCTGCCCATCTTCCAACTCTTGATTCAACCCCATCAGCACCGATGACAATTTTTGCCCTTATCTCAATTTGTTCTGAATTATTAATTAGAACTTTGACGCCTTCAACTTTGCCGTCGTTAATTATCAAACCATTGACATAAGCTTTTGTGACGATCTCAGCTCCATAATCAGCCGCTATTTTCGCAAGTTCGTAATCAAAAATTCTCCTTTCAAGGATATAACCATGACCTTCAATATTTGGCTTTATCACTGTTCCATCTGGAGCAACAAGTTTAAAATATCTCACAGTGCTTGCGATCCATTTCGGATCTGGCTCTATAAACTGAACAAGTCCTTCATGGCTTACCGCTTCACCGCATCTTACAGGATACCCGACATCTCTATCTTTTTCAAGGACGAGAACTTTTGCCCCGCTCATAGCTGAAAATCTCGCTGCGGTTGTCCCCGCTGGTCCGGCTCCGACAACGACTATATCATAATAATCATTTTTAGGAAAATTTTTCCCGAATGTCATTTATGCTATTTCACCAATTTTCTTTTGTGGAAGATGAAGTTCAAGGACTTCAAAAGGACAAGCCCATACGCATTTTCCACAATTTGTGCACAGCTCGTGGATTATTTCTATCTTTGCTTCATAAAGCTCAATACAATTTTCAGGGCAAACGCCGACGCAACAACCACAAAAATCACATTTATTTTCTTTAATGATAACCATTTTCAAACCTCGCTTTGTGAGTTAAGATATTTTTTTATCAAACTTTCAAAACCCCTTTTTGACAGATTATTTTTCGCTTTCCCGACATCGCTCATCCTTGTTAAGAGTTCTGCGAGTTTTTCTTCATCGCCCGCTTTTTCAGCTTCAGATATCTTCTGCGTTAATTCCCGTTCTATCTTTTGGATCTTACGCAGATAAAAACGTGTCAAAACATCATCAACCGCTTTCCATATCTCCTCAAATTCATCGCTCGCACGCACTCGCTTTGTATTCCAGAACTTGCTCACCTCATATCTGCTTAAGACGATGTTCGTCAGAAAACTTCTAAACTCGTCATCTTCCGCCCTCAAAATTAACTCATTAACATCAACCTTTCTATATCTTCCCGCTTCTTCAGATTCTTTGAAAGCTCCATAAACAGTTTGATAAATTGTCTTCACAAAATCACTTGTTAAATCATCTGGCTTTACATATTTAAAGACAAACTTCAAAATATTTTCATCCGCTTCAATCAAAATCTTTGCAAAGTCCTTTTCCTCAGGCGGGATTGACTTTATTCTGGAAGAAATTGAACTCACATTTTCTTTTTCAACATTTTCTTTCTTAATCTGAGCATTCTTGTTTCGTAAAAGTATCGTTTCAAGTTCATAAGCAAGCACATTTTCTGGAATTTTATATTTTGAGGAAACTTCCCGAATAAAAACACTCCGTTTCAACTCATCCGGGATTTTTGAAATTGATTCAACAAGTGAGCGAATCGCCTTTGACTTAACATTCGGATCGTCAAATTTACCAAGTTTTTGATATGTTTCAGCTTTGAACTCTATAAAGTTAACCGCATTCTCAATCAATTTTTCAAATTCCGAAACAGGATATTTCTTTATAAACGAATCCGGATCTTCTCCCTCCGGCAATTTCACAATATAAAGCTCAAGACCCTGTGCAAGTATTATATCAATTCCTCTCAACATAGCCCTTGCACCAGCTGAATCTGCATCGTAAAGAAAATAAACCGTGTTTGCATAGTTTGAGATTAATTTTGCGTGTTCTTCTGTTAAAGCAGTTCCACTTGTGGCAACAACATTTTCAATTCCAGCTTGAAAAAGCGAAATGCAATCCATGTAACCCTCAACGAGAATAACATTGCCTTTTTTGCGTATTGCGTCTTTTGCTTGATAGAGACCGTATAAAACTTTGCTTTTCGTGTAAACCTTTGTCTCAGGCGAATTTATATACTTTGGTATATTCTCATCTTCCTTCAATCTTCTTCCTCCAAAAGCGATGATTCTTCCAGTAACCGAAAAAATCGGGAAAACTATTCTATCTCTGAATCGGTCATAATAAGCGCCATCTTCTCTTCTTGCGATTAATCCTGCTTTTTCAAGCGATTCAAGCGGGAAATTTTGCTTCATAGCATATTGGACAAGAGCATCCCATTGCTCGGGTGCATACCCGAGTCCGAAAATTTTTATTGAAGCGTCATTTACCCCACGCTTGTAAAGATATTCAAGTCCACGCTTACCTTCCGGAGTTTTCATCAAATTTCTCACGAAAAATTGTTCAGCAAAGCGATTTGCTTCGTAAATTTCTTCAAATTCTGTCTCAATCCATTTTTCCTTTCGTTCGGGCTTTGGAAGTTCTATCCCGGCGTACTCCGCAATTTTCTTAACTGCTTCAAAGAATGAAACTTTTTCAAATTGCATCACAAAGTTGAAAATATTTCCACCAGCGCCACATCCGAAACAATGATAAAGTTGTTTATCGGGACTAATCGTAAATGAAGGCGTATTCTCGGCGTGAAACGGACAAAGACCAACATAATTTTTTCCAACCCTTCTCAACGGCACAAATTGATTAACATAATCAACGATATCAACCGCCATCCTTATTTCTTCTATTTTATCCTCCGAAATTTTCATCCCAGAAGAAAATTTTTAATTTTTCAAAATTCAAACAGGCAACCGAAACCACCGAAATTTCTCTTTAAATTAAAGTATTGCCCGTAAATATCAAAACCAGAATAATAAACAACATAGAGAAAAACACCCTGTGAATTCCACCGACCAAACTTAAAACCTGATGTAAAGTTTAAAGCATCAACTCTGCCAAAAAATTTCAAATCAAATGCAACGATAAAAAGCAATTGAGTTTTGAGCAAGGTAAAATTTGGCGATAAAACTTTGAAAAATTCAAACCCGGATTGAAGATAAAATCTCTCTACATCAGTTGGTTTCGTTCTGAACACATAACTTGCCCCACTATATACTCTGTGATTTTTTCCTGCGAAAGAAAAAATAAAATCTGAAAATTCCCTCGTGAATGGAAATGGTTTTCTCCCAAGTTCCCCATATTCATCAACAAGGTGAGCGCTTCTGTGGAGAATCCTGAAACGAGCAGAAAATTTATCTTTACTTGCACTCACATTCCCACCGAAAAATCCATCAATTGCTTCAACTCTCAAGACCAGAAACCCGTGATTATTCACAAGTGTATAAGCGAAAAAATCCGCACCAATTGTAAAATCAACCCCGCTTAAATTAAATTCAATCAAATCAACTGAATTCCCGATGTCAACCTTTAAACTATTCCTGTCAAAATACTTCATCAATCCCATCTTCGGCTCATAAAAACTTGCGAGCAAACCTTTAAAATGTAGCCCATTTGAATCTATGAGCTTGACCTGGGCGCTCAAAGTAGAGATAAAGATAAAAAAGAGGGAAAATTTAAACAGGTTTCGCACCTTCAAGTCCGAGTAAAAACTCTTTTATTTTGATCCCGCCAGAATATCCACCAAGTGAGCCGTCCGAGGCAATCACACGATGACACGGAACTATTATCGGCAATGGATTGGCACCAAGAGCATTGCCCACCGCCCTTTGAGAATTCGGCTTGCGAATTCTCTTCGCAAGAGTTGAATAAGTTATCGTCTCACCATAAGGAATTTTCATCGTCTCACGCCAGACCTTTTTCTGAAAATCAGTTCCGATCATGTCAATTGGTAAGTCAAATTCTTTCAGTTTCCTTGCAAGATAAAGTTTAATTTGCTCAATTGCGTCTTTGTTTTCTTTCCTGCTCTCAACAATTTCATATTCGCTGAAATGTTTTTTAATCCAGGACTTAAATTCAGCGGAAGAGTTAAGTGTGAGAGATATTTTGCAGACGCCTTTTTCAGATGAAGCGATGTAAATAATCCCGATGTTAGTTTCAAAAGAAGTGCAATAGAGCATGAAACCCCTCAAAGTAATTTTTTCAAAATTTCAACCCCAAGATAAAGAGCAAAAGCAAGAATTATTATCCCAGAAACCCGATGAAAGCGAGCTATTGTTCTGGTTCTAAACTCTATAAAGTTATGGATAAATTTTAAAAGAAGGTAAAACCACAAAACAACGCCTAATCCAACACCAAGCGCAAAAAAGAAGTTGTCAAACGAGTTTCCGATTAAATTTGTTGATTGAACAAAACCAGCAACCGTTATCCAGAAGATTATAAAAGTCGGGTTCAATGCATAAAGCAACGCACCAATTAGAAAAGTATTATGGATATGATGTTTCTTGATAAAACTTAATTTCCCGTTCCCATTGTTTTCATTGTTTAAAAATTCGCCATTGTAAATTTTCTTCGGATGAACAATTAAATTTCTTAAACCGAAAACAAGAAGGATCAAAAAGGCAAAAATCTGAACAATTATATTACCGAGCGAATGTTCAACTATTGCGCCCATTCCAAGCATAGCAAGAAGACAATACAGAAATTCCATCGTAGCAGAACCAACGCCAGTCCAGAACGCTGGTTTGAAACCATCACGCATCCCTTTTGTTAAAATAGTCAGATTTATCGGACCGATCGGAACAGAAATAACCAAACCAAGGATTATTCCAGCGAAAAACGCTATCATTAAGTTTTTTGATTAATTTTTTGATTTTTCAACGCAAAATTCAATTTTAAAAATACTCAATTACTCAATAGCATACAAATAACCATCTTTTGAACCAATAAGCAAAACTCCATCTGCGATCACAGGTGAAGCAAAAGCTCTATGAGGTAGGTCAAAAGCTGACTCAAATTTACCCGTTCTTCTGTTGATCTTGTAAATACCCGAATAAGTTGCGGTATTTACAGCAGAATAAACATAATCGTCTGCCACAACAGGGGGACTCCATATTGACATTTCATCAAGGGCTATCTTCCATAAAAGTTTTCCGTTATGAGAAACTATGTAGAGAACTCCATCAGCTGAGGTAAAATAAATTGCTTTATCGTCAACCGCTGGCGTTTGTGTTATTTGCCCCTTCGTTTGAAATTTCCATTTGACCCAGCCAGAACTAGCATCAACGGCATAAAGTTTTCCATCGTTTGAGCCAAAGAAAACCGTTCCATTAAAAACCACAGGTGATGAATTTATCATTCCTTCAGTTGAAACAATCCAGATAAGATTTCCTGTTTTTGAATCAACGGCGTAAAAATTTTTATCAAGAGAGCCAAAGTAAATTTTTCCATCGGAATAAGCCGGGGATGAATAAATTGCTTTTTGCGCCTGGAATTTCCACAAAAGATTTCCATTTAAAGCATCAACCGCATAAAGAACTCCTTCGCCAGAGCCAAAATAAACAATGCCATCAACAATTATAGGCGAACTCATAAGCCAGCCCTCAACTTTAAACTTCCATATCACTTTGCCAGTTTTTGCATCAAGACAATAAAAATTTTTATCATTTGAACCAAAATAAATTCTCTCACTTTGAACCCTTGAACCTTTGAACTCTTGAACTTTAAAAAATGCAGGAGATGTCTCCACCGTGTTGCCTGTTTTAAATCTCCATTTCAATTTTCCAGTTTTTAAATCAACAGCGTAAAAATAACCATCATTTGAGCCAAAATAAACTGTGTTATCCACGATTGCTGGCGTGGAATAAATCGTTCCATTTGTTTTGAATCGCCATTTCAACTTTTCAAGCGTCGGCAATTTTTTCCCGGGATAAATTCCCGTGTGAGCAACATTATACCGATAAACCCAGGAATCAAGAAGAAAAACCAAAAGAAGCGTTAAAATTGAAATTCTTAACCTCATTATCTTCAATCAGGAATTGTTCAACAATTTTTCACTTCTTGCAACAACGACAGCTGCGGTTGCGTCGCCTGTGATATTAACGACGGTTCTGCACATATCAAGAATTCTATCAACTCCAAGAATAAGGGCAATTCCTTCTGCGGGGATGTGAATTGCTTTCAAAATCATAACAAGCATAATTATTCCAACGCCCGGGACCGGAGCAGTTCCAATTGAAGCAAGTGTTGCAGTGAGAACAATGGTGAGTTGCTGTGTTATGTCAAGGTTAAATCCGTAAACTTGAGCGATAAAAACGGAGGCAACGCCCTGATACAGCGCTGTTCCGTCCATATTGATCGTTGCACCAAGCGGTAGAACAAAACTTGTTATTTGTTTCGGGACACCGAGATTTTTTTCAGTGCATTCAAAATTTACGGGCAAAGTTGCTGCGCTTGAACTCGTGCTGAAAGCAATTATTTGAGCATCCCTCATCCCCTTAAAAAATTTTATCGGGTTCATCTTACCCAGAAACTTAACAGCAAATGAATACACGCCAAAAAGATGAATTATAAGACCAATTAAAACAGTCAAAATATACCATAAAAGAGTTGACAAAATTCCAAAACCAAATTCAGCAACAGTCGCTGAAATCAAAGCGAAAACTCCATACGGTGCAATCTTCATAACAAGGTCAACCATTTTTATCATCGTATCGCTTACCCCATCAAGAAATTTTATCACCGGTTCCGACTTACTTCTGTCAATCATCGTCAAAGTAACTCCAAAAATCACAGCGAAGAAAACAATTTGAAGCATATCGCCATTTGCCATCGCATTAATTGGATTCATCGGGACAAGGTTAACGATAAAATCAATCACATCAACACCAAGTTCCTGTTGAATTTTCTCAGAAATATCCGCCTGATATTCAGATGCAATTCTATCTCTTATGTCGGGTGAAATTTTATGCCCGGGTTGAATTAAGTTCGCAATTAAAAGACCAATAGTTATCGCTAATATTGTTGTAACAATAAAATATACGAGCGTTTTTCCACCAACTCTGCCAACTTTTTTAATATCCCCTAAACTTGCTGCACCCACTATCAAAGATGCGATCACAAGCGGAATCGCAAGAAAACTCAAAAGACGAACAAATATGGTCCCGATCGGTTTTATCTCGGTTGCAATCGTTTTTACCTTTTCAATTGCGACGATATTTTCAAATTTTATTATCTGAGTTTGATGAAAACTTTCGCTTGAAGAACTTTTGTAAAAAAGAAGAACTGCCTTTGATTTCTCCGACTTGGGTAAATCTCTGAAAAATTTAATTATCTTGCTCTGATCATCAGATGAAAATTCCTTCCGTGTATCTGATAAAATAATCTCTGCCTTATCCCAACTCTCAACGATTGATTTTACTTCTCCATTTGGAGTTCTCGTTATTATTTTGATTTTGTGAGCGTCAACGGTAAAAAGCGCTCCAAAAATTGCACCAAGGACAAGAGCGATGATAATTTGAGTGTGAATTGGGATTTTCTTTTTTAATAGCATCGCAAAAATTTTTAGTTTTTAGATTTCGTAGTTTTTACCACAAGTTCAAGAGGCTCAAGGGCTCAAAGGTTCAAGTTTCGGGATCGCTCTGGGATTTTATTCCTTTCAAAATTTCTTCCAGTTCTTCTTTTATACTTTTTCTTTTCGGCTTCACAAACTTTGGACCCTTTAATCTTGAACCTTTCATATACTTTATCAAATTTCCAATCATCCCGCTTATCTGGCGACATTGAGACTTAAGAGCGTTGTAAGTTTCGCTGTTGATATAACCCTGATCAAATGCAATATCAAGTTGAGCTCTAACTTCACCGCAAGAACCTTTGGCAATGTAAAGAAATTGAATGAACTCAACATTTGTTCCTCGTTCAAATCCTTCCGCAATGTTTGACATTATTGAAACACAAGCGCGCCGAATCTGGTCAACAAGTGCTTTATCTTCGGAAAACTTATCATTGCGAGTTATATTGTAAATTTTCTTTGTTAAATCTCGTGCCTTTTTATAAATGTTCAATTCCTCAAAACTTTTCATCTGTTAAACTCTTTATCTAACTTTGAACCCTTGAGCCCTTGAACATCTTGAGCCAACTTTATCTTATCTTTCCATTTTCAAGCTCATCAACCAATCTATCAGCATTGTAAATATGCCTCAATGCTTCAATTATACCCTGAACATGAACCGCAACCGCTCTATTTTTCTCATCAACATAGATGAAATCACCGGGCAAACTTTCAATGTTTCCATCAAAAATCAATCCAACAACTTCAAGATTCATATTGACAACAGGGCTACCTGAATTTCCGCCGATTATATCGTTTGTCGCAACAAAATTAAGTGGCGTGCTTAAATCAAACGATGCGGGCGGATTCTTCCATCTCTCCGGCAAATCCCAATCCTTTCTTTCAGTATCTTTAAATGAATAATACCTGTCATACAATCCGTAGAATGTCGTTATCGGTGGAGCAATGGTCCCATTATATTCATAACTTTTCACAACTCCATCAGCAATTCTCAAAGTAAATGTCGCATCAGGCGGAATTGATGTACCGTAGACATCAAAAATAGCTCTTCCAAGAAGTTGAAGCTTTGCTGACTCTTTTGAAGAAATCTGGTTGTATTTATCACGAATTTCCTTCGCACGATCTCTTGTCTTAACAACGAACGAGATAAATGGATCAGAAGAATTTAAAATCGCATTCGGATCACCATCAAGAAGTGCGGTGACTTTTTCCTTGTCGGTTAAAATAGTCGCCTTGAGCAAATCATCAACAGCCTGCTCTGGAGATTTGCCTTTTAAGAGAGAATTGAACGCTTGATTTTTTTCTCCAAAAACAGATTTCATATAATTGAGCTGATAAATAAGAATTGACTTTTCAAGTTCAGGTTCAATTTCTGATGGGAAAATTCTCGCCTTTGTCGCTTTAAGACGTTCTCCTTTGTAAGCTTCTGCTCTTTGATTTTCAGGCAGTTTCATCTGTTCAGCATATTCAACAAGATCGCTGGCGATTCTGAAATAAACACTTCTTCCGGTTCCGGCGAAATTATACGCTTGAAGTTCATTGAACAATTTTGCCTTCTCAACCTGATACTTTTCTATCTCATCCCAGATGTTTCCGTATTTTGATTTAAGCGTTGGGTTGCTCAAAACTGCTTCTTTGAACTTTCTCTCAAAATCACGCTTCCTTGCCATTAAATACGGATCACGCAAGCCAGCAAGTCGCCCGGTATATGCTTTTTGAGAATTTGAAAAACTGAATAAGCGTGTTTGATATTTCAACTTCTTTTCGGGATACTTTGCAAGAAAATCGGTGTAAATTCTTACAAGATTATCAAGCAATGAAAGGGTGTAAGGATAACTTACATCTCTGAAAAATTCAAGTTGCGAGACCGTTAGAAGTCGGCTCGTTCTTCCAGGATTTCCGATAACAAAGACAAGGTCACCTTCTTTAACTCCAGTTTTGCTGAATGGGAAATAATTTTCTGTCTTCAAAGGTTTCCCATCCTCATAAACTCTGAAAAATGCGACATCAAGATCATATCTTGGATATGTGAAGTTATCTGGATCACCACCGAAATAAGCAACCATTGTTTCGGGTGCATAAACAAGTCGCACATCTGTATATCTTTTGTATCCATAAAGAGAATACTTCCCACCGTTGTAAAATGTGACGACGCTAAACACCATTGAGTCCTTCGGATTTCTCGCCTTATACTCTTTGTAATATCTCTCCTGAATTTCCCTGATTTTTCTGTCTCTGTTTGCAACCTTTTCCTCGTCGGTTTTTCCGGATTCAAACGCTTTTTGAACTTCATCTGTGACATCTTCAATTAACACAAGTTGATCAGCATAAAGATTCGGGACTTTTCTTTCTTCTTCAAGTGTCCTGGCGTAGAAACCTGTTTCGGGGAGATTTTCACCTTCACGATTTACAGCATCAAGAGCGCCTCTTGCGCAGTGATGGTTTGTCATCACAAGCCCGTCTTCAGATACGAAGGAAGCAGAACACCCCGGAAGTCGCAGTGCAGAGAGGCGTGCTTTCTCAAACCAATCGGAAGATGGAGTGAAATTATATGTCTTCTTAAAGTAATCAATCGGCGGATAATCAAATGTCCACATCTTTCCGTTATCAAATTGCCCTGCCTTTACCGTGTCAAGATAAGCAAGGTAAGTTGGTTTTGTTGCTTGATAAGTTGTGCATCCCGTTAAAAGGAAGGCAAAAAGAAGCAGGATAAAAACGAGGTTCTTGATTCTTTGGAGCATATTTCTCCTCATATTTTATTTTTGCAAAGAAAAATTTCTCAAGCAGGTTTAAATTAATACGAAACGATTTAAATTTCAAGATTCTTCAACAAGTTCAGATTCTATTTGCGCATTACACCTGGGGCATTTATAAGCAGTTGAACTCTTTCGGCTTGGTTTAACAATGATAGGATATCCGCACTCTGGACAGGGTTTATTTACGGGTTTATCCCAGAGGATAAATTCACAATTTGGATAATTTGAACAGCCGTAAAATGTTCGCTTTCTCCTGGTCTTTCGCTCAACAAGTTCTCCAACTCCACATTCAGGACATTTTATGCCGGTTGAAATTGACTCAGTATATTTACAACTCGGATAGTTTTCACATCCATAGAATTTACCAAACCTTCCACGTCTTAAAATTAATCTCCCTCCACATTGAGGACATTTCCTGAGTTGCTCAACTTCTCCATCTGTCGGAAAAGCCATCGTGAATTTACACTCCGGATTTGAGCAAGCGAGATATTTCCCGTATTTATCAACTTTAACGATCATCTTAGAACCACACCTTTCACAAACAATGTCTGTTTCTTCATGAATTAATTCTTTTATTTCATCTCTCTTTTGATCAAGTTTTTTCAAATGTTTTTCAAATGGCTTGAAAAATGAGTCAATAACCTGTAAATAAGTTTTTCTCCCGGATGCAATTTCGTCAAGGTCTTCTTCCATTCGTGCGGTAAATTTATAGTCAAATATGTCCGGGAAATTTGCGACAAGGATTTTATTAACCGCAAGACCGAGTTCCGTCGGGACAAGTTTTCTATCCTGAAGTTCAACATAGCCACGCTCAAGGATTGTGCTTATAATAGTTGCGTATGTGCTTGGTCGTCCAATTCCCCTTGATTCAAGTTCTTTGACAAGTGATGCTTCGGTATATCTTGCAGGTGGTTTTGTGAAATGTTGCTCGGGGAGCAAGTTTGTAAGTTTGAGGATTTCCCCAACTTTTATATTTGCTGGAATTTTGCTCTCTTTTTCCTCTTTCTCATCATTTTCAATTTTTGATTCTTCATAAACCTGCATATATCCATTAAACTTAACAATTGAGCCAGTTGCCCTGAAAAGATAATTATCCGCAACGATATCAACCGTTGTTTGATCAAGCACCGCTGAAGCCATCTGACACGCAACGAACCTGTTCCATATAAGTTCATAAAGAGCGAACAAATCTTCACTCAAATACTTCTTAACAAAGCGAGGTTCATATTTCATATAAGTTGGTCTTATTGCTTCGTGCGCATCCTGGCTAACTTTAGATTTTTTGAAAGTTCTCGGAGATTGAGGGAGATATTCCTTACCATAATTGTTGTAGATATATTCTCTAACTGCTTTTACCGCTTCATCGCTTAATCTTGTTGAATCAGTTCTCATATAAGTTATCAAACCAACTCTTCCTTCTTCACCGAGTTCAACACCTTCGTAAAGTTGTTGAGCAAGCATCATGGTTTTCTTTGCCGAAAATCTCAACTTATTGCTCGCTTCCTGCTGGAGCGTGCTTGTTATAAATGGCGGTGCGGGATTTTTAAGAACTTCCTTTCTTTGAATGTTTGAGATTTTGAAAACTTTTTCCTTCAATTCGCTCAAAATTTTTTCAGCGGTATCTTTATCCGGAATTTTCGGCTCTTTCCCATCAATTTTAAAAAGTTTTGCTTTTAAAACCTCCCCCGATTCTGTGAGAAACTCCGCTTCAATTGTCCAGTATTCTTCAGGTTTGAAATTCTTTATCTCCTCCTCACGCTCACACACAAGGCGAAGTGCAACGGATTGAACTCTTCCTGCCGAAAGAGAAATTTTCTCATTCACAACTTTTTTCAAAAACGGGCTTATTCTATAACCGACAATTCTATCAAGGACACGTCTCGCCTGTTGTGCGTCAACGAGATTCATATCTATATCACGGGGATTTTTCATCCCCTGTTCTATCCCCGTTTTTGTAATCTCGGTAAATAAAACACGATGAATGTTTGGGTTTACATCTTCAATTTCGGTTTTTATATGCCAGGCTATCGCTTCACCTTCTCTATCCGGGTCGGTTGCGATAAAAATTCGTCCAACTTTGCTTGCAAGGTTTTTCAATTTATTAAGAACTTCCTTTTTATCACGGATTATGACATATCGGGGCTTGTAGTTATTCTCAATGTCAATTCCGAGTTTTGATTTATCTTTTGGATTCTTGGGGAGATCTTTGACATGACCGACCGATGCTTCAACTATAAAATTATCCCCGAGATATTTGCTTATGGTTTTCGCCTTTGCCGGGGACTCAACTATAACCAGATTTTTTGACATCTTTTTGACACTACTGAATTTGTTTTTAACAAAAAAGCGACGGCAGAACAAAGCCGTCGCTTTTCAAATTTTTATTTTGAAAAAGGCATCATATTAAAGTGAAGCTGCTTTCTTCTCCTTCTGCTCAACCTTCTCAACTTCTTCCACCTCAACCTCTTTCTTTGTCTCGGGTGACACAACTTTGAGATCACGATAATCTTTCTCTTTGGTCCTGAACCCTGTTCCAGCTGGTATAAGCTGACCGACGACAACATTTTCTTTCAATCCACGCAAGTGATCAACTTTTGCTTCAATTGCTGCATCAGTTAAAACACGGGTTGTCTCCTGGAACGAAGCAGCAGAAATCCAGCTTTCTGTCATAAGAGCAGCGTTTGTAATACCAAGCAAAATCGGCTCAAATTCAGCACCTTTAGCTGGACGGTATTCAGCTGGTTTCTTACGCATCCTCTTTAATTTCTCATTCTCTCTATCAACCTCAATTTTCGGCTTGACCTGACCGACTTTGAATTTGGTATCACCTTTACTTGTTATAACAACCATATTTCTTATTCTCTGGTTTTCATCATCAACCACATCTTTATCAACTATATCTCTTTCAAGGAATCGTGTATCGCCGGGATTGATGATTTTAACTTTACGCATCATCTGCCTCACAATGACCTCAATATGCTTATCGTTGATCTCAACACCTTCATTTCTATAAACATCCTGAATTTCATTAACAAGATACTGCTGTACAGCATTCAATCCTTTAATCTTTAAAATCTTGTGCGGATCAATCGGACCATCCGTTAATCTATCGCCAGCGTAAACACGGTCGCCATCCTCAACGAGCAAATGTTTCGTCTGCGGGATCTGATAAGTTTTCGTAATATCAAGAACATCGCTTTTGATTTCAACTATGTAATAGTTTTTCTCAGTTCTGACACTTACAACACCATCAATTTCCGCAAGCTCAGCTGGATTGTTTGGCGTCCTTGCCTCAAACAGGTTAACAACCTTCGGCAGACCACCGGTTATATCTCTGATTTTCGCCTGTTCACGTGGAATCTTTGCAAGTATATCTCCAGCTTTGATATAGCTTCCTTCTTTAAGATCCGGGTTCACAGACGCTCTTGCTGGTATTGGTTGATAATATACATCACCTTTTGAATCAATGATCTTAACCCTTGGAACTTTCGTTTTATCTTTTGATTCAATCACAACTTTGAACACATGACCTGTGGTTTCATCAACTTCCTCACGATAAGTTACATCGGGTATGAAATCAACAAATTCAATTCTACCGCTTCTCTCGGCAAGGATAAGCGAGTTATACGGGTCGGTCTCGTAAAGTTCATCGTTTTTCTTAACTTTTTGTCCTTCTTTAACTTTCAAATCCGCCCCATAAGGCACAGCATATTTCCTTGACGGTTCTGTTTCTTTTTCACTTTCAACGATTATATAACCCTGCCTTGAGATAACACGCAAAACAGATTCAGTTCCTTCATCGCTCATTTTCTCATAAGGCACATATCTTATATTCACAAATTTGACAATGCCATCATTCTTTGCAAAGATTTTAGAAGCTCTGTATCCAGCACCAGCGACGCTACCACCTGTGTGGAATGTTCTGAGCGTAAGCTGAGTCCCGGGTTCACCGATTGACTGAGCAGCTATGATTCCAACCGCCTCACCTACCTCAACCATTCTTCCAGTTGCAAGATTTCTACCATAGCACTTCACACAAACTCCGTATTTCGCTTCACAAGTAAGAACCGAGCGAACTTCAACTTCTTCAATTCCAGCTTCTTCAATCCTCTGCGCAAGCTCTTCGGTTATCTCTTCGCCAGATTGAACAATGATTTCTCCGGTTGAAGGATGATAAATATCATGCAAAGCAACTCTACCAACTATTCTATCTGCAAGGGATACTCTTACTTCTTCTCCACCTTCCTCTTTCAAAGCAGTCATAGTTATACCTCTAACAGTCCCGCAATCTTCTTCTGTAACTACGACATCTTGCGCAACATCAACAAGGCGTCTTGTAAGATAACCAGCGTCTGATGTCTTCAAAGCCGTATCCGCAAGACCCTTCCTTGCTCCGTGTGTTGAGAGGAAATATTCCCAGATTGAAAGACCTTCACGGAAGTTTGAAAGAATCGGATGTTCAATCATTTCATACGGCTGACCTGTCATGCCCTTCTGCGGTTTCTGCATCAATCCACGCATTCCACCAAGCTGTCTTATCTGATCCTTTGAACCTCTCGCTCCTGAATCAAGCATAACGAAAAGCGGATTGAAACCTTGATTATCTTGAGATAACTTCTCAAACAAGGATTTAGCTACTTTTTCAGTCGCAGCTGACCACTCGTCAATTACCTTGTTATATCTCTCTGAATCAGAAATTGCTCCTTCAAGATAATCTGCCTCATGTGCCTCAACTCTCTTCTGATATTCAGCGATTATTTTCTCTTTATCATCTGGAACAATTACATCTCCAACACCAATTGAAATTCCAGATCTCGTCGCATAGTAATAACCCATATCTTTCATCTCATCAAGAAATTCAGCTGTTCTGACATTACCAAACTTCTTGTAAATCTTGTCAATCAAATCAGCGATTTTTTTCTTCGTCAATGTCTCGTTAATAAAGCCAATTTCCTTTGGAACTATTTGATTGAATATAATTCTTCCGGTTGTTGTATCAACAAGTTCATACTTACCTGTTTCATTGTTCAAGATTCTAACCTTAATCTTTGCGTGCAATCCAAGTTTACCGCTATTATGCGCAATTATCACTTCTTCAGGTGAATAGAACACTTTACCTTCGCCGGGTTCACCATCTCTTGGTTTAGTCAGATAATAAAGCCCAAGGACTATATCCTGCGTTGCTATTGTGATTGGTTTTCCATCAGCTGGTTTTAAAAGATTATGGCTTGAGAGCATCAAAATCCTTGCTTCAAGTTGAGCTTCATAAGACAACGGAACATGCACAGCCATCTGGTCACCGTCAAAGTCAGCGTTAAATGCAACACAAACAAGCGGATGCAACTGTATTGCTTTCGCATCTATTAAAACTGGCTGAAATGCCTGGATGCTGAGACGATGCAATGTTGGAGCACGATTTAAAAGAACAGGATGACCATCTACAACTTTTTCAAGTATTTCCCAGATTATCGGGTCTTTCCTTTCAATTATCTTTTTTGCTGTCCTTGCAGCTTTAGCATAACCACGCTCCATAAGTTTGCGGATCAAGAACGGCTTGAACAACTCAACAGCCATATCCTTTGGCAAACCACACTGATGAAGCTTCAACTCAGGACCAACGACAATCACGGAACGCCCGGAATAATCAACTCTCTTACCGAGCAAGTTCTGTCTGAATCTCCCCTGTTTACCTTTCAAAATGTCAGATAAAGATTTCAAAGGTCTATTCGTATCAGCCTTAACCGCGTTCACTCTTCTTGAATTATCAAGCAAAGCATCAACAGCTTCTTGGAGCATTCGTTTTTCATTTCTGAGGATTATCTCAGGTGCTTTTATCTCTTTTAATCTCTTCAATCTGTTATTTCTGATGATAACTCTGCGATAAAGATCGTTCAAATCACTTGTTGCAAATCTTCCACCTTCAAGCGGGACAAGCGGTCTCAATTCAGGCGGAATAACAGGTATATAAGTTAAAACCATCCACTCGGGTTTGTTAATAAATTCCTCTCCTCTTCCACCCTTCTTTGTTTCCCTTTGTCTGAATGCTTCAACAATTTTAAGGCGTTTTAAAATTTCATACTTCTTCTGCTCAGAATCCGCCTCTCTGAGTTCTTCCCTCAGTTCTTCAGCAAGTTCATCAACATTGATTTTCGCAAGCAAATCCTTTATCGCTTCACCACCCATCTTTGCGACAAACTTATTGGGATCGTTATCCGGGAGCTTATCATTGTCCGGGAATTTTTCAAGAATTTCAAGATATTGTTCTTCTGTGATTAAATCCTTTTCTTTAAGACCTGTCTTCCCCGGATTTATGACGACATAAGATTCATAATAAACAATTTTTTCAAGATCCTTTGTTGACATTCCAAGCAGAGAGCCAATCTTGCTGGGGACAGATCTCAAATACCAGATATGCACAACCGGCACAGCAAGCTCAATATGTCCCATTCTTTCTCTTCTGACGCTTCTCTGCGTTACCTCAACGCCACACCTATCACAGACAACGCCACGATATCTTATTCTCTTATATTTACCACAATGGCATTCCCAATCTTTCACGGGTCCGAAAATTTTCTCACAGAACAAACCGTCTCTTTCGGGTTTATATGTTCTGTAGTTTATCGTCTCAGGACGTGTGACTTCACCTCTTGACCATTCAAGTATTACTTCCGGTGACGCAAGCCGAATTGAAACTTTTGTGATTTGCTTTTTTCTAAGGATACCTTCTTTGGTTACCGCCATTTTTTCCATTTTATAAAACCTCCTGGATAAAAAGTTTGTTTTTATTCAATTCTGACATCAAGACCAAGTCCTTGAAGTTCACGCACAAG
>CAZQJI010000008.1:15559-57279 GCA_964593475.1 uncultured Bacteroidota bacterium | reverse complement strand
GATGTTAGAGAACAACTTATTGAGCTTATTAAATTGAAACTTAACATAGTTTCATCAACGGAAGAACTTTTCTTCCCATGGTTTAGAAATACTCAAATTGCGCAGGAGATTGATAATCTTGCGAAAAAGTTTAAAGTCAGGGTTCTTGGAACTGGTGTTAATCCGGGATTTGTGATGGATGTTTTGCCTGCTGTTTTGACGCAAGTTTGCACAAGCGTTAAAAAGATAAGAGTTGAAAGAGTTGTAAATGCCTCAAAAAGAAGGTTACCGTTGCAGTTAAAAATTGGAGCTGGTTTAAAAGTTGGTGAATTCAAAGAGAAGAAAGCAACTGGAAAATTTGGACACATTGGACTTGTTGAATCATTACAATTTCTGGCTTATATTTTGAATATACAGCTTGATGAGATTGAAGAGGAATTAGAACCAATCGTCACGAGAAGAAGCTTAAAAACAGAATATTTGACAATTCAGAAAGGAAGAGTAGCTGGAATTCATCACACCGCAATTGGTTACAAAGATGGAAAAGAAGTTATCACGCTTGACCTGAAGATGTTTGTTGGTGATCATAAAGATTACGATGCGGTTTACATTGATGGCGAACCACCGATAAAGATGAAGATTTTAAATGGAGTTTTCGGAGATATTGCAACTGTTGCAAGTTTGATTAATTCTGCTTATTTGATTTTCAATGCCAAACCCGGACTTTTGACAATGGCTGATATAGGATTGCCACATGGTTATTTAAAAACATAAAGCGAGTTAAAAAGTTGGAATACAAGTTTGTTTTATCAAAATGGTTCGCATTAGGAAATGATTTAAGAACACATATTGTCTTGAATCCGTTTGCAGGGCGATGGAAGGGAGCGAAACTGTATCATAAAATTGCAAGTTATGCGAGATTTTTGAAACATATTGAAAAATTTCAATTGACAACAGCTCCGGGCGAAGCAATTCAGATAGCTCGTGAAACAAATGCCGAACTTGTTGTAGCTGCTGGTGGAGATGGCACTGTGAATGAGGTTGTGAATGGAATTTTGCAAAGTGGGACAGAGAAATTGCTTGGTGTGATCCCGGTCGGTTCAGGTAATGATTTCGCAAGGATGTTAAATTTGAAACCATTTAAAATTAAACTTGCGATTGAATCTATTAGGAAGAGGAAAATTACAGCTTCTGATGTGGGCTTAATTCAGTTTTCGGATGAAAAAGGAAATTTTTATGAAAGATTTTTTATAAACGGGGTTGGGATTGGCTTTGATGCGATGGTTGCAAATGAGAGCAGAAAAATAAAACATCTACGTGGAATTCCACTTTATTTACTTTCAATATTTAGAACCCTTTCAAAATATAAGACCCCGGAAATGGAAGTTTACATTGACGGCAGATTGATAAAAGATAAAATTTTTCTTGTTGCCATCGGCAATGGTATTTCCGCTGGTGGTGGTTTTCTACTTACACCACACGCGAAAATTAATGATGGGGTATTTGATGTTTGCCTTGTGAATGATTTATCAATTCTAAGGATACTTCAAGTTCTGCCAACTGTTCTAAAGGGAAAGCATATCAATTATCCTGAAGTTAGGATGTTTAAAGCGAAGGAGATTGAGATTCGCTCTAATTCAAACTTAACAATGCATGCCGATGGCGAAATTCTCGGCACAGAATTAAGATGGATAAAAATCACAATAATTCCATCCGCTGTTGAAGTCATCTCAAACAAATGAAAGGATAAAATGAAAACTTTACAGGTTAATAAATATGGTTATTTCACCGAAGATGGGAAAGAGTTCGTGATCACAGAACCAAAAACCCCAGCACCGTGGATGAATTACATCTGGAACGGTAAGCTTGCTGGACTTGTAAGCCACACGGGTGGCGGATATAGTTTTTATTTAACGCCGAGGGACAATCGTTTGACAAGATATAGATATAATTGCCTGCCGTGGGATCAACCTGGAAGATATGTCTATGTCAGAGATGAAAAAATCGGGCGGTATTTTTCATTAAGTTGGGCACCGACAACTGAGTTGAATTATGATTTTTATGAGTGCAGACATGGTCTGGGTTATACGAAAATAACAACTGAGAATCTGGGGTTAAGAGGTGAAATAACTTATTTTATCCCGCGTGATTATGATGTTGAAGTTTGGCTAATACGACTTAAGAACTTAACACAGGAAAGAAGGAAACTTGATATATTCGCTTATATTGAGCTTGTTATGGGCAATGCTCTGAATGACTTGATAAATCAGCCAAACGACAAACATTTTCCGGATGTTTATTTTGACAAAAGCTTAAATTCAATTGTTGCCACACGAAGATACTGGGTCACGAATAGAGGGGTTAGCGTCGCACAACCAAACCACGCATGGCCATATTATCTTGTCTTCTCAAGCTCACTTGATGTCATTGGATATGACGGTGATAAGGATATATTTATTGGACGATGGAGAAGTAATGCAAATCCTGAGGCGGTAGAAAAAGGTAAATGTTTCAATACTGAAATCACAGCTGGAGATCCATGCGCTGCTTTGCAAACATCGGTTGAGCTTGAGGGGGAAGAAGAAAGGGAATTTACATTTTTTATATTTCTGGTTGATAAGCCATCACTTCACACAAATGAGCGTTTAAAAGCTGGTTCAAAATCTTTTAAACAAGCGCAGGAGATTTGCAAAAAGTTTAGAGATGTTAATTTTGTAAAAGAACAATTTGCGTCTTTGAGAAATTACTGGGATAATTATCTTAAAACTCTGCAGGTGAAAACACCAGACGAGAAATTAAATCTTTTCATCAACATCTGGAATCGTTACCAAATAGCGGTTACATTTGATATGTCACGCAATGCCGGATATTATCACGGTGGATTGCTTTTTGGAACCGGTGTGCGTGATCAAATGCAGGATATATTTGGTGAGTTGGTTGCAAATCCAAAGCGTGTCAGGGAAAGATTGCTTGAGGTTTGCTCCTATCAATTTAAAGATGGAAGCATGCTACATAACTTTTTTAGAATTTCAAGAACAGGCGAAAAGACAGGACATAGCGATACGCCTCTCTGGTTAGCGTTCGGGATTTTTACATATTTAAAGGAGACGGGTGATTTTAAATTCTTGGATGAAAGAGTTGAATATTATGATGGTGGAAGTGGCATAGTGCTTCAACATTTGATAAAAGCAATAAATTATGTCGCTTCAAATTTAGGGAAACATGGACTGGTTAAATTTGGTCGCGGTGATTGGAATGATACGCTTGATTATGTTGGTTTAAAAGGGAAAGGCGAAACAGTTTGGGGTTCTGAATTTCTGGCATATATTTTAAAAGAAGCAGTTGAGCTGTTCAACTATCTCGGTTATAAAAAATATCTTAAAACTTATCTTGAATTATACCTGAAAATTGCGGAAAATATAAATAAATTTTGCTGGGATGGAAAGTGGTATATACGTGGTTTTAAAGATGATGGAACACCGATCGGCTCCTCAAAAAATCGCGAAGGTAAAATTTTCGCTAATCCTCAATCCTGGGCTGTTATAAGCGGAATAGCTGATGATGAGAGAAAATTTCTATGTCTTGAGTCAGTCCAAAAATATCTTGACACTCCAAAAGGTCCTAAAATTTTGCATCCGCCTTATACAAAAGTTGATCCAACAATCGGGCTTGCAACAAGATGTGTTCCCGGAAAAAAAGAAAACGGTGCTATCTTTAACCATGTGGCAAGCTGGGTTTTCCTTGCTGAGTTGATAGCCGGCAACGCAGAAAGAGCGTATCAAATTTATCAATCTACATTGCCTTTAAATAACGCTTCTGACGCCGATATTTATAAAATGGAACCCTATGTTTACTCGGAATATGTCACAAGTCCGGATCACCCAACTTATGGAGAAGCAAGTCACTCATGGCTTACGGGTTCATCTGATTGGTTCTATAAGAGTGTAGTTGAATATATGCTTGGTGTTAGACCAACCTATGGAGGATTAATGATAGATCCTTGTGTGCCGTCAAGCTGGAAGAGTTTTTCTGTGAGCAGATTATATCGCGGTGTAAGATATGAGATTGAATTTTACAACCCCGATGGAGTAAATAAAGGTGTCAGAGAGATCTGGGTCAATGGCAAAATGTATCAAAAGCATATATTGCCAGTTCTTAAAAAAGGCGAAATTTGCAAAGTTAAAGTCATAATGGGAAAAATTGAAAAATAAACAAATGGCAAATTCAGATGCTGGGAAATGAAACCGAAGACAAAAGCAAATTAACAGAAGAACAACAAGCCGGAAAAGAGATAAAAGAAATTCCACCTGATTTCAAAGCCGGATATGTCGCTATCGTTGGTGAGCCAAATGTTGGAAAGTCAACTTTGCTCAATACATTGCTTCAACATAAACTTTCAATTGTGACCCCAAAACCGCAGACAACAAGACATAAAATAATCGGGATAATGACGGGTGAAAATTATCAAATTGTTTTCCTTGATACCCCAGGATTAATTAAACCTCGTTATTTGCTTCAAGAAGTTATGATGGAATATGCTGAATCTGCTTTGAAAGATGCAGACATTATTTTGTTTATGGTTGATGTGAAAAAAGTTAAAACAAATGAGGTAACTTTAAAAACTCTGCCATTTGAAATTTTAAAAAACTATGTTGACGAAAAGCCAATTATACTTGTCATAAACAAAGTTGATTTGATCAATAAACTTGAAGTTTTGCCAATGATTGATTTTTTCAGCAAGGCATTTCCGTTTAAAGAAATCGTTCCGATATCGGCTTTAAAAGGGCAAAACATAGATGAGCTGAAAAAAGTCATCATTCAGTATTTACCTGTTCATCCACCGTTTTACCCGCCCGATATGATAACAGAGCATCCGGAGAGATTTTTCGTAGCCGAAATTATCCGTGAAAAAATTTTTCAACTTTACAGGCAAGAAATCCCGTATTCAACCACCGTTTCAATCGTTGAATTTAAAGAGGCAAAGAATGAAGGCGAAAAAGATTATATACTTGCGGAGATCTATGTTGAGAAGGAATCGCAAAAAGGAATAATCATTGGAAAAGATGGACAAATGTTGAAAAAAATAGGTCAACTTGCAAGGGAGGAAATTGAATGGTTTCTTGGAAGACCGGTTTACCTTGAACTTTATGTGAAAGCAAGAAAGAAATGGCGTGATAGCAAAGCATGGTTGAAAAGGTTGGGATATAGCGTTGATTGAATTTCACTCAATTATAAAAAAATTTCCTCTTTTGAAATGCCCGAAATCAGAGCATTTAAAGGGTTGATTTACAATCCAGTTTTGCCGATTGAAAAACTTCTTGCACCGCCTTACGATGTTATCTCTGAAAAAGATCAGGATGAACTCTATAAACTGCACGAATATAATGTGATACGCTTGATTTTAAATCGCGATGAAGATAGATATGAGAGCGCAAAAAGATATTTTGATGAGTGGTTTAAAAACAGCGTGATAATTGAAAGAGAAAGAGAATCACTCTATATTTACGAGCAAACTTTTGAAATCAATCATAAAATTTACACACGCATCGGGATAATCTGTCTTATGAAGCTTGAAAAATTTGGAGAGGGTAAAGTTTTTCCTCACGAAAAGACATTGCCGAAACCAAAAGAAGACAGATTCAATCTTTTGAAATCAACAAATGCACAATTTGATCATATCTTCGGCATATATCCGGATCCAGAATTTAAAATTGAAAAAATTATTTCTGATGAGAAAAATAAAATTTTGTTATTTGATTTTGAATTTCCATCGGGGAGCAATATCCGACATAAACTTTACGAAATCACTGGTGAAAAAATTAATTTAATTTCTTTAATTCTCAAAGATAAGCCGGTTTTCATCGCCGATGGACACCATAGATATGAAACCGCCTTAATGTTCAGAGATTTTATGAGGTCAATTTCAAAAGCGACTGATGAACACAATTATGTTTTAACCTACCTTACAAATATGGATTCTGAGGGACTTGTAATTTTACCAACGCATAGAGTTTTGACAAATGTTAATCCGAACGAAATGAGGAAAATTATAGATAGCGCATTGACTTCATATTTTGATGTTGAAAAATTTTCTTCAGCAGATGAACTTAAAAAATTTATGGATATTTCGGAAAAAGGAGTTTTCGGTGTTTATATCAGTGACGGCGAATTTCTGGCGTTAACGGTCAAAAAAGGACTCAATATAAATTTACTCTTACCTTCGGACATTCCCGAAGCGGTGAGAAAACTTGATGTGACTGTATTGCACGAATTTATATTTAAAATTGCCGGATTAACCGATGTTAAATTAGTTTACACTCACAATTTTGAAACGGCAATTGAACTTGCGGATAGTTTCAAAGGCACTGCTATCTTGCTCAATCCACCGTCTGTTTCTGATGTAAAGGAGGTCTCTTTGTCCGGAGCGACTATGCCACAGAAATCAACTTACTTTTATCCAAAGCTTTTATCTGGAATTGTGATGAGGAAATTTTGAAAATGAAAAATCTTAATCTTAAAATCATAGAGGTAAAGAGCGCCCTCTCAAAATCAAGGATACCCGGAATTGATTATACAATAAATCCCTATTTTGGTTGTGAATTTGGTTGTTCTTATTGCTATGCTGATTTTATGTCAAGATTTTCAAAAAATTACAAGATCTTCTTTGAGGGCTCAAATTGGGGTGAATTCGTCGGGATTAAAATTAACATCGCTGAAAAGTTAAAAACTGAAATTTTAAAACTCACCAGCAAAAACAGTTCAATTTTTTCAAGCAATCGTAAACCGAACATATGGTTGAGCATCGTTACAGACCCATATCAACCCGTTGAGAAAAAGTTTAAATTGACAAGAAAATGCCTTGAGATACTTCTTGAATTTCAATATCCAGTTGGGATCTTAACACGCTCACCACTTGTTTTGAGGGATGTTGACTTGCTAACTCAATTTGAATCGCTTGAAGTTGGACTCTCAATCACAACCGATAATGAAAGGATAAGGAAAATTTTTGAACCAAAAGCACCATCAATAATCAGCAGAATTAAAACACTTGAAAAATTAAAATCAAGCGGGATAAAAACATTCGCCTTTATCGGTCCGATATTGCCTATGGATGCAAGAAATCTCGCACGCCAAATTGATGAACTTGTTGATTATGCCCTTGTAGATAAAATGAATTACATCTGGAAGACGGAAAAAATTTATAGGGCTAACTCAATTGATTTCGCAACGAGAGATGAATATTTTAAAGCAGTTGCTGAAGAAATTTTAGACGAATTTTCGTCAAAAGGAATTGAAGTTCAAATTCTGTTTTAAAAATAAAATTTTTACAGCGTATGAAAAAAATACTTAACATTTTATTGGTTCTGATCATTGCTCTTGATTTTTCACTTTCGCAGATTCTATCTCCAGAGAGATATTTCGGATTTAGAATGGGAGAAGATAAAAAATTGATCGGGTGGGAAGAAATATATTCATACTTCAATTATGTTGATAAAAACTCGGATAGAGTTGTTGTTGAAGAGCTCGGTAAAACCACGCTCGGGAAGCCGTTTATTCTTGCAATCGCATCATCGGAAAAGAATATCAAAGAGATACAAAAATTAAAAACAATTCAAAAGCAACTTGCAAAGCCATATGGTCTTGACAGGGCAAAAGCAAAAGAGTTGATAAAAGATGGAAAAGTTTTTGTTTTAATAACTATGAACATACATTCAACGGAAATTGCAGCAAGTCAGGAGTCAGTTGAGTTGATTTATGAATTTGCGACAAGAAATGATGATGAGGCGAAAAAAATACTTGACAATTGTGTTATCCTTATGATCCCATCGTTAAATCCAGATGGACAACAGATGGTCGTTGATTGGTATAAAAAATATGTCGGGACAAAATATGAAGCATCACCGATGCCATGGCTTTATCATTATTATGCCGGGCACGATAATAACAGAGATTTTCACTTTTTCAGTTTGGTTGAAACAAGGTTAACAGCAAAAGTTTTATATCACGATTGGTTTCCGCAGGTTGTTTATGACCAGCATCAGATGGGTTCAAATGGACCACGTCTTTTTGTTCCGCCTTACTCTGATCCCGTAAATCCAAATGTCTTGCCAGAGATAATGGCTCTTACGAATTTGTTCGGGAAATATGTCGTTTTTGATATGATTCAAAAAGGATTTAAAGGTGTTGTAACAGGTGGAAGATTTAACGCTTATTTTCAGGGGACGATGTCAAAGACACCACTCTGGCACAATAGAGTTGGAATTCTTTCAGAAGCAGCAAGCGTGAGGATTGCAACTCCAATTTATTTACCTTACGGAAGTATTGAAGGGCTTGGCGATGAAATTCCAGACAACAGTTTGTCAAACAACAATCTCTATCCGTTTGAAGAAGGTTGGTGGCGATTGAGAGATATAATTAATTACGAAAAAGCAGCGACTTATGCAATTTTAAATTTTTCGGCAAATCATAGAGAAGAAATTTTATGGACTTTTTACAATGCAAATAAAAAATCAATTGAAAAAGGTTTAAATGAAAAACCATTTGCTTACTTGATTGATCTAAACTCTCAGCACGATCCGAATTCTGCAACTGAACTTTTAAAGAGATTACAAATTGGCGGGGTTGAAATCTACAAAGCGAAAAAATCGTTCAACATCGGCAATGTTAACTTTTCTGAGAACACATTTATCATTCCACTCTCCCAACCATGCAGGGGCTTCATCAAAGATCTGATGGAAATTCAAAATTATCCTGATATTCGTCTCTATCCCGATGGACCACCAAAACAGCCATACGATGTAACCGCCTGGACTTTGCCACTTCAAATGGGTGTTAAGGTTTTTGAGTTGAACGAGAAAAGGGAAATCCCGATGGAAAAAGTTGAAATCATTGAATTCGGCACATCAAAAATTCAGGGCAAGGGAAATTATCTTGTATTTGAGAGAAGGTATATAAACTCTTATCGGCTTGTTAATTTGCTTTTGAAAAATGGTGTTAAGGTTTATACCGTGAAGAGCAATGATAAATCTTTGAACGGAAATTTTGCTGTTAAAAATGAGAAAGATGCGATTGAGAAAATCCGTAATCTATCAAAAAATCTCGGGCTTGAGATGAGTTTAACGGATAAGGTTGCGGATACAAATTTAGTTGAGTTGAAGAAGAAAAGAATCGGGATTTATCAACCGTGGATAACAAGCATGGACGAAGGCTGGACACGGCTTGTGCTTGATAGTTTTTATTTTGATTATAAAGTTCTCCACAATCAGGATTTGAAAGATAAAAAATTTATCAATGACATTGACATTTTGATCTTGCCAAGCATGGGGACTGATGCGATAGTTGAAGGCAGGATGTTCAGGGGAAGTCAAAGAATAGACATTCCGGAGATGCCAGAAGAATTTTCAGGCGGGATTGGAAAACAAGGCGTTGAAAATATAAAAGAGTTTGTAAAAAATGGCGGAGTGGTGATTGCACTGGGGGAAGCAAGCAATTTCATAATTGATCAAATTGGCGTTCCTGTTAGAAACATGTTAAGAAATGTAAGCACGAAAGAATTTTTTGTTCCGGGGACGATTGTTAAACTGAAAGTTGATAATTCAAATCCGATAGCGTATGGTTTTGATGAATATGTTCCAGCGTATATGATAAATCCAATTGCTTTTTTAACCACTTCTTATGCAGGCGAAGTTTCTGTTGTTGCAACATTTGATGAAAACGATGTTCTTTTGAGCGGTTATCTTCTTGGCGATAGCAAAATTAAAGGCAAGCCAGCGCTTTGTGAAGTTCCATATGAGAGAGGGAAAATTTTAATGTTTGCTTTCAGACCTCAACATAGATCTCAAACATGGGCGACTTTCAAATTTTTGTTCAACGCACTTTTAAATTAAAAAGAACGCTGATGAAATTTTCAAAAATTGCGGAAAAAACATCTGTTAAGATTTTGCTTTTCATCTTAATTTGCGCAATCTGGGGTTCTACCTGGTTTGTGATAAAATTGGGATTAAAAGACCTCCCCGTTCTTTTTTCGCTTTCGCTTCGCTTTTTGACCGCAAGCACTGTCCTTTTTGCAATTTTAAAATTTTTCAAAATACAGGTCCCAATTAACGAAAAACAAATTTATCTCTATCTTTATCTGACGCTTTTCTCTTTTTTGATCCCGTTTTCGCTTGTCTACTGGGCTGAGGTCACAATTCCGAGCAATCTTGCAAGCATTCTTTTTTCAACGATGCCTTTTTTCGCAGCAATTTTTTCAAGAATTTTTTTGAAAGAAGATTTAAATTTTTTCCAGCGAATAGGACTTGTTCTTGGATTCATCGGCGTTATGTTAATTTTCAGAATTGATACGGGACATTTCAGAGGTGATGTTTTGTTTCAAAATTCAAGATTTATTTTGAGCATGATTGCGGTTCTTGCAAGTGCATTTTTCAACGCCTCTGTCTTGATAATGGTTAAAAAATATGGGATGGGGATTCACCCGTTAGCGATAAATTTTATACCTTTATCTTTAAGCGGGCTTATTTTGCTTATAATTTCAAGCGTAACCGAAGATTGGAGTAAAATAAAATTTGGAGTTAACGGAGTTGGAAGTGTAATTTATCTTGGTGTCTTTGGCTCAATTGTCACATTTGCGGTTTACTATTGGCTTTTGAGAAAAGTTTCAGCGGTGATAATGTCGCTTACTGCTTTTCTGACGCCTGTTTTTGCGGTGTTAATTGGTGTTTTCATTGGTGGAGAAATTATAACACCAAACATTATTTTCGGTGCATTGCTCGTATTAACTGGAATGCTCTTTGTCAATTCATCTTTTCTTTTGAAAAATTTTTTAAAGCGAAAAATATCAAGCAAAGAAGATGAAAATGTTTAAAGGGATTTTAAAAATTTTTTTAGTTATTTTTTTGTTTCAGGATTTATCGCTCGCTGATGTGAAACATCAATTTGATGTTTTGCATTACGAAATTTACATTGACCTTTACAACGGACTTGTCCAAAGAAATGGATATTACCGTGGTTATGTTTTGCTCAAACTTGTAGCTAATGAAAATTTGAGCGAGATAAATATCCACGCTGTAAGTGGAGTGATTCAGGTTGATTCAATTTTATTTCAAATGCAAAAATTAAATTTCCAGCAAAATCAGAGCAATTTGAAAATTTTTCTCCCACGGACTTTTTCAGCGTCTGAAACCTTGAATATAAAAATTCATTTTCGGCGTGAATCAAATCTTGATCGTGGATTTTATTTTTACAGAAAAGATGAAATCGCACCAAATTTGCCACCATCTGACATTGCTTACACTATGACGGAGCCATCTGATTCAAGATACTGGTTTCCGTGTTATGACGAACCGTGGGATAAAGCAACGGTTGATGTGATTGTAAAGGTCAGAAAAAATTTTCTCGTTGCATCAAATGGATTGTTAATTCGTGACGAAATTTCCGGAGATGAGAGAACTTTTCACTGGCATTCAAAATTTCCGATGTCAACTTATCTGATAACATTTGCAACTTCTGAATATATCACTTTTTCACACTGGTATAGGAGAATCTCAGATCCGTTTGATTCGGTTGAGATCAAGTATTATGTCTGGCGTGAGGATTCTGCAAAGGCAGAAAATGCTTTTAAAAATGTCGTTGATATGATGAAATTTTTTTCTGAAAAATTTGGTGAATATCCTTTTGAAAAATATGGGATGGTTGCTGTTTATCCATTTTCCTATGGTGGGATGGAACATCAAACTATGACGACGATACACAGGCGATGGCTTGATGGAAATTATGAAGGTGGAATTGCACATGAACTTGCTCATCAGTGGTGGGGTGACCTTGTCACCTGCGAAAATTGGAGCGAGATATGGTTAAATGAGGGTTTTGCATCATACGGTGATGCATTGTATACGGAGTATAAATATGGCAGGGAAAGTTTTAAAGTGAAATTGCAAAGCTGGGCAAATTATTATTTTGTTGAGGATTCTGCAATTAGATATCCAATTTACAATCCACCACCAAATAAACTTTTTGGAACGGCGGTTTATTTTAAAGGCGCGTGGGTTTTGCATATGTTAAGAAATTTAATTGGTGATTCGGCGTTCTTTAATGTTTTGAAAGAGTGGGGGAGAAGATACGCATACAGCACAGGGACGACGCAAAAGTTTATTCAAATTGTGAATGATATAACCGGTGAAAATTTAACCTGGTTCTTTGAACAGTGGGTCTATGACGCGGGTTACCCAATGTTTAATCTTAATGCGACGCTTTCAATGGACAATGGGCTGAATTTGATTTTACAATTAAGTCAGGTTCAGAAGAACACAAGAATTTTTAAGGTGCCGGTTGAGGTAAAGATTCAAATCGGGACTCTGGATACGGTTTTAACATTCTGGAATTATACCCGTGATACGACTTACTCTGTGAGTTTTGGGAATATCGCTACAGTGGATGTGGCGAAGATAAAGTTTGACCCTGAAGATAAGATTTTGAAGAAATTCACGCTGACTTTTTCCAGTGAAGACGAAGTTTATTCATCGCTTCCTAACTCTTTCAATTTGTATCAAAATTATCCCAATCCTTTTAATTCATCAACAGAGATAACATTTGATATTACGGGCGGTGGAGTTTATGATTGTGATTTGATAGTTTACGATGCTCTTGGCAGAGAAATGAAAAAAATCTTCAATCGGAATGTTAGCGCTGGAAGATACAGAATTACTTTTTATGCTGATGGGCTTGCGTCGGGGATTTATTTTTATGAGTTGAGGATTTCAGGCAATGGGCGAAAAATTTATCGGAATGTGAAAAAGATGATTTTGATAAAATAAATTCTGGAGGTAGATATGAAGTTTAAAACAATAATTGAACCATTTAAAATTAAAGTTGTTGAACCTATCAAATTCACAACTGAGGAAGAAAGAGAAGAAATTTTGAAAAGGGCAGGTTATAATGTCTTTAACATTCCAGCAGAAGATGTCATAATTGATCTCTTGACTGATAGCGGAACGAATGCAATGAGTTCAAAACAATGGGCGGGAATTATGGATGGGGATGAATCATACGCTGGCTCAAGGAGTTTTTACAGGTTTGAGAACACAGTCAGGAAAATAACCGGTTTTAAGCACATCATCCCCGTTCATCAGGGAAGAGCAGCGGAAAAAATTTTGTTTTCAATTGTCGCAGGTCCAGGAAAATATATTCCAAATAACACTCATTTTGACACAACGAGAGCAAACATTGAATTTGTCGGGGGCAATGCTGTTGATTTGCCGATTCCGGAGGGAACTCAATCTGATGTGTGGCATCCATTTAAGGGGAATATGGATGTTGAACTTCTGGAGAAGTTTATAAAGGAGAAAGGTCCGGAAAACATACCGCTTGTTATGCTGACAGTGACGAACAACTCAAATGGTGGTCAACCTGTGTCAATGCAAAACATTCGTGAAGTAAAGGAGGTCTGCAATAAATACGGTATACCTCTTTTTCTTGATGCGTGTCGTTTTGCCGAAAATGCTTATTTCATAAAAAAGCGTGAGAAGGGATATGAGAACAAATCAATTTTTGAGATCGCAAGAGAAATGTTTTCATATGCGGATGGCTGTACAATGAGCGCCAAAAAAGATGCTTTTGCAAACATTGGCGGTTTTCTTGCGATGAACGATGATGAACTTGCACTCAAGGCAAGAAATGTTTTAATTGTTACGGAAGGTTTCCCAACTTACGGTGGGCTTGCGGGAAGAGACCTTGAAGCAATAGCACAGGGGCTTGAAGAGGTTCTGGATGAAAATTATCTTGTCTATAGAATCAGATCTGTTGAATATCTTGCTGAAAAACTTCTTGAGCGTGGGATTCCAGTTTTAATACCACCGGGTGGTCATGCAGTTTATCTTGATGCAAAAAAATTTGCTCCTCATATACCCCCTGAACAATTTCCGGGTCAATCAATTGTTGTTGAACTTTACAGAGTCGGTGGAATTAGGAGTGTTGAAATTGGAAGTGTGATGTTTGGGCGAAGGGACAAAGAGACGGGTAAATTTATACCGCATACAATGGAACTCGTTCGTCTTGCGATTCCGAGAAGAGTTTATACGCAAAGTCATATTGACTATGTCGTTGAGGTAATTACCGAAGTTTATAGAAATAGAGATAAGTTGAAAGGATATAAAATTGTCTGGGAAGCACCGATTTTAAGACATTTTACGGCAAGATTTGAGCCAATAAATTAAAAACAAAAATAAAGGGTAAATAAGGTGACTCTATTCCGGAAAAAATCGGTTGCGCAGATTTTAAACGAGGCTGAAAGCGGAGAGAACAGGTTAAAGAGAGCATTAAACGCCCTTGATTTGACAGCTCTTGGCATCGGAGCAATCATTGGAGCTGGAATTTTTGCGTTGACTGGGACTGCTTCAGCCGGTGGAGCACACCATATTGGTGCTGGTCCAGCGATCGTGATATCTTTTATCATCACTGCGCTTGCATGTGGTTTTGCTGCTTTGTGCTATGCTGAACTTGCATCAATGCTTCCGATATCAGGGAGCGCGTACACATATTCATATGCAGCATTTGGTGAGTTTATAGCTTGGATTATCGGTTGGGATTTGATACTTGAATATGCTGTTGGAAATATAGCGGTTGCCATAAGCTGGTCTGCTTATTTTGTTGAGTTGCTTCGTGGATTCGGGATAACAATTCCAGCCTGGTTGACCACAGATTATGTAAGGGCAATAAATACGCCAGAAATCCTAAATTCTGCTCCGCAGATTACGATTCCATTTTTGAATAAAACTATCCCGGTTTTCTTTAATTTGCCAGCTTTCGGAATTGTCGCTATTATAACGGTGGTTCTCGTAATTGGTATAAGGGAAAGTTCAGCATTTAATGCAATCATGGTTGCAATCAAACTTGCGATTTTATTGTTTTTCATCATTGTTGGGGCATTTTATGTTAAACCGGAAAACTGGCAGCCATTTGCGCCAAATGGATGGAGGGGAATTATGACCGGAGCTGCGCTTGTGTTTTTTGCATATATTGGATTTGATGCTATCTCAACCGCAGCTGAAGAAACAAAAAATCCACAGAAAAATTTACCAATTGGAATCATAGCATCGCTTGTTATCACGACAATACTTTACATTGCTGTTGCAATCGTTTTAACAGGAATGATAAAATACACCGAATTAAATGTCCCTGAGCCACTTGCGAAGGCATTTAGCTCAATTGGATTGAACTGGGCAGCTGGCATAGTTGCTTTCGGAGCGGTTATTTCAACGACAGCCGTTCTCCTTGTTTTTCAGCTTGGTCAACCGAGAATATTTTTTTCAATGGCAAGAGATGGACTTTTACCGCTGTGGTTTGCGAAAATTCACCCGAAATTTAAAACACCACATGTAACAACTATATTAACCGGCATCTTTGTTGCAATTCCAGCTGCTTTTGCAGACATAGGTGAAGCTGCGGAATTAACAAATATAGGAACTCTCTTTGCTTTTGTTTTGACCTCGGGCGGAGTTCTTGTGTTAAGATATACAGACCCAAACGCACCAAGACAATTTAAAACACCACTTGTTCCAATTGTTCCAATTCTTTCAATTTTGACCTGTTTTTACCTTATGTTAAGTTTGCCTCTTATAACCTGGATTCGTTTCATCGTATGGCTTTTGATCGGTCTTGCAATTTATTTCTCTTATGGTTATAAACACAGTAAACTTCGCCAGGCGAGATAAATTTTTTGATTGTTAATTTACTTTCTTTGTGTTATATTTAATTCAAAAATCATCACTAAGGTTTGAAAGCATGAAGGCAGTTATAATGGCTGGTGGATTTGGAACTCGCCTCAGACCGCTTACAATGAATATACCTAAACCGATGGTTCCAGTTGTAAACATCCCGATTATGCACAGAATAGTCAACCTTTTGAAAAAATATGAAATAACTGACATAATTGCGCTCGTTTATTATTACCCGGATGTCATTATGAATTATTTTAAAGATGGAAAAGATTTCGGTGTGAAAATCTCATATGTAAAAGCTGAGGCTGATTTCGGAACCGCAGGAAGTGTGAGAAATGCAGCGGAACTTATAGGTGATGAAGAATTCGTTGTGATAAGTGGAGATGTTTTAACAGATGTTGATATTTCAAAAGCAATTGATTATCACTTTGATAAGAAGTCAAAAGCGACAATTGTCATAACACGCGTTAAAAATCCTCTGCCATATGGAATTGTCATAGTCAAAGATACAGGTGAGATATCCCGTTTTCTTGAGAAACCAAGCTGGGGTGAAGTTTTCAGCGATACAATTAACACGGGGATTTACATTCTAAATCCATCCGTTCTTGAATTTGTCCCTTATAAACAAGAATTTGATTTCAGCAAAAATCTTTTCCCAATACTTCTTGAAAAGAAATTGCCTTTCTACGGATTTATAACTGAAAGTTACTGGCGTGATATTGGAACATTAACTGATTATCTTGAAGCTCATCTTGATTGTCTTTCTGGGGTTGTTAGGGTTGAAATTAAAGGTAAAAAAATAAAAACAGACAAAGCCACTATTTACATTGGAGAAAATTCCGAAGTGGGTGATTTTGAAAAATTTTCAGGTGTTGTTGTTATCGGTGATAATACAAAAATTGGAAAGAACACAAAGATTGTAAACTCTGTGATAGGTTCAAATTGCGAGATAGGTGATGAATGCGAAATCGTTGATACTGTTATCTGGGATCGTGTAAAGATAAAAAAACGGGCTAAATTAACGCTTGATGTCATTGGTTATGATTGTATCATCGGGGAAATGGCAGAAATAAACGAGAATGTTTTTATAAGTGATCACTGCGTTATAGGTAGTGAAGCGAAGTTAATGTCAAATATAAAACTTTGGCCCTGGAAGGTTGTTGAAGATGGCTCTATATTATCAAAGAGTTTGGTGTGGGAAGATAAATGGTTAAAGGAACTTTTCACGGAGTCAAGGGTAAGTGGAATTTCAAATATAGAAATGACGCCGGAATTTGGCGCTAAACTTGGCGCAGCTTTTGGCGCTTTTCTTGGTCAGGGAAAAACAGTTCTTGTAAGCCGTGATGCGGATAATGTCTCCAGGATGATGAATCGTGCTTTGATATGCGGTCTTATCTCTGCTGGTTTAGATGTTGATGATCTTAGAATTGCTTCAATTCCGATGGTAAGACATGAGTTAAGAAGTGGGCGATATGCTGGTGGACTGCATGTGAGGAAATCGCCGGTTTACAAGAATCAAACTGATATTATTTTTTTTGATTCAAACGGGATGGATTTACCTGTCAACAAAGCAAAGGCAATTGAGAGGTTATTTCTCGGCGAGGATTTCCCAAGAGTTCCATATGATAAGGTTGGAAGCATCAATTTCCCGGTAAGAGTCACGGAGGGTTATGTTGAAAAATTTTTGTCATCTTTAAACATAGAATTGATCCGCAAACAGAATTTCAGAATAGTTATTGATTATTCAAACGGGGTTGCTGTTTCAATTTTACCAAATATACTTGGTCAGCTTGGATGTAAGGTTGTTTCTTTAAATGCTTATTTAGATCCGTCAAAGTTGACAAGGGATGAATCTGAATTTAAAAAAGCAATAGATGAATTGGCTCAAATCGTCACATCAATTCGCTATGACATTGGCTTTATGCTTAATCCCGGCGCTGAAAGAATCTGGGTTGTTGATGAGAATGGCAGATTTATCTCAAATGATCGGCTTCTCTCTGTCGTTGTGAAACTTTTCCTTGAAGCATATTCCGGAAATGTTAAGAAAATTGCTGTGCCCATTACTGCTACATCAGAGGTTGATCTTATTGCGAGAGAATATGGGGTTGAAGTTTTGAGAACGAAGAACTCACATTATGGAATGATGGAAGCTGCGTTGAAAGATCAAGAGATTAAGTTCGTTGGTGGAACTAAAGGTGGTTTTATTTTCCCGGAGTTTCTCTTTGCTTCTGATGGAATGTTTGCTATTTCTAAAATTCTTGAATTGATGTCAATTACAGGGTCAAAAATTGGTGAAGTTGAGAAAACTTTGCCTAAATTGTTTTTAAAACAAAAAACTCTCGTGTGTCCGCGTGACCTTAAAGGCAAGGTTATGCGATTGGCGACGCTTGAAACTGAAGGATATAAGAGGCAACTTATTGACGGTGTAAAAATTTTTATTGATAATTTAACTTGGCTTTTGATTTTGCCCGATAGACAAAAAAGTGAAATTCATATATTTGCCGAATCAGATAAAGAAGAAAAAGTTGATGACTTGATTGAAACTTTTTCTGAAAAGATAAAAAATTGGTTGAAATCGTAAAGGAAAACAAATTTATGGTGAAAGTGTGAAAATAAGCGATATTTTAAACGAAGATTTTGTAGTTGTTGGGCTTGATGTATCATCAAAGGAGGAAGCAATAAACGCACTTATTGATCTTGTTGCAAAGTCGGATAAAGTTAAAAATGTAAATAAGGTTAGAGAAGCAGTTTTTGAAAGGGAGAAAATTATGACGACCGGAGTAGGGAAAGGATTTGCTGTTCCGCATGGTAAAACGGACGCAGTCACAGATATAGTTGCAGCTTTTGGGATCACGAAAAAACCGATTGATTACGATTCGCTTGACGGTGAACCGGTTCGGCTTATATTTTTGCTTGTCGGCAGGGACAATATGGTTGGACCGCACATTAAACTTTTAAGCAGAATATCAAAGTTAATGAACGATAACAACTTCCGTGAGAGATTATTGAATGCAAAGTCCGCGAAAGAGGTGGTTGAGTTATTTAAAACAGAAGAGGAAAAGTATCTTGGGTGATAGAAAGATTTTGAAAAATGTTCGCGGGACAAAAGATATATTACCAGATGAATCTTTCAAATGGCAACACATTGAATCAAAAGTTAGAAAAATTTTTGAAGTTTACAATTATAAGGAGATAAGAACACCGATTTTTGAGGAAACAGATTTATTTGCTCGTGGTATAGGTGAGTTAACAGATATCGTCAGCAAAGAGATGTATACATTTCTTGACAAAGGTGGAACAAGTTTGACCCTGAAACCTGAGATGACCGCATCTGTTATGAGAGCTTATATCCAGTATGAAATCAACAAACAAATTCCACTTTTTAAAGTTTATTATATTTCTCCTATGTTCAGACAGGAGCGACCGCAAGCTGGGCGTTTGAGACAATTTCATCAGATCGGTGCTGAAGCAATTGGAAGTTCAAATCCTGAGGTTGACATTGAAATAATAGACCTTGTTTTGAACATCATTGAAAGCTTCGGGATAAAAAATTACACTTTAAAAGTTAACTCAGTTGGATGTCAGATCTGTCGTCCAAAGTATAAAGAGATATTGACGGATTATTTTAAAAATTTTTATCATCAACTTTCCGAAGACAGTAAAAAACGGCTTGAGCATAATCCACTTCGTATACTTGATTCAAAAGATGAGGTTGACAAAAAAATCTCAGAAAATGCGCCTGTAATTTATGATTATCTTTGCAATGATTGCGAAGAACATTTTGAAAAATTGAAAACCTATTTGACTGAGCTTAGTATAAAATATGAGATTGACCCTCACCTTGTTCGTGGACTTGATTACTATACGAAAACAGCTTTTGAGATAATAAGTTCTGAACTTGGCTCACAGGATGCAATTGCCGGCGGAGGTAGATATGATTTGCTTTCAAAAGAAATTGGGGGTCCAGAAATACCGGGTGTTGGATTTGCATTGGGTGTTGAGAGAATGATGATGATACTTGAGAAAAATAATTACGATTTTGGAAAGAGCGCGACTCCATTTGTTTTCATTGCTTGCCTTGGTTTTGAAGCTAAAAAAATCGGGATAAGATTAGCAAGAGATATAAGAAAAATGATGATACCTTGTGAAATTGATCTGCTTAATAGAAGCTTAAAGTCTCAGATGAGAGAAGCTGATAGGCAAGGTGCTAAATATGTGGTGATTCTGGGCGAGAATGAATTAAGAGAATCAGCATGTGTGGTTCGTAATTTAATTGATGGACAGCAGCAAAATGTTAAGTTAGATGAGATTTTAGAATTTATATCTATTAAATATGCCGAGGAAATCACCAAGAATTGAACCAGAATTTAAATACGATTACATACTTTATATATCAAAAGAATTTGACGATGTAAGACGGCAAAAATTTTTGAAGTTTCTATTTGAAACGACTCAACATTTTTTGGCTTTCAATTATGATATTGATGTTGATGTTAAAATTGATGGTAGGAAATTAACATTTAAAATACTTGGATTTAAACCGCCAAGCTCGCCACTTTCACACTCAGGTCCAGCAAGATTTGAGTACAGGTTGTATGACTATTCAAGCGGGCTTTACACTTTGACGTTCATAAAGAAGGAAAATATAAAAAACACTTATACTATTTCAGTCACCGATGATAAGATAACTATAAAAAGCACTCCACGAAAGAACAGGTTTATTAAAATAAATATATCCGCTTAAAAAATGCGCCCAATTTTAATACAAATAGGACCAATTCCAATTTACAGTTATGGTTTTATGATGGCGGTTGCTTTTCTTGTTGCTGATTATCTGCTGACAAAAGAGTTTAAAAGATTGCGGCTGAATGTTAATTATGCTAACGAGATGGTTGTTTTAGCAGTTGTATCCGGGATAATTGGGGCTAAAATTTTATTTCTGATTGAAAACTTCTCCGATTTTTTGAAGTCACCTCTTGAGATGGCATTTTCAGCTGGTGGATTAACCTGGTATGGTGGTTTCATACTTGCTTTTTTAGTTCTATTTTCATACGCAAAAAGAAAGAAACTCCCGATCCTTAAGGTCTTAGATGCTGTAGCACCGGCTTTGGCACTTGGCTACGGCATTGGCAGAATTGGATGCCACCTTGCTGGTGATGGTGATTATGGCATTCCGACATCTTTACCATGGGGGACTATATATGCCAACGGAACGCTTAAGCCAACCTATGCTTTAAAAAATTATTTTGAGAGGTTTCCTGAACTTGCAAAAAAATACGATTACTTTGAGAAGTCCTCAAAAATCATCGGGGAAGATAAATTCGGTTATATTACTGAATTTGATACTTTTATAAAACTTCATCCAACCCCGATTTATGAGTTTTTTCTCATGGTGTTGCTTTTCTTATTTTTATGGTATTATAGAAAAAGAATCAAGTTTTCAGGACAACTTTTTAGTTTATATTTAATTTTTTCATCAATTGAAAGATTTTTCATTGAATTTATCCGACTTAATCCATCATTCTTTCTTGGCTTAACAGAAGCCCAAGTAATATCTGTTTTACTTTTCATTGCCGGTGTCGTGATGTTTTTCAGGTTAAAACAAGAATCTGAGAAATTGAAATGATTACTCTTGGCAAATTTCTTCAAGCGTTAGGGATAGCCGAAACGATGATCGGACTCATTGCAGGATTGCAGGGTAGCATGGGCAAGGAAATGCTATTTGCCGGTGTTGGCATAGCTGTTTTTGTCACCGGTAGATTTATTGAGAAGCTCGGCTGGAAAAGAAAGTCACGCGATAAGTCAAGCATTTAAAAGTTCATACAATTTCTTTATTTCGTTTTCCCAATTTAGATCTAAAATTGCATTCTTACAGTTTTCTTTTAAATTTGAATAGAGAATATCGTCATCAATTAATCTCCTGACCGCGTTGTAAATTTCATCAAAATTCTCAGGATTTGCTAAAATTCCAACTTTGTATTTCTCGGTTATCGCTTTAATTTCCGGAAAACCACTTGCAACAAAAGGGATGGAATTTTTCATGTATTCAAAAATTTTATTTGGCAGGGAATAAATGTAGCTAAGCGAAAGTGGCTCAATGATACATAAGCCAATTGGCTTGGTTGCAGCGGGGAATCTTATGTTTTGGTTGGGTAAATAAGGTCCAAGGATGGTGGCAATTTCGCTTAATCCTTGGCTTGCTATTTCCTTTTCAAGTTTATCTTTCAATTCTCCCTTACCTATTAGCAAAAGTTTACTTTTGATGCCATCACTTGATAATTTTTTCACCAGGTCAAAGTAAATTTTAAAACCCCGCCCGGGATGAAAATTCCCAAGATACAACAGTGTAATGTCTGGTAATTCTATATCAATTTTAAAATCGCTACTTTCGGGATTCCTCAAAGTTGGAAGATTTCTAATGATTATAATTTTTTTATTCTTGAATTTGCTTGATATAAAATCATTAAGTGATTGATTAACAGTTAGAATAATTTTTGCTCTTGATACAAAAAATTTTTCAAATATTGAAATAAAAATCTGTTTAATTTTGTTTTTGCTTGTTGAAGCAAGTGATGCGTAAAATTCCCTGGAATCGTATATAAGTTTTGCACCTTTAAACGAAACAATCCATGCTATTGGCAAAGCGAACAAATCTGAAGCAATAACCCAATCTGCATTTGTTCTGAGAGCAATGGGTAAGGCTTTGATATAGAACTCAATAATTTTGAAAAATGCCCGGCTCCATTTTCGCAACTTTACATATGTAATCCCGGGGCTTTCTAACTTAACTTCACCCGGTTCAAGCGAACAAATTGCCTCAATTTGAAAACCTTGTTCCCTTAATGATCTTATTAATTTTAAACTTCTTGAGTCGTGTGAGATATTTCCTAAAAATACAATTAAAATTTTTTTATTCATAATCTAAATACTATGGTAAAAGTATGTGAGTTAGGGAAGTCAAATTCAAAAGGTGAAAATGCGTAATTTAGAGATATCCTGTTTAAATTAACACCAAAACCGAAACCAATGGATTTAGATTGAGCGCCGAGCTCGTAACCACTATTTAGGGAGAAAGTTCCAAAATCAACGCTCAAGCCGAAGCCAGCCAAATTTAAACGCTCATAAAATCTATGTTTTAATTCACCACAAAATAAAAGCTTTACACCACCTGAGCCAAATGGAGCATAAAAAATAGATGCTCCCAATGCTCCAATTGTCGGTAAATTGCTCCCGTTTTGTTTAAAAACTCCTCCAACGTCCAGGTTTCTTAACGATGCGCCGGTGATTATCTCAAGTTTTAAATCCTCAATTTTATATTTATAAGACAAACCGATATCAAATGCGATGTCCCAGAATTCGTCAACAAAGATCTTTTCAAAAACATATTTTGTGGTCAAGCCAAATTTTAAATCTGACTTAACATTGGGAGAGATTGTAAAGGCAAAGGCAAAATCCCTTGATGAAAATTTACCTTCAGAGTTACCCGGTTTGTTGCGTATTTCTATGTTTGAAATTGTAAATGATGTCAGACTAAATCCAATGTTAAATAATTTCCATGGTATACCAAATGAAGTATGGAAAAATTTCCCATCAACCATCCAGTTTTTATATGTGAACACTATCGCCGGTTTTGTCAGCGATGAAATTGAAGAGGGATTATAGTATGTACCCTGATTTCCATTCTGAAGCGCAACTCCTGCATCTCCAAGCGATATTATCCTTGCGTCAACACCGATGTTCAAAAACCCAAATCCAGTTTTACCACCTGCATATATTAGATTGCCTATTAATAACAGTGTCATTAAAATTTTTAACATAAAAATCTCACCTTTTAAATTTCTATACCAATTGTTAAAAGTTGAATTCCAAATGGAGAATATTTTTCAAATCTGTAAGTATAGTCAAATGTAAAAATGAAATTTCCAATTTTACGATTTATTCCGAAACCTGCTGAAAAATGAGTATAATCAAAAATTTCAATACCACCTCTGAGGCAAAAGTTATTTGCTATGTTTTTAAACTGTTTTAATAAAAAATACAATGGGAAAATTTCAGTTCCAAAATTAATCCTTTTCTCAACCCCGATGATGTTTAAATTTGCGGATAGAAGAAAAATATCTTTCAAAACATATGAGGCAGAGAATCTTTTTGTCACGGGAAATTTTTCAGTGAATGTGCGTCCTTTCTCCTGATAGATTATTGATGAATCCCATTTATAACCTGCGTTCAAATCATGTATAGATAGGGCAAGGGATATATTTTCGTTAAGTTTAAATAAAGTTCCAAAATCAATTCCGAGAGTTTGGGATTTGACCTCGTGATATAATCGGTTGTAGTAGAGCTTTAAAGATAAACCAATGGATAGCCTATCAACAATTCTATTTGCGAACGAAAAACCGAGAAGATATTCGCTTGTGTTAAGATTTTCAACTAAATAACCGTCAACATCTCTTGACTCTATATTTTTCACACCAGCACGGATCAAAAAAATTGAAAATCCTGCTGCTGGATAAAGTGATTGAGTGTAGTGCAGGAAATCAAGATTTCTGTCAAGCGAGAGAATCCCAATTGTAAGCGATGCTTTTTTTATGTTTGCAAAAGGTAAAACAGCAGGATTGTAATATCCAACTACTTCACCGTAAGTGACAGCTCCCATGGCATTTCCGAGCGCTATACCTCTTGAGCCAAAGCCAATCCGAGAAAATGCAGCAACAGATAAGTTTTGCGTTTTAGATATTGAAGAAAGAAGTAGCAGGGCTAAAATTATTTTATTGAACAACGAGTATTTTGCCATATAATTCTTTATCATCTATTTTAATTCGGTAAAAATAAACTCCATTCGGGACAACATTTCCTGCGTCGTCTTTGCCATCCCAGACCTCGTCATATTCTTTTTTCCCCGTCCTTGGGGCATTCATGATCAAAGTTTTAACTTTTCTCATTCCGAAGTCAAAAATTTCAATCGTAACCTTGCTTTGTAATTTTTCAACACTATAATGGATTCTTGTAACCTCATTCCACGGAGAAAATGGATTAGGATATGCATATGTTTTATCTGTTCCCGAAACTTTTTCATAAGTTCTAAAAACTTTCCAGGTATCCCCAAAAATTTCAGAATCGGTGAACTTAACAAGTCCATCAGCGCTTCCAGCCCAGATTGTATCACCATGAACCCCAATTGAGTAAAAAACATTTGTGCTAATTATCTGTCGTGATGAAAAATCAACAATTTTACCGGCTTTTTCCCAAGTTTGTCCAAAGTTTATTGTCCGCCAGAGTCCATTGTCACTTACAGCATAGACGATTGAATCTCTAAAATCAAGATTGTGAACAAATTCACCAGCAAGTGTGGTTTTCCATGTGTTTCCGCCATCTTCTGAAAAACTCAATGCTTTATATTCATCGGGGTCATTTGCGTTAATTGTCGCACCCCAGATTATGTTTTTGTAGTCGTTACCAATTTTAACTTTCTGATTTCCAAGGGCGACGACAAAGTTTCCCGAGATTGAGGATGTTTGATTTTGATGGTTAAATTTCACCCAGCTTTTGCCTCCATCTGTTGATTTATTTATCCCGTCAGCAGTGCCAACCCATATGATTGAATCATCCACAGCGATGACAGAGAAAACACGATGGTTATAATTTTTAACAGGGTTAAGTTCAAAATTTAAATTTTCATTCGGATTGATTTGATTTAAAAAATCAGGTGGTAAAACAATTCTTTGCCAAGTTTTTCCCATATCTGTTGATTTCCTCAATCCACCAGCAAATGATGCGATAAAAATGGCATCGTTTGTGAGGGCTATATCATAAGTGATATTATTTATTGTTGTCGTCACAGGCAAAGCTTTTAACTGGTTTGAGCCGTATATCTCAATTGTATCGTTTTTCTCATCAATTGGCTGATTTACTTTGTTCCATGTCTCTCCGCCGTCGGTTGAATATAGCAAGCCAAGTCCCTCGGGGAATTGATTGTTATCTATTTTCACTGTTCTTGCAAGCGCAACCCAGACAATTCCGTTTTTGCAGCTAATCGCAGATATTTTGCTTGTTCCAAATTCGGGGGTTTGATAATAATTTTTCCATGTTTTCCCGCCGTCGGTTGTTCTGCTTAGCCCCTTGCTTGAACCAATCCAAACTGTGTCCCCACATATGCATATATTTGTAATCACATTCCCAGCTGGCAAATCGGATAAACCTTGTGTGTTAAATTCATAACTAAGCTTCAACTGCGAGAGAGAAAAATTTAAAAGAAAAACAATTAATATGAATAATTTTATCCTCATAAAACCGTCAAAAAATGTGTTATGATGTTGCTTGTTTCGTTTGCTTTATCTATAGCTTGAAATTCAAATCTATATCTTCCTTTCTGTGTATTGGGTGGAAGCTGTATTATGATTGAATAAATCCCGTCGCCGGCTTTATCATCACCGCTAATTCCGCTTGCGTTCCCATCGTCATACATTTTAAATGGATTCCCAGATGAAGGTGAACCATCGGGTTTAAATGAATTAAATTGAACTGATTTTATATCGCTGTCGCCATCGGGATCGGTTGCCCTGATCGTCATTTTTATTAAAACCGTTTGTGATTGTAGAAATACCGTATCAGGTGCGTTGAGTTCTGAAATAACGGGTGGACGATTTCCACGATAAAGTTCAAAGTTAAAATAAACTTCATTGCCAGTAAAACCTACTTTATCAATAGCAAAAACCTTGATGAGATAGATTCCGCTTTCTTTTCTTTTAATTTTAAAACTTGGCTCACCGTAAAAAGTTGAATCGTTAATTCTGTTAAGTTCTCCACTTTTCAAAGTTATGCCTTTTAAAGGATTTAAAATTTGATAATTCGTTTTTGAAATGTCCATTTGTCCATCCTTATCTATGACAGTTGCGGTGAGCTTGAAGCTTATGTTCAGTGTATCTTCTGGATTTTTTTCATCGCCAGTTATAATTGTGTCAAGGTTTACTCTTTCAGGTTCAATTTTTAAACTTTTGACAACCGGTGGATTTGAAAAATTAACATCAATAAAACTTGAATCAGAATCTTTACAGGCATAAACAAAAATTGCAATAAGAATAATAAAAACTCTCTTCATTTATGTTCTCATTTTATTGTAACTGGGACGGGTGAAATTGATAGAAAGAAAATCAAGATTGCAATCCATCCTATGATTTTTCGTTTTTTATCAAGCATTCCAAATGTCCCGATCGGTGGATGTTCAATTTTAATTATAAAATACAATATAAAAGCCCACACAAGCCATCCGGGCCAACCAAGGTTTTGTTCAAAAATTCCGAAAAGTCCAAAGAACAGCAAGCTGTAAAAGAATCCACGAGCGATATATTTGTGTCTATCTCCGAACATCGCAAAAATAATATGCCCGCCATCAAGTTGACCGATGGGAATTAGATTCATAGCTGTAACCAAGAGCCCGAACCAGCCAGCGCATAGATAAGGATAATGATAAATCTCGTTCATCGGTGGGATGAAGGCATCGGGGTTCAAAAGTGAAAAAATTTTTCTGAAGAAGAAGAAAAGCAGTGTATCTCCAAAAGTTAAGTCACCTTTTGGTAATGATGGGAGAAAGCGATATTCCGGGTGAATTTGATATAGATATTCTATATCGGGTAAATTTTCAAAGCCATAAATTAACACAAGAAGTGTTGCTATAAAGCCAGCAATTGGACCAGCGACGCCAATATCAAACAAAGCTTTTCTATTTGGGATTAAAGATTTTATCCGTATAACAGCGCCTAAAGTTCCAAAGTTTAAAACAAACGGTATTGGTGGAAACGGGATGAAGAATGGAAGAGTTGTCGTCACGCCATGTTTTTTAGCTGCGAAATAATGTCCGAACTCATGCGATGCGATTATAAATAAAATTGAAATTGAATAAGGCAGACCGTAATTAAGATTACTCAATTCAAAAGGATCTTTCAGCACCCATTGGACGCCGGCTAATGTGACGGTGAAAAATGTAATTATGAAAAGAAAAATGTGAAGTGCATAATTTGGTTTATATTCACGAACGCCGAAGAGCTGATAATATTCAGGATTGCTCATCTATTGCCGGATTTTTTTATTGAATTTGGAGAAAAAATGTGAAAAAGTCAAATTTATCGGGTTGATTAAGGGATTAAAATTTCTTAAATTTTTAAGTGAAAAATCAATCCATAAAAAGATGTTAACCAAACTTCTTTGACTGAATATGCAAGCGATGGCAAAGGCATATGAACCGGGATATATTGAATTAGAGCGAAAAGGGATTTTGAAAGAAAGGGTTGAGATCTTGAAACAAATTTTAAATGATTGCACACTTTGTCCGAGGAATTGCCATGTAAATAGATATTCGGGGAAAAAGGGGAAATGCAGAGTCGGAAGTGAAATCATAATCTCGGGAGTTCATCCCCACTTCGGTGAAGAACCTTGTCTTGTTGGAAGCCACGGCTCCGGAACGATTTTCTTCGCAAGCTGCAATATGAACTGCATCTATTGTCAGAATTATGAAATTAGCAGGTTTAAAATTGGAAATGTTGTTGATGTATTAACGCTTGCCGATTCAATGCTTTATCTTCAAAGATTGGGTTGCCATAATATAAATCTTGTCACTCCAACGCATTATGTTCCGCAAATCGTTGAAGCGATCTGGATAGCGGTTAAAAAAGGGCTGAAAGTTCCAATCGTTTATAATTGCGGTGGATACGAATCTGTTGAGACATTAAAACTGCTTGAGGGAATAGTTGATATTTACATGCCGGATATAAAGTATTCGGATAATTCAAATGGATTGAGATATTCCGGTGTTCCAGATTACTGGGATGTTGTTCGCTCTGCTGTCAAAGAGATGTGGAGACAGGTTGGCGATCTTGAGATAATTGATGGAATTGCGGTAAGGGGTTTAATTATACGCCATCTCGTCCTTCCAAATGGCATAGCTGGTTCAGCGAAGGTTTTTGAGTTCATTGCAAATGAGATCTCAAAAAATACTTATGTTAACATAATGGCTCAATATAGACCTTATTTCAACGCATTTCTTAAACCAGAACTTGCACGAAGGATAACCGTTCAAGAATACAGAGAAGCAGTAAAACTTGCCCATAAATTTGGATTGAAGAGAATTGAGTTAAGCCCGTGGTTTTAAAAATTCTGAGCACCTATCTTGGGGATTTGATTTTATTTTTTCAATTATTTAAATTTTTTCAAAAAGGTTTAAGATGAAAAAACTGGTTTTTCTTTTAGTTATCATCCCATTTATACTTCAAGCGCAGAACTTAACAGGTTTTATCGGGGATAATGTTCAGAGGCAGATGGAGTGGGAGAAAAAATTTTTAAGCATTCCGAAATCTCAAAATTGTGAAAGACATTTATTTATTTTGACCGAAGATCCACATCCCGCGGGAAGTGAAGCTGGTTATAAAGTTGCTTCTTACATAGACAGCGTTTTCAAATCATATGGTTTGAATTCAAAGATTGTTGATTACTGGGCTTATCTCCCTTATCCCGAAGAAGTTGTGCTTGAAATGACACAGCCAAGCAAAATAAAATTTGAACTTAAAGAAACTTCATGGCTCTGGGATAAAGATACTTATGATGATAATATCTTCACATTTTTTAACGCTTATTCATCCGATGGTGAGGTTGAAGCACAAGTTGTATATGTCAATTATGGCTTGCCCGAAGATTATAAAAAATTGAGAGAACTCGGGGTTGATGTTAGGGGGAAGATAGTAATAGCAAGATATGGCAGATCATTCAGAGGTGTGAAGGCAAAAGTTGCTGAAGAAAACGGAGCTATTGGGTTGATTATTTATTCCGACCCTATGGATGATGGTTATATGAAAGGTGATGTCTATCCCCGCGGACCCTGGAGACCCGAAGGAGCTGTCCAGAGGGGAAGCATTTATTATATGTTTGAATATCCCGGTGATCCACTCACGCCGGGGTATCCGGCGACAAAAGAAGCAAAGCGAATTTCTCCTGAACAGGCGAAGAGTTTGCCGAGAATTCCGACGATGCCGATATCATATGGAATTGCACGGGTTATTCTTGAAAACTTATCCGGTCCTGTTGTGCCGGAGGAATGGCAGGGCGGTTTGCCATTTGCGTATCACATTGGACCAGGTCCTGCAAAAGTTAAGATGAAAATTAAATCAAACTGGAAGATAAGGCAGATAAAAAATGTCATCGCAGAATTGCGTGGATTTGAAGAGCCAGAGAAAAAAGTAATTTTCGGGAATCATCACGACGCATGGGTTTATGGTGCAGTTGACCCAAATAGTGGAACTGCAGTTATGCTTGAAACCGCAAGAGCTTTATCCGAGCTTGTGAAAAGCGGATGGAGACCAAAAAGAAGCATTATATTTTGTGCCTGGGACGCTGAAGAATACGGTTTAATTGGCTCAACTGAGTGGGTTGAGGATAACTTTAATGACTTGGTCAAAAATGCTGTTGCTTATATAAATGTTGATGTCGCTGTTTCTGGAAAAGATTTCGGGGCAAGTGCTGTCCCGTCGCTTGACCGTTTCATTGAAGAAGTCATAAAATCGGTTGATGACCCGGAAACCGGAAACAGTATTTTCGTTGAGACATGGAGAAAGCAAAATAAAAATTCAACCGCAAATCCGCCTGACACAGCCCGCATAAGAATTGGAAGATTGGGAAGTGGCTCAGATTATACTGCATTTCTTGATTTTGCAGGGATACCTTCAATTGATATGAGATTTACAGGTTCATACGGAGTTTATCATTCACAACTTGACAATTTTTACTGGATGAAAAACTTCTGCGATCCCACTTTCAAATATCATGAGACGATGGTTAAAATCGTTGGAATTGCTTTGATGAGGTTAGCTTCAGCTGATTACCTGCCTTTCAACTATGTTGATTATGCTGACGAAATTGAAAAATACATAAGTCAGATTGAGAAAAATCACAATGAAAAGTTAAAATCTGCAGGGATTGATTTTGCAGGTGTAAGAGAGAAATTAAAGTTATTTAAAATTTACGCTGATTCCCTTTTAAAAATTAGAAATTCTCTAACAAAAATTGAATTGCAAAAAATTGAGCAGAAATTCACAAGAAAAATCGGGCTTCCAAATCGTGATTGGTATAAACACAGAATTTATGCCCCGGGTTATTATCTTGGCTATGGAACTCAACCTTTGCCCGGGATAAACGAAGCACTTTCAGCTGGAAATTTTGAAGTGGCAAAAAGGGAAATTAAATTACTTGAGGAAATAATTGAAGATGTCCTTAAAGAGATACAAACAATTTTAAAAAATCAAAAGGGAGGTTAAATGAACATACTTGTAACTGGTGGTGCTGGTTTCATCGGCTCACATGTTGTTGATTCTTACATTGAACTCGGACATAATGTTATAGTTGTGGATAACTTATCCACAGGATCTATGGAAAATATAAATCCAAAGGCAAAGTTTTATCAGATGGACATAAGGGATGATAAGGTTGAGGAGATCTTTAAAAATGAGAAAATTGATGTTGTTAATCATCACGCAGCACAGATGGATGTGAGAAAGTCAGTTGAGGATCCGATTTATGATGCTGATGTGAATATAATTGGGAGTTTGAAGCTTTTGCAATTTTCCATCAAATATGGTGTCAAAAAATTCATCTTTGCATCAACTGGTGGAGCAATCTACGGGGAGCAGGATTATTTCCCGGCAGATGAGGAGCATCCAACAAGACCTCTTTCACCTTACGGAGTTGCAAAGTTAACCGTTGAAAAATATCTTTATTTTTACAAAGAAGTTCATGGTCTGAATTATGTTGTCCTGCGATATGCCAACATATACGGACCGAGGCAAAATCCACATGGTGAGGCAGGAGTTGTGGCAATTTTCACGGGTAAAATGTTGAAAGGGGAGCAACCGATAATCAACGGCGATGGACTTCAAACAAGGGATTATACTTATGTGGGTGATGTCGTGAGAGCAAATGTTCTCGCTTTGAATTATGACAAATCAGATGTTTTCAACATCGGAACCGGGATTGAAACTGATGTGAATACGCTTTTCCATAAGTTAAAAAATCTGACCGGTGCAAATTGCGATGAAGTCCATGGACCTGCGAAACCAGGGGAGCAGAGAAGAAGTGTTGTAAGTTATGAGAAGATAAATAAAATTTTAGGATGGAAACCGGAAGTTTCGCTTGATGAAGGTTTGAGATTGACGGTTGAATTTTTCAAAAACAAATTTGGTTCTTGATTTGTGATTGAACTTGTGGATAAATTAACAAAAGGTGAATTCAGGGCATTATCAAAGGCAATTTCACTTATTGAGAACGAACATCCGGGAGCAGAGGAACTTTTAAGGAAGATTTACAAATTTACCGGAAAAGCCTACAGAATTGGGGTCACAGGACCACCTGGCGCAGGTAAAAGCACTCTCGTTTCGCAGTTGGCTAAACTTTTAAGAAAGGAAGGGAATAAAATCGGCATCATCGCTGTTGACCCAACAAGTCCATTTACGGGTGGCTCTTTGCTTGGCGATAGGGTCAGAATGAGCGATTTAACGCTTGATGAAGGCGTTTTCATAAGAAGTATGGCAACGCGTGGAAGTTTGGGGGGATTGAGCAAGAAAGCTATTGAGGCGGGGGATATTCTTGACGCTGGTGGATTTGACTATATCATTTTTGAAACCGTTGGGGTTGGGCAATCTGAACTTGACATAGTAAAAGCTGCGGATACAGTAGTGGTTGTTTTAGTTCCAGAGTCAGGTGATTCAATTCAAGCGATGAAAGCCGGATTAATGGAAATAGCAGATATATTTGTATTGAACAAGAGCGATAGAGAAGGAGCTGATGTCGCAGTAAATGCAATTAAAAGTGTGTTAAGTTTCAGACAAAGAAGAGATGAATGGGAAATTGAGGTGGTAAAAACAATTGCAAGCACAGGTGCTGGAGTTGATGTTCTGCTTGAAGTTATAAAAAAGCATAGAAACTTTTTGATTAAAACGGGAGAATTTGAGCGAAGGAGAAAGGAAAAATTAAAACTCAAAATAAAGGAAATTGTTGAAGAAAAATTAAGGGAAAACCTCTGGACTTTTGATAGGGAAAGATTGCTTGATGAAAAAGTAAGTTCAATTACCAATTCACATCTCAACCCTATTGAAATAGCTGAAGAACTTATAAAGCATTTTTACAGGCAAAATTCTTTACAATAAGGTGGAGCCAAAAGCTCCCGGAACAAAAACAAACTCAAAAGGTTCAAATTATGGATTTTTACTTAACCGATACCCAGAAGCAGGTAAAACAGCTTGCGCGTGACTTTGCAGAAAATGAAATAGCTCCAAATGTCAAAAGATATGACCAATCGGGGGAATTCCCGATTGAATTGATGAAAAAACTTGGTGAAATTGGTTTTCTCGGGATAACATTTCCTGAAAAATATGGGGGCGCGGGTTTAAGCTATCTTGATTATGTTGTGATAATTGAAGAGATAAGCAGAGTTGACCCTTCAATCGGGTTAAGCGTAGCTGCTCACAATGGGCTTTGCACAAATCATATTTTTATGTTTGGAGACGAAAGACAGAAAGATAGATATCTTCCCGATCTTTGCACCGGGAGAAAAATCGGCGCGTGGGCTTTGACAGAACCACAGGCGGGAAGCGACGCTGGAAATCTTTTGACAACGGCTGTTAAAGAAGGTAATTTTTATGTAATTAACGGAAACAAAATCTTCACAACTCATGGTGGAAGTGCCGGTGTCATCGTCGTAATGGCAGTTACCGACAAGAGCAAGGGCAAAAATGGAATTTCAGCTTTTATAGTTGAGAAAGGATATGATGGTTTGATTGTTGGAAAAAAAGAAGATAAACTCGGGATGCGTGCAAGCGAAACATGTTCACTGGCATTTGACAATTGTAAAGTCCCAATTGAAAATTTGATAGGTGAGGAAGGACAGGGTTATAGACAGGCGATGGAAATTCTCGCAGGCGGAAGAATCGGGATAGCAGCTCTTTCAGTTGGACTTGCTCAGGGTGCGCTTGAATTGAGTTTAAAATATGCGAAGGAGAGAAAAGCATTCGGGAAATATATCGCTGAGTTTCAGGCGATCCAGTGGAAGCTTGCGGATATGGCGACGCAGATTGAGGCAGCGAGATTGTTAACTTATAAAGCAGCTTATTTGAAAGATCAAGGTAAAGATTATTCTCTTTACGCCTCAATGGCAAAGTATTATGCAAGTGAAATTGCGGTGAAATGTGCAAACGAAGCCGTTCAAATTTACGGTGGTTATGGTTATGTGAAAGAATATCCCGTTGAAAAACTTTACCGTGACGCGAAACTTCTCACAATAGGTGAAGGGACAAGCGAAATTCAAAAGATAATCATAGCGAATAAAATCCTTAAAGAACTTTCACATTTAGATTAGCCGGCAATTGCAACGGATAATGCAAGAACCCGTGAAGCGCCCGATCGGATTAAAGCTTTTGCGCATTCATTAACAGTTGACCCTGTCGTTATGACATCGTCAACAATTATAAATTTTCTTCCCTGGACAAATTTTTTATCTCTTTCTCTGACCGAAAAAGCATCTTTAACATTCTCTTTTCGTTCTTCAAAATTTAATTTCGTTTGCGTTTGTGTGTTTCTTATGCGAAGCAGGATATTGTCAATTACCTTTACACCGATGACTTTGCTTATCCCTTTTGCGATCAACTCACTTTGATTATAACCCCTTTCTCTTAATCTGATTTTGTGAAGCGGGACAGGTATCAAAGCGTCTGCGCTCAAAAAATCGTCATCATTTTTAATTGAATTTCCAACGATTTCACCAAGTAAAATCCCAATTGAGCGCTTGTTCTGATATTTAAGCTCGTGAATTAGTGTTTGAATTATCCCTTCATCTTTGAAATAAAAACATGAGAAAGCTTTGCTTATGAATCCATCAGCACCGAATTTTGATTCAAAACTTTTTCTCATATCAATTGCTTCAACTCTTTCAATTTTCCCCAAACAATCAGAACAGATTATTGTTTTTCTATTTTCCAGATGTTGATGACAAATTTCACATTCGTAAATAAAAATGAAGTCAAGGAATGAGTTAAGCACGAAATTAACAGCTTTCACACTGGGCTTTTTTAATTGATTATACAAAAGTTTTGGCTTTATTTCAAGGGTTCAATTGCAATGAAAGAGATTTTTGATTAATTTTTTAAAAAACCTCCGATGGCAGGATGAAAATTCTTGGAATAGAGACATCGTGTGACGAGACATCGGCAGCTGTTCTTGAGGATGGGAAATTGCTTTCAAGCATTGTTTCATCGCAGTATTTTCATTCAAAATATGGTGGTGTGGTTCCCGAGCTTGCTTCAAGGGCACATCAAAGAGTTATCGTCAGAGTTGTTGATGAAGCTTTGACGAGTGCGGGTGTGAAGAAAGAGGAACTTGAAGGGATCGCCGTAACCTATGGACCTGGTTTGATTGGTTCTTTGCTTGTCGGTGTTAGTTTTGCAAAAGCAATGGCTTTTGCCTTGAAAATTCCAATTGTCGGCGTCAACCATCTTGAAGGGCACATTTTTTCAACTTTTTTATCCGAAGAACATCCCGATTTTCCGTTTATCTCTTTAATTGTCTCCGGCGGGCACACGATGCTTGTCCTTGTTGAAGATTTTTTGAAATTGAAACTTCTCGGTCAAACACGAGATGATGCAGCTGGTGAAGCATTTGACAAGGTCGCAAAACTTCTCGGGCTTGGTTATCCGGGTGGACCATTGATTGATAAACTTGCTCGCGAGGGCGATCCGGATTTTGTTAAATTCCCGAGACCAATTCCATCTTCAAGTAAAGATGATGAATATGAATTCAGCTTCAGCGGTTTGAAAACAGCAGTTCTTTATTATTTGAAAAAAATTAACTTTCAAAATCTTGACGAAAAAGAGAAAATGAAAATAGTCAAAAATGTAAGCGCAAGCTTTCAACGTGCGGTTGTTGATGCGCTCGTTGAACAAACGATAAAAGCAGCGAAAGATTTTAAAGTCAAAAATATATCAATCGCCGGTGGCGTCGCTGCAAATTCTGAATTGAGAAAAAGGATGAAGGAAAGAGCAGAAAGCGAAGGGATAAAACTTTACATCCCGGATTTATCATATTGCACTGATAATGCTGCGATGATCGCTTTTGTTGGCTATATAAAGTTGAAAAACGGGATAAAAAGCGATTACGGATTAAGTCCGATACCTAATTTGAAAATTTAAATCAAAGAATTTATGAACAGAATTGAAAATGTTTTAAGCAGAGGGGAAAAAATTTTGATACCTTACATAACACCGGAATTCCCTGTTAAAAATGCAACGCTTCCGATCCTTGAGGCACTTCACCGCGCTGGAAGCGATATGATTGAAATTGGAATTCCATTTAGTGACCCGATCGCTGATGGACCGACAATACAACGCTCATCTTACATTGCTTTGAAAAACGGAGTTAATTTGAGGAAAATTTTTAACATTGTTTCTGAGTTCAGAAAAAAGTTTCAAACTCCGATAATTTTAATGGGATATTTCAACTCAATTTTAAATTTCGGTATTCATAAGTTTGTTTCGGAGGCAATTGATAATGGTGTTGATGGTTTGATTGTCCCTGATTTGCCAGTTGATGAAGCAGATGACTTAATCAATGTTTCGCAAAAATTCGGGTTGAGCAATATATTTTTAGTTGCTCCAACTTCAACAGATGAAAGGATCAAATTAATTTCTTCAAAATCAACTCACTTTGTTTATTGTGTCTCTATTACGGGAGTAACGGGTGAGAGGGAAAATTTCGGTGGTGTGGAATTTGAAAACTTTATGAAAAGGGTAAAAGTTAATTCTTCAAAACCTTTCGTGGTTGGTTTCGGGATATCAAAAAGAGAGCATGTCCTCAAAGCGTGGGAATGGGCTGATGGCGCGGTTGTCGGCTCTGCGCTGATAAAAAAACTTTTTAACATTGAAGAAATATCAAAATGTTCTCAAATTGCTTATGAATTCATAACAGAACTTAAAAATGGGCTGGTTCAGGAGGAAAAATAAATTTAACGAGATAGAAAAGTGGCGGAAAAAAATTGATAAAGTTGATGTTAAAATCGTTCGCCTTCTGAATAAAAGGGCAAGATACGCAGATGAAATAGGAAAACTCAAACAGGAACTGCAACTTCCAATTTATTCTCCCGAAAGGGAAAGACAGGTCATTGAAAATGTCGTTAAACATAACTTCGGACCCCTTTCAGATATGGCTGTTAAGAGATTGTATGAAAGGATCATTGACGAGTCCCGTCGGCTTGAAAGAGAATCAGCAGAATTTAGAGAAAAAAACAAATTTATCGCAGAAAAATTGGGCAAAAATTCGCTTAACATTGCAAACTTGGTCAAAAATTTTTCACTGCTAATTTTACTTGGCATTTTTTACATCATCATAAATCAATTTTTCGTTTTCAATCTTCCACCGACCAAATTTACAATTGTTGAGATACCGAAAAATGCTTCTTTTAGAGAGGTCGTAAAGATTTTGGATTCAGAGGGAATTTTGAGAAGCAAAACTTTATTTTATTACGCAGGAAAAATTTTCGGCTTTGATAAAAAAGTGAAAGCGGGAAAATATATTTTAACGGATAATTTACCGATCGCTGTTGTTGTAAATGAAATAGTCAATCCAAAGTATATCATGTCCGTTTCAGTTACAATTCCAGAAGGATTAACAGCAAAAAGAATTGCGGGGATTTTAAGCCAGAAGGTCGGAATTGATTCCGCAAGGTTTATGGATCTTGTAAATGACCCGAACTTTGCAAAAAATCTTGGCATTGATGCAAAAGGTCTTGAAGGTTATCTAATGCCCGATACTTACATTTTTATCTGGGGAGATGATGAGGAAAATGTAGTTAAAAAAATGGTTCTGGAGTTTAAGAAATTTTACTCTGACTCGTTGAGAGAAAGGGAAAAAGCAATTGGCTTAACAACGCATCAGGTTGTAACGCTTGCTTCAATAGTTGAGGGCGAAGCAAAATTTGACGATGAGAAACCGAGAATTGCAGGCGTTTATTTCAACCGTTTGAAGCGTAACATTCCGCTTGAGGCAGACCCGACAATTCAATATATAATCCCCGATGGTCCAAGGAGATTGCTTTATAAAGATTTGAAAATTGAGTCACCATACAACACTTACTTAAACAAAGGTCTGCCACCCGGACCAGTCAATAATCCCGGGCGCAGTGCAATTCTTGCTGTTTTATATCCAGAAAAGCACAAATTTTTGTATTTCGTCTCTGATGGAACAGGAAGGCATGTCTTCTCACGAACTTATGCTGAACATTTGAGAGCGGTGAGAAAATACAGAAAGATTTTGCTTTCAAAGAAAAATCAAAACAATTAGACATCGTGATTTCTCCCGTAGAGATATTTAAATTTCTCTTAAAAATTGATCTTCGCTCAAAAAAACCCGGTAAAGCAAATTACGGAAGGATTGTTTTAATTCTCACAACAAATTTTTTGTGGTTTTCACTGCTTTCTCTGACGATTGCGTTTTCAATTGTTCCGGCGGATGGGGCATCGGTTATCCCGGAATCAGAAATTGTGTCATTTCTTCTGAATTTTTCATTTATCGTTTTTTCAATTGAAATTTTGCTTGTGATCTTCACCGTCCTTGTTGAGTTTGAGACGCTTGTTTTAAATCCGGGTGAGATAGATTTTTTCGTTTCATTGCCGGTTGATCCCGCTTCGTATAGGTTTGCGAAATATATGAACTTTCTTTTCTTTATTCTCATGTTAAGTTTTTCCCTCAATTTACCTCCATCGCTGATGATTCTATTTCTCGGTTTGTCTGGAATTTTACAGATTAACGGTTTGAGCGTTTCTTTTTCTTATTTTGTCGTTTCAAATTTAGTTGTCCTCATCACATCAAATCTTGTCCTGTTGTTTATGCTTTTCATCGGGCGCGGGCTCAAACTTTCAAAATTGAAAAAGTTTTTGTTCCCAGCACAAATTATGGCAGTTTTCATTACCTTCTTTGTTTATCAGATTATAAACAAGTTCTTCACAGGTTCAAATTTTTCAGGTGATTTATTCACATTGATTGAAGAAGTTTTAAAGAATTTTTCCTTTCTCATCCCGCAGGTTCTCGCTTCAAAGTTCTTTGTTTTCTTCGCTGGTTTTAAAGAAGTCAGTTTAAGTTTTTTTGATGTTTTCTCCATCACTGTTGCATTGCTTATTTTGTTTTCTCCAGTTTTTGTTTTGAAGATTGAAACGCTGAAAAATATAATTGATTCGTCACAGACAACCGGCGAAGCTGGGAAGTATGCTGTGTTTAAGATTATAAAATTCCTCAGGAAGTTTCTTTTCAAAAGAGAGATTGAATTTGCGATATATGAACTTGTCTACATCCATTTGAGAAGAGACAGGTCGGTCATGGTTAAAATTTTCTCTGCGTTTGTGATCGGAATTGCGATATTTCTTTATTTCTTGCTTTTTGACGAAGTCAAAAATCCTTTGATTGAGCCGACTTCAAAAGCAAATGTCCTGATGCTTGTGTCAATTTTTTTCAATGTGACCGCTGGAATTACCGCAATTGTAAGCCATCGCAATTATGAGGCAAACTGGGTTTATAATTTTATCTCAATTGATGAAGTTTTTTATGTGGTGAAAGGCGCCCTCAAAGTTTTATGGCATCACATTTTGATCCCTTTGCTTGTGTTGTTTTCAATTTTATATCTTCTCTCATTGAAATCATTTGAAATCGTTTTGCTTCATATCTTAACAACTGCAATTTTGACGAAGATATTTTTTAACATCGTCGCTTTAATTTCGTCCGATCTTCCGTTGAGTCAACCTGTTGAGAAATTAAGTTCGGCTGAAAAAATTTTAATTCAATTTGCTTCTTTTTTCGCTGTGGTCATCGCTGTGTCTTTTGAGCGTGGGTTTTATTTTGTGATTTTAAAGTTTAAAAATATAATTTTGACAGGAGCGATTCTAACCATGCTTATCATTGCGGAAAGATATACTTTTCGTATTTTCAAACAAAAAATTGAGAGAGTTATCAGATGGAAAATCAGAGAAGAGTTATAGTTGGAGTTACGGGGGCGAGCGGAGGGATTTACGCATTGAGAACTATAAGAGCTTTTTTGATTTATGGTTTTGAGGTTCATCTTGTGGTTTCAGATTATGGGAATTATGTTTTGAAAGATGAATGCGGGGTTGATTTGAAAAATAATGAGCCGATGGATGTTTTCAAAAATTTATTCGGGGATGAAGTTGAAAAGGGGAAGATATTTAAATACAATTTCAGGGACTTAACAGCGAGGATTTCAAGTGGTTCATTTGAGACCGAAGGTATGGTTATTGTGCCGTGTTCAGTTAAAACTCTATCAGGTATCGCAAACGGAATTTCATCAAATTTAATTGAGCGTTCCGCCGATGTTTGTTTGAAGGAAAATCGTCAACTTGTCCTTGTCTTCAGAGAGACGCCTTTAAATTTGATCCACATACAGAACATGCTCACACTTACTCAAGCAGGTGCAAAGATCTTGCCTGCATCCCCGGCGTTTTATCAAAAACCGAAAACATTTGAAGATCTTGCCGACTTCATTGCTGGAAAAATTCTGTCACTTTTTAAAGTTGAACATAACTTATACAAAAAGTGGGGTGAGTGAGATGCGAATTTTAATTTTTTTAATTCTATTGCAACAAATTTTTAACTGCAATATGAAAGCGCAAGGCATTGAAAAAAGATTCAGGGCAAGGGAACTTGGAATCGTCGTCGGAGTTTTGCCGACGGGAAAATATAATGCGATAACAGATGTCAAAGGAGTGAAAGTCGGGCATAAAACAATTATAAAAGGAGACAGCATAAGAACGGGTGTAACTGTGATAATTCCGCATGAAGGTGATTTATTCAAAGAGAAAGTTCCGTGTGCATTTTATGCGGGAAATGCGTTCGGGAAGTTTGCGGGGTCAACGCAGATTGAAGAACTCGGGGAACTTGAGACGCCAATTGCCCTTACAAATACGCTTTCTGTTCCGAAGGTTGCTGATGCTTTAATTCAATATACGCTTGAAAAATCCGGGATGGAAATTCGCTCAATTAATCCAGTTGTCGGTGAGACAAACGATGGATATCTCAACAAGATTCAGGAAAGGGTTATAACATATCAAGATGTCCTTGATGCTATAAACTCAGCAAGTTCCGGTGAAGTTGAAGAAGGTTCTGTTGGGGCGGGGACTGGAACGATTGCATTCGGATGGAAAGGTGGAATAGGAACATCCTCAAGAGTTTTGCCTAAAAATCTGGGCGGGTGGACGGTTGGAGTTCTGGTTCAAACAAATTTCGGTGGAATTTTGACGATAAATGGAGCCCCGGTTGGGCTTGAACTCGGTAGATTTTATCTCAAAGATGAGCTTCAGAAAGCGGATGGTTCAATAATAATTGTCGTTGCCACAGATGCTCCGCTTATGCCAAATCAATTGAAACGGCTTGCGAAAAGAGCGATGCTCGGGCTTGCGAGAACTGGTTCACCTTCAACAAATGGAAGTGGTGATTATGTGATTGCGTTTTCAACCAATCCAGATTGCAGAATCAAACAAACAGACGAAATTTATCAACCTCAGACGATAAAAGTTCTCCCGAACTCGGCTCTTTCTCCACTTTTTCAAGCTGTCGTTGAAGCGACAGAGGAAGCAATTTATAATTCGCTCTTAAAAGCGACCACAATGACCGGGTATCTTGGCAGAAAAGTTGAGGCAATACCGATTGATAAAGTCATTGAGATTTTGAATAAATACAATGTTTTGAACTATGATAAAAAATTTAAATTGAGGTGAAAATTATGGAGAAAACAATCGCAATTATTGAAGATGATAAAGATATACTTGAACTTGTAGCCCTTCATCTTCAAAGAGCAGGTTTTAAGGCAAAAAAATTTGCCAATGGAGAATCATTCTTACGTTATTTGACAACCGATAAACCGGACCTTTTGATCCTTGACCTGATGTTGCCCGATATAGACGGGCTTGAGATTTGCAAAAATATGCGAAGCAATCCAGAGAC